>CAYSPA010000025.1:0-14726 GCA_964432835.1 uncultured Thermoplasmatales archaeon | reverse complement strand
TTCTCATGCAGATATTCGTGGATACCGCAGATTTGGATGAGATAAGAGAACTTGCATCCTGGGGAGTGATAGATGGAGTCACAACAAATCCAACGCTTATCGCAAAGAGCGGGAGATCGTTCAAAGAAGTCGTTGATGAGATATTCAAGATAGTGGATGGTCCCATAAGCCTCGAGGTCATAAGCGAGGATGCAGAAGGTATGATAAAAGAGGCGAGGGAACTCGCAAAGATACACAAAAACGTGGTTGTCAAGATACCGATGACCGAGGAAGGTCTAAAGGCGGTAAAAACTCTCAGCAAAGAGGGGATAAAGACGAATGTAACCCTTGTTTTCTCCGCAAATCAGGCAATACTTGCTGCAAAAGCTGGAGCAACCTATGTGAGCCCATTCATAGGGAGACTCGATGATATAGGCAATGAGGGGATGCAGATCGTGGAGGAAATCGTCGATATATTCAGAAACTATGGATTCAAAACGAAGGTCATTGTTTCAAGTGTTAGACATCCGATTCATGTGATTCAGGCGGCAAGGCTCGGTGCAGATGTGATTACAATACCTCCTGCGGTTCTGAGAAAGATGGTCAAACATCCCCTCACAGATATAGGGATAAAGAGATTTCTTGAGGACTGGAAGAAGGTACCAAAGTAATGCTAGAGTTTTAGTAATTCCTTTTTCCTCTCTTTCGCGGTCTTTCCAGTTGCTCTGAAGAGAAACTCGTTCCATCTTTTGATTATAGATATATCGCTCTTCTTATTTCCGGATGGTCTGGTTTCTATGTAGAGTTTTTGACCCTCCCTCTTTATGAAAATCTCGCCTATGCCATCGAAAAAGAATTTCAGACCTTCCTCAACATTTCCCTCAACGCCGAAGTATTCTTTCACCAGAGAATTTATATCTGGATTGTATCCTCTCTTGATACTGTATTCTCGCATGAAAAACGAAATTGGTTATGTGTTTAAAATCTATCTGTCTGCTATCAATATCTGTACCTCAGCAGTCCGGCTATTCCTCCGATTTCTTTCAACTCCTCATTCTCCAAGAAGATCACCCTGCTATCGAATCTTTCACAGAACTCCACTATCTCTTCTATAACATCAACCTCCGATACCTCGCTCCCGCAATAAGGGCATCTCTCTTTTCTTCCAACATCAACGAGTTGGCATCTCTCGCATATCCATCCCGCTATCCTCAGATTTTTATCTATCAGGACGACTTCGAGCAAACCCTCCATAGCCCTCTCCAAGACCTCCCTTACCCCGTAAACCGCCATCCCTCCCTTCAAAATCTCGCTCCCGATGCGATTCATCAGCATCT
Source organism: uncultured Thermoplasmatales archaeon (assembly GCA_964432835.1). GTDB lineage: Archaea > Thermoplasmatota > E2 > DHVEG-1 > B18-G2 > B18-G2. The sequence goes on along the minus strand of CAYSPA010000025.1, from coordinate 13,410 downwards.
CCTCATCTTCTTTCTTTTTCTCTTTCCCCATATCCTGCATGATTTCGATCAACTTTCTCTCATCCTCATCAAAATCAACGTCTAGGATTTCTATGATTTTCTTCCTGAGACTCTTTGGTATCGTTTCCAGAAATATGTGTTTTCCATTTCCGGGACCCGCCAGGATGATCTTGTCCACATCCTTGAATATCTTCTCACAGTAAAGCGCAACCTCTTTCATGAATCTCTTTATCTCCTCCCTCCTTATTCTCTGAAACCTCGCCTGAGACCATCCGCCCTTTTTGTGTTTCCTCAGGATATTTCGTGCTATCTTTTTCTCCGGAATCAGTTTGTTTTCACACAGCATGAAAACCTTTGCTCTGTGGGTATCCATGAGAATGAGACCTATATCTTCGTAGTCCTCCATCATCTCGACGACCGGTCTTATATACGGAGATGTGTCGACGATCATCAAATTCTTTCCCTTCTGGTTGGATGTATACATCTCGAAAAATCCGTTCTTGTGTGATGCAAATATTATCAGAAATTCCCGAGAAGAATTTTTCATTATAACATCTCTTATTCGTTCCATCGTCTTATCGAAATTCTCCAGAAGGGAAGGGTTTTTCTTCAGGACACACCTGCATGCTTCCTCTCTCCTTTTGAGAAAACTCTCATAGGGACTTTCCGGGTCGATGTACAAGCTGATGAATGAGTCCTTGTTGTCTGGATCGTAGATCTCCGATAATCTTTCCACATCCTCGCTACATATCTCTCTCATCATGGATGGAAGGGACTCGAGATAAAAAGCCCTTTCGTTGGTGTTAGCAAAGCGGGCTGTCGTTATTGCGGGCTTTTACCTTCCTCTACGAAGAGAAAATATCCGGTACCACCATCGATTACGGCCAACTGGTAACCCCTCGCCGACTTTCTGTAGAAAATGGGCTTACCGAGTATATCGCTTGACCAGGTCCTCCAGACCTTCTCCCACATCCTCACAACGCCCTCAAGGAGGGTTTCTTTACATTTTTCTTCGACTCTTTCAATCTCTCCCTTCGACGTATAAAGACGACTCTATATCAACGCTCAGAAAAGGTTTGATCTCGATTCTTATTTCCAAGTCCCTGAAAATTTGTTGTGGATGGGTGAAGGTTCTGCCTCCGAATGTGCTATATAACAGTGGGAATATCCACAGACGGTATCAACGATGAACTCGCGGTACCAAGTATAAGAAGTTATATGGTATTAATATAATAAGAACTTATATATATGAACAAACGTATTTTGATAATGTATGGCGAAAAAGGGATCCGGTGGAAAGGAGCAGTGGATAGTCATTGGTATCGCTATCATCATTATTCTCGCCATAGTGGCTACCATCGTTCTCATGCCACAGCCCCGGAAAAAAGCTCCAGAGGGCGAGGGAATAGTCATAGATGACAGAATCAGTCCGCTCACAAATCAGGGTATAATAGTCGAGGTTGAAAGGGTTCGACATCGCGGTCTTCTCGATAAGCTTCTCACTCCTTTCAGCAGAGAGTGGAAAAACAAACCCTCCTTCTATGTCGAGGCTACCATAGATGGAAAAACCTTCTCGAGTAAAAACGCCACTATATTGAAAGGAGGAGAAGAGTATCTGTACCTCACCTGGGATACATGGGATGCGGACTTCAAGGAATTCAGGATGGTCAAGGATGTGGAGGAAGAGAAGCCAACCTCAAAGGTTACCATAACCGTCGTCGAGAGAGTAAATTACGGTATCTTTGGAAGGAAAACGAAGGATATCGAGAGGGATTCCTTCACATTGACTTACGATTACAGAACCGGAAGATGGTCCGGGGATGATTACCTTTACGATGAAGATGGTTACGGACACTTCGTTGGGGAGTATTTCGAAGTGTGGTTCAACATCTACCAAACCGATTTCGATGGAGATGGCATTCCATACTGGACGGAGGTAAATGTTCTCCACACGAGTCCATTCATAGATGATAGTAAAATGGATCCAGATGGAGATGGGATACCGACTTCGTGGGAATGGAAATGGGGATACGACCCGTTTACATGGGATAACCACGAATATCTCGATCCAGACTTGGATGGGATAGAGAATATAGAGGAATACAGGATGTCAGAATGGCTCGCAAATCCATTTACTCCAGACGTGTACATGGAAGTTGACATCATGGAAAAAGGTTCTTTCTTCGATATCGAGAGAGAGCTTTACGAGGAATCGAAGCAGGCTCTCATAGAGAGATTCTGTCAGCACGGGATAAATCTCTACATAGATGATGGTTGGCCCGATTCTCCAAAGAACGGCGGAGGGCAGAAGGTTCCATATACCAAGGTAGCATCTCAGGATACCGGTTCAATGCTAGAATACTACGAAAGGTATTTCCCCGATGAGAGAAGGGGGATATTCAGATATGTTGTTATTGGACATAAAGGTGCATTCTGTATTCCCTCGAAATTTAACAGGTACGATACCATACATGTGAGCATGTCAAGGAGAAGTTTCCTTATATATCTTGCTTTTGGAGAAAGAGCTAAAAGGGTTGCTTTCGCCAAACAACTGATGCACGAGCTGGGTCACTCTCTTGGCATAACTCCATGGAGTATCCAGGGATGTGACAATACGAGTATATTGGGTGGTAGAGAGGAGAAAAAGAGATTCATACAAACATGGGCAAATTACAAAAGCGTGATGAACTACTACTGGCTTGCTGGATGGTTTGCCATGCCAATAAAACATCTCATCCAGTACTTGAAATTCGATTTCTTAGATTATTCAGATGGTAGCAATCCACCATATGACCAGAACGACTGGACCCATCTTTATCTGCCAACCTTCGAAATAGATGCAACGGTAATTGAGGATCCATTCTTTGCGCCGCCGGGCGTCGATAAGATAGTGCTGGAAGATGATAAAAACATCTCAAGGGATGGCTGGATATTGCTGGAGAATCTGAGCGATGCTCTGATAGAAAAACTCGAACTCTACTGCATGGAGAGATTATCAAAGTCATCGCCCTACGAAAATGGTGTGGAGTGGAGGGTGTACGTCAAGGAGAATGCCACCGATGGGGAGATAAACGCAAGGGTGTATGCGAGACCAAAGGTATATCCGACGCACGCAATATGGTCCCTCGTTGCAGAAGGATACTTCGATGGCGAGAATATCACTTTCTACTCTCAGACAGATATTGTGAACAGTGTCCTTGAAATGGTGGAAAGTGGAAGTTGAATTCTCTAAACATATGCGATTGTGCTTCATTTAAACAGTATGTGATAAACTGTACTTGGAGCCTTTGCTCTATCTCAATGAGGTTATAACAGCTGGACGGGAAAAACCGAACCTTTATTAAAACTCTCCCGTTTATCCTTCTCCAAGAAGGGGGAGAAACTCATGGCAGAGGAATTGATAAACAAAACAATTGGAGATGTGCTCGATGAGACCGCAGAAAAATATCCTGACAAAGATGCCCTCGTTTATGTTGATAGAGGCTTGAGGTACAGTTACAGAGAGTTCAAGGAGAAGTGCGACCAGCTCGCAAAGGGTTTGATGAAACTTGGAGTGAAGAAGGGAGATCACGTCGCTATATGGGCGTACAACGTTCCGGAATGGGTTTTACTGCAGTTTGCGACCGCAAAAATCGGAGCGGTTCTAGTTACAGTGAACATTTACTACAAGGCACATGAGCTGGAATATGTTCTGAAACAATCCGATACAACAACTCTCTTTCTGGTTCAGGGATTCAAGGATGTGAACTATGTGGATACAATCTACAAGGTTGTGCCGGAGCTCAAGGATTGTGCCCCAGGAGAGTTGAAGTGTGAAAAGCTCCCCTATCTGAAGAACGTTGTTTTCATCGGCGAAGAAAAGCATCCTGGAATGTTCACATTCAATGAGGTCATGGAGATGGGTAATAAAGTCAGCGACGAAGAGCTTAAGGCTATGCAAGCATCTCTCGATCCCCAAGATGTCATAAACATGCAGTACACATCTGGAACTACTGGTTTTCCAAAGGGAGTGATGCTCACCCATTACAACATAGTGAACAATGCTTACTGGGTAGGAAAATATCAGGGAATGACACCAGAAGACAGGCTGTGCATACCTGTGCCTTTCTTCCACTGCTTTGGTTGCGTAATGGGGACGCTTGCGAGCGTTGTTCATGGAGTAACGATGGTTCCAATAGAGATATTCGATGCGGGAAAGGTTCTCGAAGCGGTTGATAAAGAGAAATGCACCATACTTTATGGAGTTCCAACGATGTTTGTCAGAGAGTTGAATCACCCCGACTTTGACAAGTATGACCTCTCTTCTCTGAGAACAGGCATAATGGCCGGCGCCCCCTGCCCTGTGGAGGTTATGAAGAGAGTCATGGAGGACATGCATGCTAGGGAGATGACCATTGCTTATGGTCTCACTGAGGCGTCTCCAGTTATAACCATGACCAGCAGGGATGATCCGATTGAGAAGAGAGTCGAGACGGTTGGTAAGCCGATGCCATACATAGAGGTAAAGATAGTGGAGCCAGGTACACTGAAGGAGGTTCCTCCAAATACGCCTGGTGAACTTGTTGCGAGAGGATACAACATAATGAAAGGATATTATAAGATGCCAGAAGCGACTGCAAAAGCAATAGAAAATGGCTGGTTACACACCAAAGACCTTGCGAAGATGGATGAAGATGGTTATGTTTACATCCTTGGAAGAGTCGATGATATGATAATCAGAGGTGGAGAGAACGTTTATCCGAGAGAGATAGAAGAATTCCTCTATACCCACCCGAAGATAAAAGAAGTGCAGGTTGTTGGAGTGCCTCACCCAGAGTATGGAGAGGAGGTGGCGGCGTTTATACAGCTTAAAGATGGAGAGAGCGCAACCGAGGAAGAAATCAAGGAGTTCTGCAAGAAGAACATCGCCAGATATAAGGTTCCGAAGTACATATTCTTCACGAATGAGTGGCCGATGACGGCGAGTGGAAAGATACAGAAGTTCAAGCTCAGAGAAATTGCGAAGAAACTCCTTGAAGAGAGGAAGAAGAAAGAGGAGGTGGTATCTTGAGGAATGTTGAGCCGAATGTGAAAGATTATGATGAGTTTTACAAGAATTTTAGGTGGGAGATACCGGAGCACTACAACTTTGGTTTTAACACAATAGACGACTGGGCGAAGAAAGAGCCGGATAAGGTTGCGCTCATCACCGTGAGTAGCGATGGGGAAAGTGCACACAGATTAACGTTTAAAGAACTCAGCGAACTTTCAAGCAAGTTTGCAAGTGTTCTCAAGAAATACGGAGTGAAAAAGGGAGATAGGGTTTTCATCATGCTTCCAAGGGTTCCGGAGTGGTATATAGCTGTTATAGGTTGTATCAAACTCGGCGCCATCTTCATGCCTACGCCAACATTGTCTACAGCCAAGGATATCGAGTACAGGATAAACAGGGCAGAGGCAAAGGTTGCTGTGACATGCAGTGAGTTTGCAGAGAGAGTAGAGGAAGCAGAAAGCAAATGCCCCTCGTTGGAATATAAGATTCTCGTCGATGGAAAGAAGGATGGATGGATAAGTTATGAGGATGAGATGAAGGAGGCAAAGGAGATAAGCAGAGATGAGGTTGAAAAGACGAAAACCTCTGATCCTCTGCTGATATACTTCACATCGGGAACAGAATCGTATCCAAAGATGGTTCTGCATACCCATGCATATCCACTTGCCCACTGGGTTACTGCCTATGTTGTGCAGGATTTAAAACCAGAGGATACGATCTGGGTGATAGCAGATACCGGCTGGGCTAAAACAGCGTGGGGCAAACTCTTTGGACAATGGATAATTGGAGCGACGATCCTGCAGTGGAATCTCAAAGGCAGATTCAATCCAGAGATTGCGCTGAAGATTCTCGAGAAGTATGGGGTTACGGTATTCTGTGCGCCGCCGACCGCGTATAGAATGATGATACAGGTGAAGAACCTCAAGAACTATGATTACTCGAAACTCAGGCACTGCCTGAGTGCAGGAGAACCACTGAACCCTGAGGTGATAAGGGTCTGGAAAGAAGCGACAGGGCTGGATATCTATGATTATTACGGACAGACCGAAACGGTAGCTCTGGTAGCGAATATGAGATGCCTCCCGATAAAGCAGGGTTCTATGGGTAAACCTACGCCGGGACACTATGTTGCGATAGTGGATGATGATGGAAATGAACTGCCTGTTGGAGAAGAAGGACACATTGCTGTGAAATTAACTCCAGTGAGACCTCCTGGGTTGATGAAGGAGTACTGGAAAGATGAGGAGAGTAACAAGAAAGCATTCAGAGGGGATTGGTACTACACTGGAGATAAGGCGTACAAGGATGAGGATGGATATCTGTGGTTTGTTGGAAGGGCGGATGATGTGATAAAGAGCTCCGGATACAGAATCGGACCATTCGAAGTGGAATCCGCTTTACAGGAGCATCCGGCTGTTGTAGAGTCTGCGGTAATAGGTGTACCAGATCCAGTGAGAGGAAACATAGTCAAAGCATTTGTCGTGCTTGCAGAGGGTTACGAGCCATCGGAAGAGCTGACAAAGGAATTGCAGGAGCATGTGAAGAGAGTTACCGCTCCGTACAAGTATCCAAGAGTGATAGAGTATGTCAAAGAGTTACCAAAAACACTGAGTGGAAAGATCAAGAGGGCAGAGCTGAGAAAGAGAGAACTCGAGAAACTCAGAGAAATGCAAAGGGTCCAGAGTTAGGGAAAACTCGTACCCTCTTTTTTTATTTTTCACGGATATTTGTTCTGTCAAAATTATCTCACGAATATCTCTTGCTGATGAGCATGGCTTTTCTGATGGTTAGCATCTCGAGTCCACGTGTTATCATCCAGTGATGTTTCTTTATCCCCTGAATTATACCCCAGAGGACGGTCATATCCTCCATGTCCATGCCATGCGCCGCGGTTGCAAGCCTGTTCCAATCCTCGTCTTTCCAGTTTGCATAGTAATGGGCTGTCTTGATAATTGATGGATGGAGGAATGGTGTCTTTCTTATTTTTCTATCATACTCTTTAAGAACCTCCGGATTTTCCTCTTCGAAAGATTTAATGATAATCTCCCCAGCGAGTTTACCGCTGTACAATGCTGGAAATATTCCTCCGCCGGTAGCTGGGTTTGTCAATCCGGCAGCATCCCCAACAACGAGGCAATTGTTCTCACTTCTGGTTTTGAAAACAAACTCAAATGGCAACAAACCACCGTTGGCGGATTTTCTCTTCTCTGGATCTATACCCATCTCATTGCAAAATTTTCTGAGTCTCGGCACAAGGTTAGATACTCTCCCACCGAGACCTATATTATATTCGTCTCCTCTGGGAAAAATCCAGATGTAACCTCCCTTCAACTCATAAGTATGCATGTAAAAGTACAGCCATTTATCATCTATACCCTTCACATGTTTTGCATCAAACTTGTACTGTACAGCTTTACCGAATGTTTTCCTCTCCAGCATGCCAAGTTGTGTTGCAACATTCGATAAAGGACCATCCGCAGCAACAACGATCTTCGCCTCGAAATCGCCTTTATTCGTCTTTATGATGTACCTGTCTCCTCTTCTTTCAACGCGTTCTGCTTTAGTTTCAGTATGCAGTTCAGCACCATCATCGACAGCCTTTTCAACCAGACTCTTATCAAAAAGATGCCTGTCTACATTGTATCTCTTCTCTGTGCAGTAAAAGAACTTTCCATTTGGAGCAACAATCTTGACGCCTTTCACGGCATTTTTTATCCATCTATCATCCTTCTCGATACCAACTGTATTGAGACAAAATTCCGATACGCTTTCGGCACACTGCACAGGATAGCCAACTTCCTTCTTTATCTCGATAATCGCAACAGAGTATCCCGAGTTCGCTATCGTTTTTGCAGCCATCCCGCCAGCCGGACCGGCACCGATGATGAGAACATCAAACATGCTTCACTCCTCTTCCGGTTGATTTTTATAAATAAAAGAGGGTGGTGTATCTTAAAGTTTTGTGTGCATGATCGATTACTCGGGAGGATATCCTCCTATCATCAAGCTTGGGTCGCCTAAGAGAGTCCACTGCTCCACCGTCTTCGTATGACCCGCCTCAAAATCTTCCATGTTGAAATGGTTTATGTAACTCACGATTGCTTGAGAGTATGCCTGTCCGAGAACATGGAGGTTGTTCTCTCCGTACTGTCTGAAGAACTCTATGGTTATCCAGGAGTCTCCTCCTCCCACATTGGCATTTTCGCCGGGCATCCCATAACCAAGACCCGTGTTACCGATGGCTGCGATCGCTCCTCCGTGCGGGTTTCTTACAAGTCTCCAGTTAAAGCACTCTGGAGTGGGCTTACCAAATGTCCACATGTATACCTTCGGAAGGAATTTGAAGAAATATGGCAGTAGATCATACATGCATAGGAGAGCGGATACATTGAACATGCTTGTGTGACAACCCCCCACTACTGCCACGGGGAGTTTTTCACCATTTGACAGAGAATCTATCGGGAAGAATGGTCGTTTGTAACTCACCACACTTAATCCAACAACCTGTCCGCTCAGCCTGTTTCCCGGTATCCCGGGATAATGATCAGCCCACACGTTTGGACTGCCGTGACCTGAGATAAAGAAGAATCCAGCACCCTTGTTAAGTGCGTTCACGACATCATTTATTCCCCTCAACTTCCCATTTGATGCCCACAGGATTTCTCTTTCAAAATCTTTTGGCATGTAATAAAGGGCTCCCCCTCTGTAGAGAAGGGGTTTCTCTCCGGTGGTCCATTCACCCTCATAGTACATTCTCGTGTCATTCCTCCACGCAGAGAATACAACCTTTCCATCGCTGTCCGTCACCCAGACATGGAAGTTTGTGGTGTATCCATATGGTCTGGGGTCATATGACTTCCCTCTTATTGTGAATACTCCATTCTTATAACTTATATCGGCCCAGTGGAATATATCGTTACAGTACGCCTCCCTCTCGCCCGGCGTGTATGTGTAATCATTATAACCGAGATTATCCCCCGGAGATATGGTGACAATCGTTGCTATTGGCGGAGCGGGGTATCCATCTTTCAGAGCGGGATTTTTATTATCGTCATGCTTGAAAGTGAGTTTCGTTTCTCTTGATCTGTCGATCGTGAAATTTATGATCTCTATGGGTCCGGCTGTACCATTGATATTGAAGCTCTGGGCGTGCAGGGTGTATTCTCCATCCGGTAGATTTTTCGTATCCCATGTTATATTCAAATCATACTGGTCGAGAAAACCATCTCCAGATACCGCGATTATCCTCTTGAACCAGTTCTTTCCATAGGCGTTATTCTCGTAGTTTATTATCTTGTTCACGACGGTCTCAACCTCTTTAATGTTCCTGCAGGCCAGCCTTCCGAGCATCACATCTGGACAGAGATCTATGAAGGTGTCGTTCTCGATATTATCCCTACCCCATGCGGAGAAGATGCCATCGCCATTTGGATCCCAGTCCTCAAATTCACCGCCCTCTTTATAGATATCTGCATAGTAAAGATCGCTGATAAAACCGGGATCAAAAAGATTCTCACTGAGAGGGAACTTCGGTTTATCTCGCAGATTGGTATATCTAACGGGTAGATGCCAGCCACTGGAACCTTCGTTCACGTTGTCTTTTGGTTTTGCATAAATCATTGATTTCAGACCGCCAACGAGAAGAACGTATTTTATTCCATACTTCTCAACCGCACTCTTTATGAACAATTTTATCTTCTCTGGTTTATCTCGCCCTTTGCTGTACTCACTGTATATATCTTCCAAGGGTTTGAAGAATGTTTTTACACCATGCTCATTTTTATGGGCGACGAGTTTCTGGAGAGGTTTTTCAAACTCCTTTGGGGCGATTATGACCATATCATAGGTTGGGTTTTCTGGGAATGGCAGTTTCTCCGAAGAAAGTCTGTAGATTATTTTAACCTCCGCTCTATCGGATATATAGAGTGTATCTTGGGACTCTGAGTATTTAACCGGATACCAGTGAATGCTCACAAAAGTGACTCTGCTCATATTTGCATTCATACCAACGCTTACTCTATAGTAGAAATCCTTGGCCGGATAGAGGTCGGCGGGGGGATACGAAGATATGGCATCCAAGGGTTCATAGTTAGCTTCCAGGGTTACGTTTTCAACGATCACTCCGAAAGGCAACTCCACAACCCTGACTATTTTGGGCAATCTCGGTTTATCTGGATTTATCAGAAATGTTGACACATTCTTTATGGCGACCGCTATCTTTCCGTACCATGGTCTCTCCACGATTATATTTGAGGGGTCAACCGTGAGGGTAAAAGTAAAGCTTTCTTCTGTTTCGCCCCTTGAGACGTGCAAAAAGATTGGCATCGCCATCATTACCACGATCGCGAGTACAAATGTATGGCTCCCGGCTTCTCCCATCAAAGACACCCCTTCGATGTGTTGGATGTGCCGTAAAATTATGTATGATTTGTGGACTTAAAAATTTTATTGAATTTTACAGATTAAAAACTGCCTTGGCTGGAGTCATCATGTTTAAATATCGTTTCATCGATTTTCACCTATGCAAAAGAGTAGCAGTATGGAGAGAATTTTATTGTGGGCGGAGAACATCGTGGGGAAAATTGAGAGAGAAAGATTGAACATATTGACCCTGTTCATATGGATATTTGTTCTCTCGTTTATGCGAACGTGGATAGAGGCTTGTCTTTTCAACTATCCATATGCCGAACTCAGTTACAAATACATATTCAATTATGCCCATATCATTTTCTTTTACTTCGCCGCCTATCTGATGGGTGTGGTCGTTCTGAAGTTCTTTTCAAAGGAAAAATTGATGAAGGTCGCAAATCTCAGTGCATGGGGCTTTGCTATCATCCTCCTACCACCTTTTCTGGATAAGTTTGTATTTCATACGAGCACATACAGATACGTGGCTTCCGTCCAGCAGTTTATAGAAGGTTATACCTCCTTTTTCCTCAGGCTTGGGGATGTTGGAGGGTACGGTCTCTTTGTAGAAATAATGACCATTCTCATCCTTTCCAGCACCTACGTTTTTATCAAGAGAAGATCGATACCGGTGGCGCTGGCTAATTTCTTTGTACTCTACACACTCATACTCATAATTGGTACGCCCAGGCTGGACCCGATTCTGGCGATGTGGTCTCCGGAATCTGAGAACATAGTTGTTCCAGGGCACGCGAGGGTGGCCGGCGGCCTCCTCCAGCCGGTGTTCTTCCTGCACTTTCTCATAATATGTATAATTCTTGCCCTCATAGCCGGAGAGCTTTCGAAGAAGGGTTTCGCGTTCAGATTTCTTAAAACCGTGAGATTGCCACAGGTTGCTCATGGCATACTTATGGTGATTATAGGAATTATCGTCGCGGGACATCTGGATATAAATCTCATGAATCTAGCCGATCCTTCACAAACTGGAAACATAGGCATGGCTGGTCTGAGTATGTTTCTTGTTGTCTTTATGTGGGTTTATACGGCAATAATAAACGATATTTATGACATCGAAATAGATAGGGTTACAAATAGGGATAGAATCATTGCATCGGGTTTATTGACGGAGAAACAAGCTCTCCATATAGCAATAATATGTGCCGTAATCTCGGTATGGCTGGCCATTATGCTGAGCGTATATGCCCTTGCACTCGCTCTCGTGGCTCTCGCGATGGGAACAATTTATTCTGTTCCCCCAATAAGATTTAGAAATACAGTTTTCTCGACAACTTTTATAGGCATAGGCTCCGCAATCGCATACTTCATAGGATACATGACACCGAGATACATTCAGATCGGAACGATGCCACCCTTTGAGTTCGTGAAGATTTTACCATCAGCCATAACTCCAGAAGGTATCGGTATAGGTATCCTTATTGCTATATTGCTGTCCATAGGTCCTCTCGTCACCGATCTAAAGGATTACGAAAGTGAAAAGAAACTTGGTATAAGGAGTATTTATACCATATATGGCAAAGACAAAGGTGTAACAATTGTGTCCATTCTCCTCTTTATTTCATTTATTTCTCTTCTTATTCTATTCCGCACCGCGCTAGATATTGTGATATTTGTGGTATTTGGTCTGACTGCTTCATACCTCTTCAAGAAATATGAGATAACCAGGGGCATCTTTCTTCTGTATTTCCCTGTGCTCATATACTGTCTTGCCAGATGGATAGGTTTAATCTAATTGATTAAATAAAAATATTTAAAAATACCGGATTGATGATAACACCATAATGACGGAAAAACGCAGTAAAATAAAAGCCTTCCTCGAGATCAGCAGAGCTAAACTTCTGCTGGGGAGTCTCGGTTTACCTCTTGCAGGTCTCCTCCTTGGTGCCGGGAATATCAACGAATTTATGAATCTGAAATCTCTGCTTTATGTTCTTCTCCATTACAGCATCATAGTGCCCGCATGCCATCTAAACTGCCTTTGTGATTACAACGTCGATAGAAAATACAAAAGATATATGAGTGAAAGTGTTGATATTCTTGGTAAAAGACTCATCAAGGTACTTATTGTTGTGGAGTTTTCTATCGCCGTTCTCATTATCTTGTACTTTGTGACCCTGGGCAGAATTGTAACATCTGTGTGCGGTGTGTTCGGGATTATCTCTGCAATAACGTATTCTGCGGAACCTTTCAGAATCAAAAAAAGAGGGTTTCTCAGTCCATTTCCAGTCATGATAGGCATGTACACCCTCTCCCCCCTTGGTGGATGGTTTGTGTTCAGAGATGGCATCGATCTTCCTTTCATAATGTTCATAGTCGGCTATGCACTGATGAACGAGGGTTTTACGCTGGTAAATACATGCGAGGATTACTCGGAGGATAAAGCAGAGGGTATAAAAACATGGGCTCATGTATTTGGTCTAAAGAGAACTTTACAGATATCCGCTATCTTTTCTTTTTGCGGATTGCTTTCTATAATGTACCTGGGTTACAAGATATACCTCTCTTTCGATGGTTTAAAAGATATGCCTGATGCAATTTTACTGATTCTATCAGCGATTCTCGTGTTAAAGGCCGCTTTCGAGGTTAATGATGTTAGAAAAGGAGAGAATCTCGAACAGAGAGCAAAACTTTACGGGAAGAAACTCGTGAGATGGTTCGTTTCCACAAGGTATCCAATGGTTCTCACAGCCCTCCTTGTACCTTTGTAAGTTTAATGCCGAGATCAATCTAAATCACACACCCTGTTCAATGACTTCCACCACCGCTTTTATCTTATCGGTAAGCTCACCGTCGCTTACTGTGAGAGTCACGGTATACCTCCGCCGGGGTGTATGAATGTTCTACGGACATTCCATGAGCATTTGTTCCATCCCCAAAATTCCAGGTACAGTTCAGCTCATCATTATCCGGATCAAATGATAGAGATGCATCAAATGTTACCGTCTCGTTTGCCC
>CAYSPA010000024.1:7177-14930 GCA_964432835.1 uncultured Thermoplasmatales archaeon | reverse complement strand
GTGGTGCTTTCGCACCGCGGGAGTTCAAATCTCCCCCTCGGCGTATTATTTTGACAAGATGAAAAAAATGCTGGTGACCTCGCAAGTCATGGAAAAAGGGGGTTTCACATTTTTATGTAGATGAGGAGGGATTCTGCAACCATTCCCAACACATGTATGCCATCATCCAGAGAATATCTCTTATGTATGTAAACAGAAATGGACCCGTTGACAGGATACATACATAATAGAACATCACTCCCGGTATTTTCACTACCTTGCTCGAGTTGTCATCTTCAACATGTATCTCAATCTGTATGACGTAAATTCCCACGGGCGATTTTACTTTTTTGTAAACATCTCCAGCAAGTGCAGCTGTGTCGAGAAACTGTCCACAGGGGACCGATGTTATCCGCTTATGGAAGGAGCGGTTAATGATCTCTGTACCATCCTGCCATATTATCGCATAATCCACATGTACAGTCGCTGGTTTTTCAAAGTACAGGCAAACGTCACCAAAGTCTACTGTACCCAACGTCCTGTACGGGATGAAAAACCAGAGGTGATCAATTACTTGGAGGAGTATAGGCTCAGAGTACGCATAAATTTCTATGTAATCAACCAACTTTTTCTCATCCTCAAGGTCGCACTTTTTGCCCGTTACATTCATCGAGAAAGGAGCAGATGGGGTTGTACATAACATAAGTGCCACAGCGATTAAAACAAATACCCTCTGACTCATTCGGGTATCACCAGACAAAAAAATAAATTTTTGGGTATATAAGTTTTTAAGCATGTCATGTGAACGTAGCTAAAAAGGAAAGTTTACGATTTGATGATTATTTACAGTCGTGATAGATGGAAGAATTCGGGTCACTCTGATATGCTTGTTTCAGCTGTTTTTCAATCTTTGTTACCTCGCTCGTGTAAGTCATACCGTGGGAAACACTGTCACCATGTGTGCCGCGTATGCTGTATCTACAGTTGACTTCACGTACTTGTTGATGGAAAATTTTTTATCTATTCTCCGTTATTGAAAGTTAATGTCGGGTGCGAAAAAATCCCCCGGATATCTGATACTGATTTCGATGTGCACCGTCTTGATATGTGGGTGCATAGATTTTCAGCGAGATTTCGAAATACACGAATGGGGAGTTTTTGTAAAGGGATACGACTGTAATGGCACATCCGTTCTGGGAAAACCCCCGGATATCATCTTCTCCGTGAGAAAACCCGTAATATACTTCCACAACTCGGGGAAAATGAAGGTTTTGATTGATATAGCAAATATCGATAACGTAACGACGATTCCACCGGCAGATGTTATAAAAAATCATATAGTGTGGTTTGTGAGTATTGATAGCGGTTATGTGGTTTTGCCAAACGGTACCAGATACCCTTACCTTTTCTACGAGGGGACGATAAACTGGTCAACGAATGTAAAGGCCGATATCAGAGTTAAAGGAAGCAATGCGACATTCCACGTGAAAAATGGAGAGAACTACACCATCAGTGACGTCTATTTAGTATACGGATATCCTTTAGGGAAGGCGAACTATACGGACATGGGTTTGACCTACATCAGGGTAGACAAGGTGGATGGTGGAGAAGAGGTGAGTATAACCGTTGAGCTGAGGAATGAAACATCGTTTGATGTGGATGAACTTGTGCAATCTCTAATCGAAAAGGGGCTAACCGAGAAAGAAGCGCGGGAGATGGTTAATTACTGGAAAGAGTGGTGGTTTCATCCCACCGATAATGAGAGCTACACCAGATTGATATACATTATTCCTCAGCATATTTATGATGAGGTTCTTCCCCTAACCGTCCTCCCTCCGCCCTCATCCTCACTCAGAGTTGGAGTTGTGACGATAACGGATATACCCGTAACTATAGAAATCCAATGAGCTGCTAATCGCTAATTTTTTGAAATCCCATATCTTTTTTGTTTTATGGTCGAGATAAATCCATGGAGTTCAAAGATATATGAGGATTATGAGGAGCTACTGCTGAATTTTGGAATAGAAAGATTCGATGAGAAAATGTGGAAGGATCTCCCGAATCCCCACAGATTGCTGAGGAGGGGGGTTGTTTTTGGTCACAGGGATTTTGGAAGGATAAAGAGGGCGATATCGGAGGGGAGACCATGGGTGATACTGACTGGTCTGATGCCTTCCGGAAAGATGCATCTCGGACACAAAATGGTGATAGACCAGGTCAAATATTATCAGGATCTTGGTGCGGATATATTCATAGCGGTTGCTGATATGGAGGCTTATGCAACAAGAAATATATCATTTGAGGTATCGAGGAAACTCGCCGTGGATGAATATATCTCAAATTACATAGCACTCGGTATAGATCCCGAAAAATGCCAGGTTTATTTCCAGTCAAAGAGAGAAGAGGTGAAGAATCTCGCATATGTATTTGGTAAGAAGATAAACTGGTCTCAACTCGTTGCAACGTATGGATTTACAAGTTCGACAAACATGGCACATGCGTATGCACCTCTGATACAGGCGGGAGATATTTTGCATGTTCAGCTTGAGAAGTTCGGTGGAGTGAGACCTACCCTTGTACCCGTTGGTGTTGACCAGGATCCGCATCTCAGGTTATGCAGAGATATAGCCAGGGCTTTCAGATTCTTCAACGTTGATAGAGCCAGAGATGGAAAAATAGGTGTGTTTCTAAAGACAGAGCAGGATGTGAAGAAATTGCTCGATGTTGCCGAGAGCGTCGCTAAAAGTTACGGCTTGCGCGATATTGAAAGGATCGATGATTACAGGGTCATTTACCTGAATGATGCAAAGGATGAAGATATAGAGTTGCTCAATGAAAAGATAGCAAGGGTGGAGGTTGAAAATGGGGGATACGGTTTCATTCAGCCATCATCAACATATCACAGGCTGATGATGGGACTTGATGGAGGAAAGATGTCCTCCTCGAGGCCCGAAAGCGCGATATTCCTCTCCGATGATGAAAGTGCTGTAAGGAGAAAGGTTATGTCGGCAAAAACCGGAGGAAAGGCGAGTCTCGAGGAACAGAGGAAGTACGGTGGAGAGCCCGAAAAATGCATGGTCTACGAGTTGTTTCTGTATCATCTTATCGAGGATGATAAGGAGCTTCTCGATATATACAACAGATGCAGAGGGGGAGAACTTAAGTGTGGAGATTGTAAGAAGCTGGCTGTTGAGCTTCTCAACCAGCTTCTCAGAGATATCAGGGAGAGAAGAGGTGATGAGAAGGAAATAGAAAAAATCATCTCAGAAGATTAACCAAATATACCAAAATCTTATCTATCCGTAATTTTTAGGGAACTCGATATGTCAAAACTCAGGGCGATATGGGAGCTCATGAGGCTGGAGCACGGCTTTATGCTCATTATAGCCGTACTCATAGGTGCAACGGTATCTAACCGAGAATTTACCATGTATAGCTACAATCTTCTGTTTGCATTTCTCACGGCTCTACTTCTGGAAGCGAGTACATTTTCCCTCAACGATTATGTAGATCTTGAAGTGGATAAGAAGAACAGGAGAATGGATAGACCTCTGGTCAGAGGAGATCTGAAACCAAAAACGGCCTTGCTTTTGTTTTTCTTACTCTTTCCCGCGGGAATATCGTTCTCTCTGCTGGTGAATATGAAATGTTTTTACATCGCGGTACTGACGGGCGCCCTGGCTATACTTTACGATTTGAAACTCAAGAAAGTTAAATTTGTTGGTAATTTTTATATAGCGTACACAACCGCCATACCGTTCATATTTGGTTCCGTGGCAGTGTCAGAGTACGTTCCCTCTGCTGTTACTGTTCTGTCGGTGATAGCATTTATAGCAAGTTTTGGGAGAGAGGTAATGAAGGATATCATGGACATCGAGGGTGATAGAGCAGAGGGAGTGAAATCAATACCGATGTACCTTGGCAAGAAAAAAACCTTTGTTGTCATAGCTCTTGTTTATCTTTTATCCGTTACCCTGAGTTTCGTTCCGTTTATCTCACTTAGAGATACGAGTTTTTACCACAATTCGTTTTATTTGATACCGGTCCTCATCACAGATTCTATCTTTGTTTATTTGTCGGTCGGGCTCGTGTTTGCAAGAAATCCTCCCATGGAGAAGTACAGGAATCTTTCCCTGTTTGCCATGATGATGGGACTGGTTGCTTTCCTGCTCGGTTCCCTGACAGGCGGAAGATAAACATTCTGGAGGTTCTGTCTCGGTTGAAGAGTCCATTCAAGGAGCTTGATTCTTATTTAGCGATCCATGCTTTGTGGCACAATTCTATAACATTGAGATGCCAAACCCTAAGGAAAAATTTTTATAGTGCAAATCATCTCTTCCTTTGGTGAGGAGAAGATGGCCGTACCCATAGTAGAGGCATTTTGGAAGCCAGAGGAAGCTATAGAGGATGTTAAAAAGGAGAGAAACTTATCAACACCAATAATATTTCTGATAATAGCGGGGATACTGACAGCGATATCGCTGGCACTTCTTAGTTACAGTATGAGTGGAACAATATCTTCCACAGAGACGAGAGTGGCACAATTCCTTTCCAAGCCATGGATGGCTGCAATATCGGGGTTTCTCTTGGTTTTTATTGGAGGGTTGCTGGGCGGTCTATACTATATGCTAGTGATGCGTGCATTGAAAACAGAATCGGATTACTTCGCTGGTGTCGCAGCCTTAGCCCATACCGCAATGCCTGCATCTCTGGGTTTGCTGATATTCTCTATACTTACCATGATACCCAAAGCTGGAGTGATCATTGGGGCAATAATAGGTCTTATATTCTTTGCTCTCTCAGCAGGAACGTTATACAACGCGACAAGAGAATTCTTCGAGACAGATATGGTAACAGCGTTGGTTGGAGTGTCAGCATTTGGACTGGCTGTGGGCGTGATAATAGCTCTATCAGCGATTTCTGGAATACCATATCTGCCGAAGCCATCTACTTCCTAGAGTAAAAAACAACAACTTTACACCTTTTCTATTTTTTTAAAAACAACCGACCATTTTGTTTTTTGTTGGTGGGGGGTGGGGCCATCAGATGATATTTTATTCTTTATTAACCCGCAAATTACCAGCGTACAGAAAGCTATTTTAATTAAATCAGTTTTCTTAATAAAGGTGAGGAGATGGCGGAGATAGGGTTTGGAGAGAAGGTAAAAGGTTTTTTGCTGAGTCCAGTGGAAACATTCCAGAAAGTCAAGGATGAAGATCTCGGTCCACTAATGAAATACTTTGTGATACTGACATTGATATTCTCCATACTGATGGCAGTGATCATGATAGGACTATCATCTGCAATGCTCTCCCTACTTCCAGTAAAACTTCCATTTATGGCGGGCGCGGCGGCAGGCGGATTGACCGCAGTGGTGACGTTCATAACTCTGCTGATTTCATTACTCATAGGTCTGTTCATCATTGCAGCGATAGTGCACATATTCGTATATCTGCTGGGTGGCAAAAAGGGGTACACACAGACCGTAAAAGCTATGGGTTATGGAATGACGCCATCGCTACTATTGGGATGGATACCATTTATAGGCATTATAGTCAGTATATGGGCATTGATCGTCGAGATAATCGGTGTAAGAGAATTGCAAGAGATGTCCACTGGAAAGGCGGTTCTTGCGGTGATACTGCCCGGGATAATCATAGGAATAATCGTGGGCATCGCAATATGGCTGGCGGGACCAGAAATACCGAGTTATCCAACTCCGTAAGTAAATTCTCCCTTCTCTTCTATTTTTAACAATCTGTTATATTTTGATACCCTTTCTCCCCTGGCTGGTGCTCCCGTTTTTATCTGTCCACAGTTTATAGCTACTGAGAGATCTGCGATGAAATCATCGCACGTCTCCCCAGATCTGTGAGATACCATCACTCTGTACCCATTGTCGAAAGCCAGTCTGGCAGCATCTACAGCTTCGCTCACCGTACCTATCTGGTTCACTTTCAGGAGTAATGCATTACATGCTCCAACCTCTATCCCCTTTTTCAATCTGTTTATGTTTGTCACAAAGATATCGTCTCCCACTATCTGAATTTTGCTTCCAAATTTTCTGGTAAACTCTACAAACCCATCCCAGTCATCTTCAGCAAAAGGATCCTCGGCAGACACTATATCGTAGGTGTCTATCAATTCCCCATAAAAATCGACGAACTCTCCGGATGATAACCTTTTGCCATCTACGTGATAGAATTCTCCGTCGAAGAATTCGCTGGCAGCAGAATCGAAGGCGAGTTTTACATTATCCTGATAACCCAGTTCTTCTATGGCTCCGACGATCAGCTCAAAAGCCTCCCTTGTTTCTTTAAGGGGAGGAGCATATCCACCCTCGTCTCCAACATTGATGGAGGACTTTCCATATTTGGACTGAATTTTTTTCTTCAAAATATGGTATACCTCTACCCCGTATCTCAGTGCTTCGGAGAAACTTTCGGCATTAACTGGCATGATCATATGTTCCTGTATATCGAGATCATTACCGGCGTGTTTACCACCGTTTATCACATTCATCGCTGGAACGGGAAGCTTTCTCGGGTTGAAGTTGAATACCTCTGCCAGATGCTCGTACAGTTCTTTGCCCTTGCAAAGGGATGCGAGTTTTGAGCAAGCCATGGAACAAGCCACTATCGCGTTTGCCCCAAGTTTTGACTTGTTTTCGGTTCCATCAAGCTCTATCATGGTTCTGTCGATCTCTCTCTGCTCCGCTGGATTCATGCCAACGAGTTTCGGTGCGATGAGTTTGTTAACGTTATCGACTGCCTTTTTGACCGATTTTCCGAGATATTCCTTTCCCCCATCTCTCAGCTCCAACGCCTCGTTGCTACCGGTTGATGCTCCAGAGGGCGCACACGCAACGGCTGTGAAATTTCCAGATTTCATCTCCACTTCAATGGTGGGATTTCCTCTCGAATCGAGAATCTGCCTCGCCTTAACGGAATCTATCTTAGACATACTACCTCCTCGACGCAGGGAAATGTTTGAGAGGTTATAATTTTATTTGATTGCCGTCCAGTATATCAAAGATGAGTTTTTCGCTTGTCGCTGCAATTACGCTCGTTCGCTCTGTTACATCCATATCCATATCCAATTCTTCACCCTCGGCATTGTAGATGTATCCTCCCGCCTCCCTGACTATCAGCGCGCCGGCAGCCAGATCGGTGACTCTGAGATGGTCTTTCATGCAGACAAAACAATCTATAGATCCCATGGCCACGAGAGAAAGCTCTAAGGAGGCGGCGCCCAGTGACCTTATGTGATTCTCAAAAATATATCTCGGAATGTTTTCGCTCATCATTATGGAATAAAGGGGTTTTTTTGGTACATACTGGGGTGAAATAATCCTGTGGTTGTTAAGATACGAGCCTTTCCCTTTCTCGGCAAAAAAGGTATCCCCCGTCGGTATGTTTATAACGATTCCGTACTCCACGTCCTTCAACCTGTCCTTTCCTATCGCTACGGATACCGCATAAAAGGGTATTCCCCTGATTGCGTTTCTCGTGCCGTCTATGGGATCTAGGATAATCGTGTAGATTCCACCAAAGTCGAGAAAACCCGCCTCCTCGCTTAGCAGATTGACGGGCAGGGAGGTTTCCTGTATCTTTTCCACAGCTATATCCTCGGCGATTTTGTCGATGAGTTTTGTGGGCGTTCCATCCGCTCCAACCCCTATGTTCTTTCTCAATTTGTTTTTATCCTCATCTTTCATCTTATCTGCTATGGAGTGAGCTATCTCGTTCGCCAGTCTTATCAACTCCCGGTCCAT
>CAYSPA010000024.1:0-7077 GCA_964432835.1 uncultured Thermoplasmatales archaeon | reverse complement strand
GAAAATGGCAAAAAAAGCATATGGTATCACCCTCAAATCCACGGTCTTTATTGAGTGAATTAGCTCTTCATATATTCCCAGAATGAGTGCCACCGTTCCTCCGGAGATTCCCGGGATTATATCCGCAGAGCCCATGCACAAACCTTTGAAGAATAGTCCCAGGGTTTTTTCTCCCCTCATTCCGCTCCCCCTACATATCTACCGAAACCTCTCTCTATGAGACACTCACCCTCATCTATGGCTTCTTCCCCCCTTATAAACACCTTATCGGGAAATATTGCTTTGAATCCCCTGAATGGTGTGAATCCGCATTTGTAATGGATATCCTCATCTTCTATCTTTCTCACATTTCTGTGATCGAAAACGACCATGTCCGCATCTCTTCCAACCTCTATTTTTCCTTTGTTCACACCCAGCAGGTCGGCTGGTTTTTCAGAAACGGCAGATATGAGTTTGTTGAGGGGGAGAAATCTTTTGATGAAGTAATACATCATTACCGGATACATGGTTTCCACACCCGGTATACCGCAGGGCGCCTCTTCAAAATCCATCTCCTTTTCATCGATGGTATGGGGGGCATGGTCTGATTCCAGCACATCTATCTTTCCGTTCAGAAATGCCTCCAGCAGCCCCTCCTGATTTATCTTTCCCCTCAATGGAGGATTGACTTTGTAAAGGGTTTCCTCTGCAAAATCCCGCTCAACATTGAAAAAGAGATGATGTGGGGTTACTCCAGATGTGATGTTATCTCCCGCCGATTCCATCTCTTTTAATCCAGATAATGAGGAGATGTGAGCAATATGGATTCTGTGATTTGCACCACCGAGGGTTTCTATTATTTTCTTCACCGCAACGACCTCGCAAAGTGGTGGTCTCGATTTTGCGTATTCCTTCAGATTGCGGGCACGAAATGCGCTCTTCTCGAGACACTCACCATCTTCGGCATGAAAAACAAAAAGTTTCTTCTCTTTGATTTCTCTGAGTTTTTCCATTTTTTCCGGTTTCAAAACCAGAGAACCCGTGCTCTCGCCCAGGAAGATTTTGAAAATTCTGGACAAATTACCGAGATCATCTATTTTCTCTATGTTACCTTCCGTTATCCCGACATAGAGTACAAAGTCGACGTACGATTTTCTCTCCGCTATAGAGAGTTTCTCCTTGAAAGAAAACAAATCTGTGGTCGGGGGATTTGTGTTTGGCATATCCGCTATGCATGTTATCCCTCCATAAAGAGCAGATAAAGAGCCCGTCGAGAAGTCTTCCTTGTACTCAAAGCCGGGCTCTCTGAAATGAACGTGCATGTCTATGCCAGCCGGCAGGATGATGCCTTTCTTCACCCTTATTTTTTCCTCTCCTTCCAGGATTTTTTTAATCGATGAAATTCTTCCCCCGTCTATACCTATACAACACTCCCGAATGGTTCCATTTACGTATGCCTTCCCTTCAATTACTTTCTCTATCAATTTTCCTCTCCTCTACCTCACCATATGGTTCCTTTTCGGCAAATATATGACCTTGAAAGCTGTATATTTTTGTATCACCATCTATCCATGCATCTGGAGGCAAACCCGCCTTGATACACGTCTGGGATAAAAATTCCTCAACGTCCCAGCCCCACTCAACGGGTACCTGGGGAAGAAGTAAACCCTTGTAAAACCCCTTTTCAACGATGAGACCGTCTCTTCCCACCTTTATCCTTTCGAGATATTCTCTCGGATTCTTCACCTCTACAAGTTTCGGTGGAGTGAGTATGGTGACCTCGACTATTACCTTTGGAAGTTCATCCTCCCTGAGAGGTGGGAATCTCGGGTCTCGGGTTGCGGATTTTGCTGATTCTGTCAGGGAGCTTTTCAAATCATATACTGGTTCGGGTATACCTATGCATCCCCTGAGATTTCTGTCCGGGTATGTCAATATAGTAACAAAGGAGCCCGACTTCTCTCTGAACTTTTCCCCGAGGTCCTCATCTGGAATTTCTTCCCCCCTGACATAGCTATCTATGACTCTCCTCGCATATCTAACCGCTTTCGTTCCCTCCTCTATGGTGAGCATGCTCTGACTAAATGTCGCACTCTATTAAAATGTATCACCTGCTCGATTCTTCGATTCTCGCCACCAAGGTTATGTTGTAGTTCGTTATCGGCGCCTGCGCGGGCGCGATCTTTAGTATCATCGGTTCGCTGTAGTAGTGTATCGTAACGTTTGTCTCATTATCATACACATCCTTGCTTGCGGTGACGTTGTACTCTCCCGGTACCAGGGATACCTCATAGTATCCATCTGCTCTCGACTCGGTTGTGACGAATAGCGGTGATGTGTTGTTACCGATCGGTGTGAACTGGATGGTAACATTGTCAAGAGGTGTATTGTTATAGAGGGTGTAACCCGACACCTTCACTTTAGCGTAGGTCATTGATATATTCTGCACCATTGTCTCGTTCTCTGCGAGGTAGAACGTTATATCCTTGGAGTATTGTGGATATCCGGTGCTCTCGTTTATGTAAACCGCCTTTATCTCGTACTCACCCGGCGTCATGCCCCTGAACTCGTAGTATCCGGTTTCATTTGTAACCGTTGTACTCACAGTGAGGTTCGTCTTGGTGTACACTATGCTGATATTTGCACCCACGAGTTCCTCTCCCTTGTCGTAACTTCCGTTTCCATCTTTGTCGAAGAACACTATTCCATGCACGTTCGCCGGTGTCGGCTTCCTGATGTTGTAGTAATTATCACCCTCCTTAAGGAACAATGCCGAGTTGTTGTGTATCTCAAAACCCTCGTATTCAGCGGTTATGCTGTAGATTCCAGGGAATATGTTGGATATGTTATACCTTCCCGCTGAATCGGTTTTCAGTGTGTATTCCCGATTATTCATGGTGTCAACCAGTTTGATGGTCACGTCAGATAGTGGTTCATCTATACCCTCATCATATGTCCCATTTCCGTTTGTATCGTTAAAGGCAACACCCTCCAGTGATGCGGGCTCTATGGTTATGTTGATGGTTCTGTTGTAGTCAACGCCGGGCCTGCGTGTGGCTTCCGCCTCCGATATCGGATAGAAAGAGGGATCCGTCGAACTGTTGAAGGTTATGGTCTTAAGGGTGTATCTGTTGTACATTTCTCCAAGGACTTCGATGGATAGTGTTATATTCCCGGCGGGCGCAATGAGTCTGAACTTTCCTTCGTTGTCTGTAGTCGTTCTATCGTGAGGTATTTTCTCTATCGTTCTGTTCACGATTCTTCCAGTTGTGAGTTTCGTCTGTATCAGCTGTTTGTAATCATCCTTCACAACGACGAGGAGTGATCTCATGGGTTTACCCATGCACGTTATTGTACCGTTCAGAACCGCTCCCTCGTAGAACTTGGCTATCACGACCGCGGGCATACCGAAGCATAGATCCCCTCTGTGGAAGAAGAGGGATTTGGTGAGATTGAAGGGCGATATGTATTTCACCACAAAGTGCTTGAGTCCGGCTGTCGGCTGATAATAGTAATTTCCAGGTCCAAACGGATCCGTAGAGTTGTCAGATAGGAACGGGATTATTGCGAAGCTTATCGACCTGTTTGCGGCTAAATCGAATAGATTTCTCGGGACGTAACCAAGATAGACCTTGTATACCATGGAGTTATAGAAGGGATTTTTTCTCTTTATAAATGGTCTGAGCTCGAGTTCGAGAAAGTCCTCTCTAGATAGTTCCTTGCTCAGGTTTCTGACTTCTTCGGGAGTATGGGTCTTACCGTATTTATCCTTGTAGTTGAGTTTGAAGTATCTGTCGTTGGTCGTTTCATATCCAAAAACACCCTTATCGGAGAGGAATGTAAATACGTTGAATATGTTTACATCATATCCCTCCACACCGTAGTACCTTATCTGCCAGCCCGTTGCTATCTGAAGATCTCTGTAGAGCATGGTTATCTCGTCTTCATCGAGGTGATCCATCAGGAATGATGTGGCATCGTGATACATTGCATTCACTTTCCTCACTCTGTATTTTTTACCACCGTATTCCTCACCTATAATTTTACCGTAGGAAGATTCCGTCGTATTTCTGTGATGAATCGGGTCCTCAAATATATCGATGAGTTTGGTGGAATTATTACCAAGATACTTGTCAAAAACCTCTCTCACTTTCTTGGAAATTTTTCCGTTGTGTCTGGACATATCTCCCTCTACCAGCCTGATAATGAGAACGGATATCGCTTCCTTCTCGCTCTCCGATGTATGGAAATTACCCGCAGCCTCTATCCCGCTCTGGAAGTTATCGGCAACCGTGGGGTGCTTTGCCATCGCGGCGCAGTAGAATCCATAGTCCCACCACGATATGAAGGCGGGTCTTTTCTCCTCTCTCTCGCTTTTATCCTGCGCCCTCAGCCATCTAAAGGCATCTTCCCAGTATTTTTCTGTATGGAGACTCAGCCCAAAGGCTCCCTGATAACCCTTTCCAAATATCTTCTGTTTTTCCATGGACGGCACGGCGGCATCCAGTGAGAGGAACGCATTCGGCACGATTATGATGAAAGTCACGAATACAACAAAGGCTATGTGGGATGCTCTGATGGCTTTTCTTATATCTCTCAAACTACTTATATTCGCGATGGTTTTCCTCATCTGTTTTATGTCCAGCTTTTCCGTCAAATACCAGATGATACCTCCGGAGAGAATTGCAACAATTGGAACGAGGTCGTTGAGGAAACGACCCGCGGAGCCGGTGAGATAGTTCTCAACTATGAACCATGTCATTATGAAGATGGAAACAGCGTCCCATTTCTTGATAAATCTCTTCCATATTATCAGGAATATGAAAGCGAACCACGCCATGAGATAGAGAGCTGGACCAAACGACATAACGGTTCTACTTATGCCAAAAGTTGAAGCCTCTGCGATGGTGAGGTAGGTTTTACTCTTCTGTACATATGCCAGTCCCCCAAATATGTGGTTTGCGAATCTGGATAATGGATAAAGAAGTGGATTTGTCGTGTCCTTTATCATGTACAGGATGAAGAGAGCTATACCAGCCAGAGTTGCAATGGAGGGAAGAGTTATTATCCATGGCAGTTTTTTCCTGGAAAGGAAAAGGTATATGAGTCCAAACAGGAAGACGGCGGCGAAAGACATTATCGACATGTAGTTGAATGAACCTTTGGCAAGGTAGGAGGGTACCGCCAGAAGTAATCCGATACCCATACATGACAAGGCTATCAGGAATCTCTGGGTGCTCGCCCTGTATCTCACTATGTCCACTATCATCTGTATGACGAAGTAGAGAGCAAGGAAAGCAAAATAGAAGTAGGCTCCAGCCCAGGAGAGAGCCTCCATGCCGAGAAAAACTCCCGCCATCGATGCAAATATTATGGATTTTTTAAAATTCTCCTCGTTCAAGCTCCTCAGGACAAAGAAGTAAAGTGTTGTGCCGAGTAAGAGAATAAATGAGTCGTGGTCAGCTAAGGAATATGCGGAGCCGTGACCTGAACCTATATGTATGGGGATAAGGGGAACGAGAAGGGCGGCAATGAGGCCCGCCTTTCTTCCAAACAGCAAGGTTCCAATAAAGTAAACGGGTATAACCAGAAGGGCACCATACAGAGAGGGTAAAAACTGCATGGATAATCCTATGGCATCGGCAGAGCTCATGAAGTTGGAGAGAACTTTTGCGAGAATTACAAATAACGTATTGAACAGGGGAGGTCTCGAATTTGCCTTCCCCACGGGATAGTTCAACAGAGGGTCCGGGTCATGGATATTCCAGTAGGGATAATGACCCGTCTCATATAATTTCTCAACAACTCTCATGTTGTAATACGGGTCGGGTCCCGAGAGATAGTATTTGTCCTCCAGCGTTTTGCCGGAAGGATTTAACGCTTCTCCTGATGATGCGTTGAAGTATGCCGCCAGAAAAAGAGTGACGAATATTGCAAGGGCGAGGCATATCGCAACTATCACATCCTTTCTTTCGATTTTTTCCATCGGATCACCGCCCGAATCTGGTAGAATCTAACCTTATATATAGTTTAGCTTAAAAATGCTATCTCTTAACGCCGATGCGATCTGAGGAGCGACCCTGACTTTGCTGAAGCTGCTCTCTATCGTGTCAGTAGATATTATCTCCGTGGCGCCGGCTGAGGTGATCTTGTTTATTGCCTCTCCGATGAAGAGACCATGGGTGCAGGCAACATATATCTCCTTTGCCCCCTGCCTTTTGATTTCACTAACCGCCTTCGCCATTGTTCCGCCCGTGGAGATTATATCATCTATGATTGCGATTGCCCTATCACTAACATCCACGTTTTTTGGCTTGATTTCAACGATCTCGTCACTTATCCTGGTTTTTTCCAGAAAATCCCACTTGCAACCAAGTATCTCCGCCGTCTTCTCCGCTCTCCATGTTGCTCCCCTATCTGGAGCGAGCACCACGTCCACGTTTTTATTCATGAGATATTTTGCTATCTCCGGTATGGCGGAGCATGCAAGGGCTTTTGTCTTGAAAAATTCCGTGATATGTTCCTTATGCGGGTCAACCAGAAGGACGGTATCAATATCTGTACTGAGGATTTCGGCGATGGCTCTCGCACTTACAGCTTCCCCATCCTGGAATTTTCTGTCCTGTCTTGCATAACCGTAGTAGGGTACAACAAGGATTATCTTATCGGGATTGAAATCTCTAACTGCATCTCTTATGAGAATGGTCTCAATTATATTTTCATCTGGATAGGTTGTCTGAACTATTATGACATCCTCATTTTCAAGATTGCTCCTTACCCTGACATAGCACTCTCCATCCTTGAATCTCCTCACTTCTATGTCGGCAAGGTCTGCGGAAATTTCTCTCGCCAAATGCGTGGCCACGCTTCTGGATGCAGAACCCGAAACGACGAACATATTCCCCGCATAATATGGAGTGTTATTTAGTTTTTTGGGTGTTAGGTATTGCGAAGTTGATCGTGGATACCCCAACAACTATCGTGTTATTATATAGCATACACTAAGTTTTTTTACTGGTTCACAAAAGATTTCGAAGTACATCTAAATCCCAAATTTTATTAAGCAAGAAAACCTTTCATCTATCCCTGATGAATCTC
>CAYSPA010000023.1:0-15731 GCA_964432835.1 uncultured Thermoplasmatales archaeon | reverse complement strand
ATCTTAAGCAATCAATAACTGAAAGCAAAGATTAAATAGAGTTTTTTCTCTCAGCGTAAGCAATGAATATTGTAGAAACTTTTAATCTCACAAAAAGATTTAATGATTTAACTGCCGTTGACCACATCTCATTTTCCGTCAGAAAGGGGGAAATCTTCGGTTTTCTCGGTCCAAACGGTGCTGGAAAGACAACAACAATAAAAATGCTGACAACCCTGCTGAATCCAACCGAGGGGACTGCAAAGATCTGTGGTTATGATATAGTTAGAGATAGAGATATGGTTAGACAGAGTATAGGTGTGGTTTTTCAGGAGCCGGCGCTGGACACCATGCTCACAGGTAGAGAAAATCTTGATTTTCACGCAAGGATGTACGGTTTAAGCAGAGAGGAAAGGACTACCAGAATAGAAGAGGTTTTGAAATTGGTTAATCTCGTGGAAAAGAGGGATACTCTTGTCAAGTACTACTCGGGAGGAATGAAAAGGAGGCTGGAGATTGCCAGAGCATTGATGCATTTTCCAAAAGTTCTTTTCCTCGATGAGCCAACCCTTGGCCTGGATGCTCAGACAAGGAGAACAATATGGGAATACATTAAAAGGATGAATAAAGAGGAAAAAACAACGATTTTTCTGACAACCCATTATATGGATGAAGCAGATTTTCTTTGTGACAGGGTAGCGATAATTGACCACGGCAAGATCATCGCTCTTGATACTATCTCAAATCTTAAAAATGCCATAGGCAACGATGTTATCATCCTCTCATGCTCTCAGCCGACAGATCTCAGAAAGAGGCTGGAAAGGGAAGACTGGGTCAAAAGTATAGAACAGCATAACTCCTCTCTCACTCTGGGTGTCGAGATGGGGGAGGAAAAAATTCCAATTATTGTGGAAATATCTCAGAAGATAGGGGTTAAGATCAAATCTATCAGTGTGAGGAAGCCGACCCTTGATGATGTTTTTTTGCATTTTACCGGACGAAGAATACGTGATGAGAAGGATGCAAATTCTTCTCTGGAAAAGAGATCGTCTTTCCGCAGGAGAGGGGTGTAAAGAATGAGGGCAAACGAATTGCAGGCAATATATATTATGTGGATGAGACAGATGAAAAGATTTGTGCGCTCCAGAAGCAGAGTGATTTCCATGATCATCCAGCCCCTGTTTTTCCTTATTTTTCTGGGCGTGGGTTTCAGAAATGTACAGATGCCGGGTCTGGAGGGGTCATTCATTGATTTCTTAGCCCCTGGTACAGTGGCGATGGCGATACTTTTCTCTTCAATGTTTGCCGGAGTATCAGTACTCTGGGATAAACAGTTTGGTTTTCTGCAGGAGGTGCTGGTTGCGCCCGTCAGTAGATTTTCGATAATAATAGGTAGGACGCTTGGAGGAGCAACAACTGCGCTAATTCAAGGATTGATTATCCTGATTATATCATTTATTCTTGGGGTCAGACCCTCAAGTATACCCGGTTTGTTACTTGCAATTGTTTTTATGATTCTCATCGCATTTTCAGCTGTCGGTTTTGGACTTGTTATAGCATCGAGAATGAATGATTTTGAGGGCTTTCAACTGATAATGAATATCATCATGTTCCCTCTCCTGTTTCTCTCTTCGGCTTTCTTTCCTGTTAAAGAGGATATGGTTCTCAGGACGTTATCATTTTTCAATCCGCTCTTCTACATGGTTGATGGATTACGCGGAAGTCTCATAGGTACTGAAAACAGCATATTTTCACCCTTTATGGATCTCATTGTCGTAATTATAATCTGTGTCGCAATGTTGAGCCTGGGCAGTTACTCTTTCAGCAAAAGTGAAGTTTGATCATCTCAAGGTTTTACTCCTATCGCATAGAACTGTGGGAAGAAGTTGAGTTCTATCCCTTCATCAAGGGATTTGAGATACTCATACTCCCACTGGTCTATCTCTTCATCGCTCAACCCTGCTTCCTTCAGCACCCTGATATAATAATCTCTGGCGTGCAGATAGTATGCCTTGTTCTCCTCGCAGGTCCATATTCTCGCGTTGCCTATGCCAACCTCTGTCTCAAGACCTGCCTTGACAAAGAGCGCTCTCAACTTTCTGCCAATGTGTGGATCTCCTCCCCTTTTCCTTATTGCTTCTCCAGCAAATATTCTGTCAACCTTTGGATTCTCGGGCCAGTGAATCTTTCCACCAAAATCCGGCTCAAGTGATGCAAGGACTATTCCTCCCTTTTTTGTTACCCTCTTCATCTCATTCACAACTCTTTGGGGATCAACAGACCACATCAACAGGAGATTGCACGTGGTTATATCGAAGGTGTCATCTTTGAAGGGTATGTTGTGCGCATCACCAACAAAAAGATGAACATTATCAAAATCCCTGAGAACATCTTTCGCAACCTTTATCATTTCCTCGGATTCATCTATCGCGAAAACCTCTCCTTTTGTGAGGCTGGCTATATCTCTTGTCACCATTCCAGAGCCACAACCTACATCGAGAATCAGATCAGCATCTTTAACACCAACCCTGAGATAAAGGGGGATTCTCTCTTCTGCTGTTTCCTTTGCCTGAAGTTCCAGTTTTCTGATAAACATCTCCAGCTCATCTTTTGATCTACCTCTCGGCAATCTGATATACTTCCTTGTTCTCTCCATAGTACTCACAACCCAAAAGGTATGACTTTTTATAGTCTTTGTCTACGGAATTAGAATCTGAACAGAGACTCTTCGAAATCTTTAACAAACCATCTTTTTCCTCTCTTCACGATGGTGTGCCCTTCTTTCTCAAGCAATTCTTTATGCCGCTCCGCGCCGCCAGGATATTTCTCGTTGAGATAACCGCCGGTTTTGAGAACACGCCAGTAAGGAGTTCTCTCTTTCCCATACTTTTCTGCTTCCTCCTCGGCGGCGTTCGAGATCAACCACACCGATATCCCCGCAACCAAAGAACAACAGAAATCCACGTTATACATCTTTGCCAACCCTTCACAAAGTTCTTTTATTGTGACGAGTTTGCCTCTGGGGATTTTTCTTATTAATTCTTCGACTTTATCATGAGGAGCGATGACCACTTTGTCTCCAGGTTTTGCGCCCCACTTTTCGAGAGTTTTTCTGCATGGTCCAATGTTAGGTCCAAATTTGAGAAATTTTGGAAAATCCTTGCATGATTCTATCTTTTCTCCAATTTTCTCATAACCTTCCTTCTTCGTACTTCTTCGTCAACTTCTCTATCATGTCCTTGACCATCCTTTTAAGATCATAATCAGGTTTCCACCCCCACTCTTCTCTGGCACAGGAGTCATCTATGGTTCTCGGCCAGGATTCTGCTATCTCC
This sequence comes from uncultured Thermoplasmatales archaeon, assembly GCA_964432835.1. GTDB lineage: Archaea > Thermoplasmatota > E2 > DHVEG-1 > B18-G2 > B18-G2. Next base: position 12,417 of record CAYSPA010000023.1, on the reverse strand, counting down.
TGTCTGAAATCCGGTTTGTATTCGCATGAGAAATCGGGAATGTGCTTTTTGATCTCTTCCTCCAATTCCTTCGCTGAGAAGCTCATTGCTGTGACGTTGAAGTTGGTATGATGCTTGAGTTTTGAAAAGTCCGCTTCCATCAGCTGGATCGCCGATTTTATGCAATCCGGCATGTACATCATCGGTAGAACCGTATCCTCTCTGACGAAGCAAGTGTATTTTTCTCCCCTCACAGCATAGTAAAACATCTCAACCGCATAATCTGTCGTGCCTCCGCCAGGCGGGGTCTCACTGCTTATTATACCTGGATACCTAACGCCTCTCACATCTACACCATATTTTTTCACATAGTATTCACCAAGTAATTCTCCAGTAACCTTCGTTACCCCATACATGGTCGTTGGTGTAAGCACCGTATCCTGGGGTGTGTTTTCCTTTGGAGTGCTTGGACCAAACACCGCTATCGAGCTCGGGCAGAATATCCTCAGATTTTTCTCTCTCGCTATTTCGAGAAGATTGTAAAGACCGTTCACATTAACATCCCAGCACAGTTGGGGATTCTTTTCTCCAGTAGCAGATAGTATGGCTGCCATATGATAGACTGTATCTATATCATACTCTCTGATTATCTTTTCCAGATTCTCCCTATCTCTGACATCTCCAGAAACATAAGGACCCGATTCTTCCAGAGTTTTGCTTGGTTTTCTGCGATGCCCCATCGCTACAACATTATCTCTTCCATACCCCTCTCTCAAGGTTATCGTAAGTTCTGATCCTATCTGGCCAGTTGCTCCAGTAACCAGAATTTTTACCTTTTCCTTCATCTGCATCCCTCTTCAAACCACGCGGACCTCTTCAAGTGGCGATTTTTCCAGAGGTTTATCCAAGGAGTAAACTTCCTTGTATATCGGGGATTCGACTATTTCATCCTTTCTTTCCCTGAATCTCTCCACCATCTCTTTTGCTTCCAGAGATTTCTTCATCAATCTTTCCGCCTTTTTGCCCTCGATGGCGTGCGCCCTCAGGAATCTATCCCTGTAGATATCTGGAAATACGTTGTACGTACAGAAAGGTATGACTTTGTCTCCCGCGGCGTAATGAATACTGCATCTCTGCACACGATTGATGTCATAGTTGTAGTAGTCCTGGAAGTGCATCATTCCTATGAATAAGAAGTTGTAATGGAACTCTCTAAGGGCTCTGTAATTGCCCTCTTCCACGACTTTGTTGAGGATATCCGAGAGTTTCTTGCCATTCGGTAGTTCGTCCTGGATTATATAACCAGAGACCTTCTTTGCAAGGGCTTTCCTGAAACTGAGATGCTTGATGGCATCTGGAAGCAGCTCTATACCGAGCATCACCTTTTTGAAAGGACTGTTGCTGAGTTGCCTGACATCTTTCAGGAATCTGGTCGCATCTATAAATTCCGTTATCGGTATCAGTTTCCCCTTTTCCCTGTCAACATAAACATATGTCGCTATTCCACATTTCTCGTTGTTGTAGAAATGAATATGAGGTTCTCTTCCAATGATATCTGCAAGCCCGGCGACGCAGGGCACGGGATACCATGCTTCTATCCCAAAGCCAAATTCCTTCTTTATCTCGTCAACTATGTCCGATTGTACCACTCTCAGTTTATCTCTCTCTGCCTTCTTAACAAAACCAACCAGTGAGATGGGCTGGAAGTTAACACCTTTTATTCCCCTATCCATGTTGTGGATGGCAAATTTCAGTATGTCGGGGGCTTCTTTCAGGTTTATCTTGCTGACGGTGGGAACCAGAACTATGCTCTTCATTCCGCCTTCTTTATAGGCCTGCAGGGCAAACGGAAACTCGTAGTGGTTCTTCATATTGCTATCCGGGGTGGGTCTCAATCCGTCAAATGATGTATAAATCGTATTAAGACCCGCCTCCACCCATTCCGATACCCTGCCGATTGCTTTTGCGGGGTTATCAAAGTACTCTATCCCTATCGATACGGAATTTGTATTGAGCTGTACGTGGGGGGAACCCAACTCCTTGGCCATCTTTATAATATCTTTTATGTCGTCCCTCAGCACAGGCTCTCCACCTGTTATCTGGATGGGCGGGGTGTATCCATTGATCTCTCTCGCCTTTTCGATGGCTTTTTTAATTTTCCTCAGCGTAGGTTCGTACACATACCCCGCTTTTTCCTCATAGAAGAAGCAGTACCAGCATCTGAGATCACATCTATTGGTCGCCACTATATTAAGCAATGCCGTTGAGTTTTTATGATGATTACAGAGCCCACAACTGCCGACATCTCTTTTGTGTTCGGTAACCGCATTTATACGAGCGGCATATTCTTCGCTTGCCTTGAACTCCATTATCTTGTCCCAGTACTCTCTGCTCCCTATCCTCTCAATGGTACCATTTGCCTTTACCATATAGACCATGCCGTCCTTCTCTGCATATGCGGCATCTATCGTCCTCGGAATCCTTCCCTCTTTGATTTTTTTCTCATCGATGCTCTTTGTTTTCTCGAGTAGAACAAAACCTCCTTCCTCTACAATATCATCAGCTGACTTCATAACACATTAGCGAGAAAGTTCTTTCTGTATAAAAAGGTTGTTAGTCAGGAGGTTTACCTGAAAAAACCGTCGCAAAGCCAAAAAATAAATTTAAAAGCCCTCAGAGATTTAGCTTTAACACATGAACAGGCCGATTCTGTTCAGTCTGGAGAACTGCAAGAGATGTGAATACGTGAAGAAGCATCTACCAGAGGGCGTGGATATAGAGATAAAAACGTACCCGCACGATGTGAAAGAGTGGTCTTCCGACCAGCTGGCGGAGGCGGCGTACTACGAGGTCCTTTCCGATTTACAGAGAACAGCCCCTATACTGTTGCTTCCAGATGGAAGGAAACTAACGAGTGTGATAGATATCAAAAACTTTCTTTCAAATATCAAACGATGATCGTCTTCTCTCTCTCGGCACCCGTGGATATCAAGAAAACATCTATGTCCAGAAATTCCTCTATGAATTTTATGTACTTTTTGGCTTCCTTAGGAAGGTCTTCGAAGGCTTTTGCCCCCGATACAGACTTCCAGCCGTTGAGTTTCTCATAGACGGGTTTCACGTTTTCCAGTATTTTGATATTCGAGGGTACCGTATCCATCATTCTGCCATCATACTCATATCCAACGCACACCTTTACCTCCCTCAGACCATCTAACACATCGAGTTTTGTGAGAGCTATTTTATCCACCCCGGATACGGTTACAGAGTATTTTAGAACAACAAGGTCGAGCCAGCCGCACCTCCTTGCTCTTCCCGTTGTCGTTCCAAACTCACCTCCTCTCTCCTGTAGATGTTTACCGATCTCATCTTTCAGCTCCGTGGGAAGCGGACCCATCCCCACTCTGGTCGTGTACGCCTTAACCACTCCTATGACCTCATCTATACACTTTGGGGGGATACCCGAGCCGGTGCATGCTCCGCCAGATATAGTGTTGGATGAGGTCGTATATGGATATGTTCCGAAATCTATATCGAGCATCACGCCCTGCGCGCCTTCGAGCAAAATGTTTTTTCCTTCCCTGACGGCTCTGCTGAGCTCGGCGATTGTATCGGTGATGTAAGGTTCCATCTTTCTACCATATTCGGTGTATTTCTCGACCAGTTCATCCATATCAAAGTCAAATCTCACGCCATATATCTCAGCAAGTTTCTCCTTGATGGGGAGTATAGATTCCAGTTTATCTCTGAGAAGCTCTTCGTCCAGAAGGTCTCCAACCCTTATCCCCTTTCTCGCCATCTTATCGCTGTAACATGGTCCAATGCCCCTTTTTGTTGTGCCTATGCGCTTCTTGCCGAGATAGGATTCTTCTGCACCATCCAGAATCTTGTGGTACGGCATTATTACATTCGCTCTGTCGCTCACCATTACTCTGGGCTCTCTACCTCTTTTTCTGAGAGAGTCTATCTCTTTCAAAAATACCTCCGGGTCCACGACAACACCATTTCCTATCACACAGGTTTTTCCCCTAACCACACCAGAAGGTAACAGATGGAACTTGTACTTCTCGTCTCCGACTTTAATCGTATGACCCGCATTGCTTCCGCCCTGGAATCTCACAACATAATCTGCATCTTCGCAGAGAAAGTCCACTACCTTTCCCTTTCCCTCATCGCCCCATTGTGTACCTATCACCGCTTTAACCACCAAAAACCCGCACCTCTAACCTATGTCTGATAGCAGACCCCTCTTTATCTCGACAACGGATACTTCCCTGGGTTTTAGGGTTTCCTTAAATACCGGCAGGGCATCATAGGGGTTTACTCTGCTTCCGCATGTGAATATATCTATCGCAGCATATCCAAATTCTGGCCATGTATGGATAGAAAGATGGGACTCACCAATTATGGCTATCCCGCTGACACCATATGGATTAAACTCATGAACCTCAACATCTATAAGTGTGGCATTACAGGCATTAACTGCATTTTTTAACATCTCTCTGATGGTCTCTTTATCGTTCAGATTACTGCATCCCTTCATCTCTACAAGGAGGTGCCTTCCAATGGCATTGAGGCCAACTTTTGCCAAATCTTTGCTCGCGTATTCCAAAACCATTTCGATCCCTCCCTATAGTTTTTAATTAATTTCAGCAAAGACAATCTCCTTCTCTTTTTAAATTTTTCTGCAAATTCTGCCCAATTTTGGTAAAAATGTTCAGTTTTTGATCAAGAGATTCCGATTAAACTGAGGCTTGAACAGAGATAGCTATTAACTTAGACAATTGCTAACCCGAAACGTTCGTTTTCATCAGCCAATGACATCGTATGAACTCATCCCAGTTGGTGTCCCTTGAGAAATCCAGATTTTCATACCCTGAATCGTAATTGATCATTCTGTAGGGAAAATAGATGGACAGACCGTGAGCTCTGGGGTGTTCTCCAAGCACGATGTTTTTGCCGTGTCTTTCCGCAATTACCGCTCTCTCTATCGATCTCATCAATTCGCCTGACAGTTCCTTGATTTCCGGATATGGCATCATGGTTGCCACATTTTTCGAAAAATCGTAAAGATCCACATAGGGGTAAAAGGTGTAGCCGAGAAAGTCGAAAGCTCCACTGAACTTCTGGGTTTTCAAAAAGATGAAAGGGATGAAGAATCTCAGATGCTTCATTATCATCAGATGCTTTGAAAGGTTATCCACGAATTCTGCCACCCGAGCTATGGCGGAAAGATCGATTGCACCGATGCAGTCAACAGCCTGGGGTTTTACCACGGAGGGCGGGAGAATGAAAGCCTTACCCGTTCTGAAGTTCTCCACACAGATCATAGCGAGAGTAGATGGGTCCATATCTGGGTTGGCGGTGAGATTCGAGTATATTCTATCAAGTCGCCAGTTGAGAAAGATACCGTTCCCGGTTTGATGTGTATGAATAAAGGATTCGGATGCAACCATGTAATCTGCACATTCTCTAAGCTGATAGGCAACTTCTATCATGCTCATGAGACAGGCATCCATCGATATCACATCGATTTTCTTACCTATTTTGTCCCTAACCGTGATAAGAGATGTTTTCAATTCCGTCAAATTCAGTATATCTTTGACCGGATTCTCATCCACACATATCCCGCGCCAGCCGCCGCCGTGATCATTGAGGTAGAGATTGTAGTGCTCCGCTGGATAGTTGGTGATGGTCCAGCACACGAACTGTGTCAATGTATTGCCATCGCCCATGTTCACCTCATTGTTCCAGGACGCGTTGATAGATGAGAGGGGTATCTCTTTGGCTTCATTTTGTTCAACACAGTAGAGATGGGTATCACCGATGCTATCCAAGTCCATCAGAACGATGAATTTGACATCTTCGTCAGTCGCTGCTTTCTCAAGACTCTGGAGGTCGGCGAGCATCTTGTCAGATAAACTGTATGTCGTCGCATGCTGGTCCCCATCAAAGTACAAGATGACCGTCCATTTTGAGATGCCGTTCTGGTTATTTTCATCAGCTGAACCCATAGCAGCGCTCAGAGTTACAAGAATGAGAATTAGTGAAAGGAAGTGGATCGTCGTTGATGTCTTCCTACTCATTCCAGTTATGATATATCCATGGGGGAGCTTTTATAATTTGCCCGCCTTCAGAAGTTTTTAATGAAACGAGGCACAATAAAAACGGTTTTGACCGAAATCTCTCCATAAAAAGAGAACGGACCCGGCGGGATTCGAACCCGCGACCTGCAGCTTTCCCCCTGTGTGAGCGGGTTAGGAGGCTGCCGCCATATCCTGGCTAGGCTACGGGTCCATAGCTTACGGTGAAACTGAAACTAACATCATTTTTTAAATCTTTTAATCTTATGGTTTTCACCTCGATTTTTTTCTCGCTGAGGATCTTTTCTATTCCCGTAACATGGCTGTCTCCGACGATAGCCATTATTCTCTCGAATCGCGTTGAAAGGTTTTTCAGTTTCTCGGCCATGTATCTGTCTCTCTCATCAACCAGCACCTTCTTCAATGAGGGGAAACTTTTCTCCACCTCTTTCATGATATCATCGACTCTGTTCTCAAGGTTTATCATTTCTCTTTCTATAGAAGACCTGCTTTTTACCAGTCCAAGTATTCCGGAAAAGATCAGTTTCATTTTTTCGAACGGCGATAGAGATTTCCACAGTTTTTTGAAAATAATCTCTGCGTCCATATCTATCAGTTCGATTGGAATGTTCTTCTCGTCCGCGATTTTTATAGCTGTTATCATCTCCTCTCCAACTCTTACACCGTGCCATTCCGCGATCCTGCGCTGGAATCTGGATAAAATTCTATACGCCAGTGGCACTCTCTTTGGGGTAGTATCTTCCGATAGCAGAGAATAATACCTCCTTTTATCGAGTTCTATACATATGACATCCGGAGATATCTCTTCCACCAACTGTATGATCTTCGAGGAAAGGTCGAATACGTGACCCGTTCCAACCAGAATTATCATCCCACCTGAGATAGACTTTTATAAGAAAAAATTATTCCCTTCCCCCGGAAGGGTGATGAACTTGGGCAACATCAAAACTCTCCACATAAAGCAGATGGCAAAGCAGTTGGTGGAGCGATTTCCAGACCAGTTCTCAACAGATTTTGAACACAACAAGAAAAAGGTTGCCGAACTTACAGATATACAGAGCAAGGAAGTGAAAAACAGAGTGGCTGGCTACGTGACCAGATATTACAGATTGAAATTCAAAAACACGTGATTTTTTGATTTGTCTAATTTTAACTCAATTTTGAGTTATAACTCAAAATTTAATAATCTGATACCCATGTAACCTGAGAAATTATGGATGCGGAAAACAAGCTGAAGCTGGCTATCGAAGAGCTGAGAAAAGGGAATTTCATTCTGATTCACGATGGCGATGATAGAGAGGATGAAACGGACCTCATCATTTCTGCACAGTTCGTGGACAAGGATTCCATAAAAGTGATGAGAAAGGATGCCGGTGGACTCATAGTGATGATGATAGCAAATGAAGTGGCGGAGAAATTCGACCTGCCTTATCTCTCGGACCTGTATCAGAATATCAGCAAAGCTTATCCGGTGCTTGGTAAGCTAATTCCCGACGATCTGCCGTATGATACAAAATCCGCATTTTCCATATCGGTGAATCACAGAAGGACATTTACGGGAATATCGGATGTTGACAGAAGCCTCACCATACGAAGATTTGCTGAACTCGCTGAGAGAGGTGGTATCGAAGATTTTGTCAGAGAGTACAGGTCACCTGGTCATGTTCCCATATGCATAGCGAGGAAAGGACTTCTCACTGAGAGAAAGGGACACACCGAGATGGCCATCGCTCTCCTCAAGATGGCAGATCTCTCTCCAGTCGCCGCCGGCTGCGAGATGATAGGGGAAGATGGAAGGAGTTTAAGAAAGGAGGATGCGAAAAGATATGCGGAGGAGCATGGGCTGGTCTTCATAGAGGGATATGAAATTGAAGAAGGGGCGATTGAATGGTTAGAGTGTTAGCCGCTGGAACCTTCGATATCATACATCTTGGTCATATAAAGTATCTGGAGGAAGCGAAGAGCATGGGTGATGAACTGATCGTGGTTGTGGCACATGATAATACGGTTAGGAGGAGGAAGCACGAGCCCATAATGCCGCAGGAAGTAAGGAGGAGGATAGTGGAATCCCTCAAACCCGTCGATAGGGCGGTGAATGGCAATGATGGAGATATTCTCGAGATCGTGAAAGAGATAAAGCCAGATATTATAGCTCTCGGTTACGACCAGGACTTTGATGAGAATGAACTGAAAAGAAAACTCAAGGAGATGGGCATGGATGTGAAGGTGGTCAGATGCCACAAATATACAGAGGGGGACCTCAATGGAACGAGGAGGATTATAAGTAGGATAGCGGTTAAGCTCGCCTCAAAAAAGCTTTATGGAGGGAAACTGGATGAAGGTAGTGGGGATAGCTGATACCACATTTGCGAGATACGATATGGCTGAGGATGCGATAGATGAGCTTCTGTCAAGAAGATCAGATATAAGGATAGAGAGATACACCGTGCCGGGTATCAAGGATTTGCCCGTGGCATGCAAGAAGTTGATCGAGGAGAGAAACTGCGATATCGTAATGGCTTTCGGTATGCCCGGAAAGCAACCGATAGACAAACAATGCGCCCACGAAGCAAGTCTTGGTCTCATGCTGGTACAGTTATTAACAAACAAACATGTCATTGAGGTGTTCGTTCATGAGGATGAGGCGAAGGACGAAAGAGAGCTTGTATGGTTAGCCAAAAGGAGAGCGAGAGAACATGCAATAAATGTGATTCATCTGCTTTTTGATCCTGAAGCTCTTTCCAGACAAGCCGGAAAAGGGCTCAGGGAAGGTTTTGAGGATGCTGGTCCGTTAGAAGGGGGTGTGAGTATATGGAAAAAGAGAGTATAAGAATAGGTATAGTTGTGTCGGAATTTAACTATGATATAACCATGATGATGCTCGAGAGAGCGAAAGAGCATGCGGAATTTCTCGGCGCAAAGGTGGTGAAAATCGTAAAAGTTCCGGGAGTGTTTGATATGGGGCTGGCGATCAAAAAACTGCTGGAAAGGGATGATATAGATGGAGTTGTAACCATAGGTGCCGTGATAAAGGGTGAAACGGATCATGATGAGATAGTCATGCAGCATGCTTCGAGAAAAATCGCCGACCTCGCCGTTGAATATGGAAAACCCGTTTCTCTCGGAATATCGGGACATGGTATGACCAGATTACAGGCCGAGGAGAGGATAGAGAAGGCAAAAGAGGCGGTCGAGGCGGTTGTTAAAATGTGCAAAAGATTGAGAGAGATCTAATCCTCCTCTTTATCTATCGCAGAGAACAGAGATGGAAGATGTATGATATAAGAGCCATCTTTCTGTATAATTATGAGCTCGTCTTCAAGTAGACTCTTGATATCCAGCCTGTATCTTCCGGGTTCCTCTATAACGATTGTTTCCGGTTTGTCACTCTCTTCTTTGAGTAACTCCTTTATCCTTCTTTCTCTTTCCTCATCATCTATTATCAATGTCCTTTTTCCCTTATTGGTTGATATGTCCGCGAAAAATTTCTTGATGTCATCCGGTCCGATTTCTCGGATGTTTTTCTGAAATATTTTTTCGATCCTTTCTTCCAGTTTTTCATCTGTTTCCTTTTTTATCCTCTCTCTTTCCTCATCTGTCAAAGGTTTCTTGATGTAAAAGAATCTCTTGCCCCCGCACTTGGGGCAACCTTTCAGAAGATGTGGAGAACCATCATCGAATATCTCACCACAGTTCAGACACTGGTGCGGCATACTATACGCCTTTTCCGGGGATGATTATGGTCTCTATGACCTGGTCATCTCTTCTTATAGTTTTAAGAAGGTTTGCCGGACCTATCACGGTGATTCTCGAACGTCTTATTCCGAACAATCTGTGAAAGAATCCAACCTTTTCCTCGGGATAGCCCTCCATCTCTATCCCTATGAAGGTATCGTGGTCAATGGTCGACATCGTTTTCTTTATGAGATCCGCCTGCTCATCAGCGGTCAATCCCATTTCGAGAATCAGTATTTTCCCCTTTTTGACCTCTCCTATTATAAAATCGATCTTTTCGGAGCTTGTCAGCTCCTCCAGTTTACTTCTGGAGATAAGGTCTACAGTCACACCCTTTACTTTCACTTCGACCTCCTCCTTCTTTTCTTACCAAAATGTTCGATCATTTTTGAGTAGAGCATATCCATGTTATGACCCGTGAGAGCACTTACTGGAACGACGGGATGCTGGGGGAAAGCCGATTTCAGCGTCGCAGGACTCGCCTCCTCAAGGTCTATCTTGTTCGCTGCAATGATTACGGGTAGATTTCTCGCTTCGAGATTGCCGAGTATGGTCACATTCACCTGAGTGAATGGATCTTGAGTGGAATCCATAACAAGTAACACTCCATCGACATCATCGAGCCATCTGATAGCTTCTATCACTCCCTCCGTCGCTTCCTTTGCCCTGCGCCTTGCTTCTTCTTCATCCAAGCCATAATTGAGAAAATCCCTGAAATCAACCTTTGTCGTTATGCCCGGGGTATCAACTATATCCATGATGAGGGATGAGTTTCCATTTTCTATTCTGATGTTTGATTTCGCCCTTGCTCTTCTGGTTTCATGAGGAATATCGGAGACGCTCCCGACAATTTCTCCGCTCCAGTCCCTTGCTATCCTGTTGGCCAAGGTTGTCTTTCCAACATTCGGAGGGCCATAGATTCCTATCCTCGCATGTCTTCTCCCGAATATTTTTTCCAGGAATCTTCCCAGTGACGAAAAGCGAAATCTGTCTAACAGCCCCATCCGATTCCTCCGTTCTTGGATAATACAATATGAGTTTATTAGTTTAGCGGTTTTCGATTATGACGCTATCAACAGTCCTTTCACGGATTGCAAGAAAGGAATATGGTATGAAGCCCTCTCCAGAAGATATCCAATATGAATGACAGCCAGGATAATCTCCACAGCTAAACCTCTATCCATCCTCTTGCACCAAGAAGCCACAAGATAAAACCACCAACCCAGACGAAGGGACCAAAGACCGTTACGGGATAGAAATCACCACCCTCCCACAGCATGTCTGGATTTGCATCCTCTGCCTCTACATAAAGCAACTCAAAAGAGCAATCCCAGAAAGCGGGAGAATAATGCAGAGGATTGAGAAACATTCCCTTTATCTTCACCACAACCTCCTCATTTACATCGATTTCTGGTACAGTTGTTGTGAACTCAAATCTGGTAAGCTCATCCTCTAACCATGGATAGCTGTAAGTTTCCATGACCACTCCACATGTAACATTATGAGCGGGTCTGCAACCGACATTCTTCACCTTTATACGAAATCCTCCCACACCAAACCCCAGATGAAGTCCCGTTATCTCCAGATCCGCAGCATCTCTCGGCTCGATTGCATAGAGAATGCCTTCGCTTACAAAGTAAATGGTTCCATCCTCTCCAATTGATGGCCCTCTTATCAGATATTCATTTGTCTTCCATACCCATCTTAATGTTCCATTTGGATTTAGCGCATATACACAATAGTCGCCCAATCCATAGATTACACCATTTTTATCTATAACAAGGCTGTCAGAAGGATAGGTTTTTCTTTTCCACAGCAAAGTTCCATTGCAATCAAAGGCGTAGACATTTTCACCCGATGCTATGTAAAGTTTACCATTCTCTGATATCGTGGGAGGTGTATAAGAACCGCCTATATTGTATTTCCACCTCAATGTTCCATTTGGATAGAAAGCATATAGATAGCCGTTTCGACTGCCATAGTAAATGATACCTTCCTCATCAACGCTGGAACCATATGATGTACCAAAGGATCCCACCCAGCTTTTCCATTTGATAGTACCATTGTTTGCATATATTGCATAGAGATAGCCATCTCTGAAGCAATCGGTATATATGGTGTTGTTATTTAAAACAGCAGAAGAACAGCCATCCAGATCCACACTCCATTTAATCGTTCCATTTGGATATATTGCATAGAATTTCCCATTTGCTGTCAGAGAATGCGAAGTTCCTATGTAGATGGTTCCATCCTCTCCTATGAGGGGATATCCACAAGCACCACCGTTTAATTTACACTTCCACTTTATTGTCCCATCTGGATTGATTGCGTAGAAATATTCCCACCATGTGCTCGCATAAATGGTTCCATCTCTTGCTATTGCAATTCCCCACACATCGATGTCCAGAGTCCACTTTACCGTTCCATTTGGATATATTGCATAGAGACGACCACAACCAGTGTAGATAACACCATCTTTATCTATAACTGGATATGCTGGAAGTGCGCAACCTATGTGAGTTTTCCATTTAAGTAGAGCTGTACATCCATTCCTACCATATGGACTTCTACCTGTGTGATGAACATCGTGTCTTAACAT
>CAYSPA010000022.1:0-17046 GCA_964432835.1 uncultured Thermoplasmatales archaeon | reverse complement strand
ACCATACTCTGGAATGTGCTGATATATCCAAGGTGAGAATATATTACACAAAGCACATAACTACAATATGTTTTTAAATGATTCAGCCTTCAATATCAATAAATGATGAAACAAAATCTCGATGAAAGATACATGGACCTGATAAAAGATATCGATTTTGAACCCGTGTTTATTTTGGGCTTGCACCGCTCCGGGACGAGTATTCTCTACAAAATACTTGCATCGACTCGGCGATTCAATGTGGTTACCGCTTATCACGTCCTGCACTACGATTCCCTCCTGTACAACCACTTGACGGGAAGGGAGGAGCGGGCAAAAAAGGAATTCGATGAATTTCTCAGAGAGAAGAAACAGATGGATAGGATGATAGACAGACTCACGATTTCTGCAGATTTTCCGGAGGAGTATGGTTTTCTGCTCAACAGAGTGATTCCATCCCGGATAAACAGAAAGAACCTGCCACTCTTTGTGGAGATGTGCAGAAAGATTCAATTCATCTCGGACAAGAGTAAGCCCATTCTGCTGAAAAATCCGTGGGACTTCTCAAATTTCATCTTCATCAAAAAAATGCTTCCAGACTCCAAATTTATCTTTATACACAGACACCCCCTTAAGGTTATAAACTCATCGATGAACACTTTGAGAATCTTGCTGGAAGAGAAAAGCGTGTACTCCGAACTATTATCTGAGATCGTTAAACGAGCACATGAGAATCCCCTTATCACGATAGCCGGAAAGCTATTGACTGGAAAGTTGAGCGCGATGGGTTTTGTTATCCTCACGGAGTTTCTCGCGAGTTCTACGAGATATTTCACAAAAAACATTCACAGGATTAGAAAAGGGATCGATTATATCGAGATCAAATACGAGGAGTTGTGTAAACACCCCGATGAAACCGTGACCAGAATTTTCGAGTTTCTCGAAATGGAACCATGCAAAAAATCCTTCAAAGAGTTTATCAAACCGAGAAAACTCAAGATCCCAAAAGAAATCATGTTTCTCAAGCATTACATTCACACGAGGTTGAGACATTACTTTTCTCACTGCGACTATGATATCGAACCCTATGATATTTAGACACAACCATATATAAACTCCTTCTGTTATACGGGGTATGTGGATATACCGAATCTACTGATAGAATTGGCGCTCGGCGGCGTGCTGGCTTTATGGATAGCATACCTCATCATGACCCTAAAAAACTACACGGGTACACCGAAACTGTTGGATGTCAAGATTGACCTGAGAGATTTTCCGATGGTGAGCGTAATTCTCCCAACGAGGAACGAATCTGAAAGGGTGGAGGGATGCATAAGATCCCTGAAAAACCAGACGTATCCAAATTTTGAGGTTATAATAGTCGATGACTCCACCGATGATACCGTGGATATTATAAAAAATCTCGTTGGAGATGATAACAGATTCAGGATAGTAAAGCAGGAAAAACTGCCCAAGGGATGGATAGGAAAATCTTACGCCATGCAGCAGGGAAGCAAACTTGCTAGGGGTAAATGGCTTCTCATGGTTGATGCGGATATCGAAATACATCCCGATACGATTGCAAAAGCGGTGAGTTATGCGGAGAAGGAAAATGTGGAACTTGTAAGCTTGATACCTCACCTTGTGTGCAAGAGTTTCTGGGAGAAGGTTGTACAACCCATCGTCGGTGGTCTCGTTCTGTTTGTTTGTCCACCATTTCTGGTGAATAACGCCAGAAGTAAACTGGCTCTCGCGATGGGTGCATTCATCCTAATCAAAAAGGATGCTTTCGAAAGAGTGGGCGGTTACAAGAGGATTAGAGATAAGATAACGGATGACGTGGAGATATCGAGATTACTCAAGAGAGAGGGTTATGGTGTGAGATTGCTGAATGGTCAGGATATGATGCATGTCAGAATGTATAGAAATCTCAGAGAGATATGGGAGGGGTGGGGCAAAAATATTTTCCTGGGGTTAACATACATCTGGAACATCAGATCGAGATTGCTATCCTTCGCCACAGCCATCTTCGGGAGTCTGGCCATCTTTCTGTTCATCTCATTCCCAACGCTCACGCTGGTAACGAGTTTGCTGTGGTTTTTATTCGGCACATCTATTCCGAGAGACATATTCTACCTGTCCACAACAACGTGGCTCTTTTCTTTTGGGACCCAGTTGTTGGCTCACCTGCTGTTCAAGGGTCAGCCGAGATATGCTATTCTCGCATTTCTTGGAGGAATCGTTGTATCTCTGATATTCCTCCACTCCGGCTTCAAGGTTCTGTTAAAGAAAGGCGTTACATGGAAAGGAAGGGCATACTATGGCGAATGAAGAATCACGATCTCGTCCACTCCTCTAACTTACCCTCTATGAGTTTGGCTATCTCCCTGATACTCGTGTGATGCCTCTTCAACTTTTCCACAAGTGTGGAGAGATGCCTCAATGTTCCCATCACGAGTATCTCGCATTTTTCTTTTCTCCAGAAAACATCCCTGGGTATGGCAACCTCCCCACCGACTGACAGCATATCCTGTTTAATTATAATCGCATCCATGGGATTAACCCCTCTTATCAGTAAAACCTTGAAGAGCGCTTTCGGTGCCATTATATCTATGCTCTTTTCATCGCACCCTATGGAGGTTATCAATTTTCTGGCTTCAGTGAGATTTTTCACATGAAATTCTTCGATTCTCTCCTTCACGGAAATGTAAACCGAATGGAGGTATTTTAATTTAGAATATACCTCATGGCCTCGCCCACGGTGTAGAGAGAACCCGTAACGCATATCATATCTTTTTTATCGGCGATATCCACCGCCATATCTACAGCATCTGGCACGCTTTTTGCAATTCTTTTTTCACCGTCGATATATCTATACAGCTCTTCCGGGTCACATGCTCTCTCGTTATCGGGTTTTGTCACTATGACGATATCTGATATGGAACTTATCTCCTCCATCATTCTTCGATATTCCTTATCTCTCAGTATACCGATAATAACTATCAGCTTTTCATGATCGAAATCGTCGATCAAGCTTTCCTTCAGGGACCTGATGGCGCTCAGATTGTGGGCTCCATCCAAAAGTATGAAAGGATCCTCGGATATAACATGCATTCTTCCGGGATAGAAGGCATCTTCTATGCCCTTCTCCAAACTGTTGTCGGGTATGTATGTGCCAATCATCTGTAATTTATCGATGGTCATAACCGATAGAGATAAATTGAATCCCTGAAATCTTCCCATCATCCTCGTTTTGAGGATATAATTGCTCAGCAATCCCTCCACCTCAAATACCTGCCATCCGGGATAGCGTGCTATCCTATTCCATTTACCCATGCCCATGATCTCCGCCCCCTTGCGCCTTGCCTCCGCCCTCAAAATATCGAGCGTTCTCCCATCGCATCCCGTTATTAAGGGCACCCCCCTCTTGATTATACCCGCTTTCTCAAGAGCAATTTTTCTGATATCATTACCCAAAATATCGGTATGGTCTCTTTCAACATTTGTTATAACCGTGATTTCTGGATTCACAACATTTGTCGCATCGTGTCTCCCTCCGAGACCAACCTCCACTATGCCAAAATCCACTTCCCTCTCGCTGAAATACTCAAAGGCGCAGGCCGTGGAAATCTCAAAAAATGTGGGCTTATCATCCATGTACTCGGCGATGGAAAGGACTTTCTTCAATACATGGCACAATTCATCCTTGCTTATCATCTCGCCATTGACCAGAAATCTCTCCCTGAAATCCAGGAGATGGGGAGAAGTGTAGAGACCCACCTTGTATCCCGCTTTTCTCAACACGGATTCGATAAACCTGCAGACAGAACCTTTTCCATTTGTTCCCCCAACATGTATGACTTTGTAATTATCTTGAGGGTTTCCCAGTTTCTTTACTATATATTTTATTCTGTCTAAACCAAGTCGTATACCGTACCTCTTGTAGCTGTATATCTCCTTTATCAATTCATCAAGGTCTTTCATCAGTATCCTTCACAGTAGAGGACATCCGGATAGGTTTCATACTTTTCCTTCCATGAATCTCCCGGTAAAATTTTCACCCTCCTTCCCTCTATCTTCAATCTCCCCTCTGCGAATAACTGAATGGTTCTGGGGAGCAACTGATGCTCAACTTTCAGTATCCTCTCAGCCAGGGAATCTCTTGTATCATCCTCCTTCACCTTGACCGCCGCCTGAAGAATGATGGGGCCATGATCCGGCAATTCATCCATAAAATGGGTTGTACAGCCCGTTATCTTCACGCCATATCTCAGAGCATCTCCCTGCCCATCCGTGCCTTTAAATGAGGGCAGGAGGGCGGGATGTATGTTTATTATCTTACCGTACCATCTCCTGATAAACCATGGAGAGAGGATCCTCATGTATCCCGCGCCGACCACGAGGTCAACGTTATATTTCCTCAGTATCTCATCTATCTCTTTTTCGTGTTCTTCCCTGCTCTTCCCCTTTGGATCCACAAAGTATGCGGGTATTCCATGCTTTTTTGCCCTTTCCAGCGCGTAGGCATCTCTCTTATCGCTTATAACCACAACGACATCGGCATCGATTTTTCCAGATTCGGAGGCATCTATTATAGCCTGGAGATTCGTTCCTCTGCCAGATGCCAGAACGCCAACCTTTATCCTTGTCATCAAAAAACCTTATCGAATCTCGATTTAAATAGTTAAATCTCTGAAGGCTTTAATCACTTCATCCAGAGGGGCATCGGTTTTGAATGAAGTATCTCTGAAATGGGTTCTCGATACCCTGAAACCCTCTTTTTCAAGCAATCTCATCATCCTGGAGATTTTTGGTGGAGATTTCCTGAAGTAAGAGGAGAGTGCATCTATATCATAGAAAAATGGGGGCATTCCCGTCTCTTCAAGGCATCTGTCCAGCAGTTTTCCGACTTCCTTTCTGTTACTGAGTTCCACATCTTTTGCAGCTCTCTTAACGGATAAAAGAAAATCTCTGTCATGAAGTTCTCCAAGCCAGAGGGGACCCACCTCTCTTGGTTTAAAATTAAAGTCCAGCGCCTTTGTTAGTGATATATTTTCGAGAAGTCTGTCCGCCCTCCTTGCGCCATTTTTTACCCTGAAGTATACTCTCATATAGTAATTTCTCGAATATGATAAAATGGGATACAGCGCCCTTTCGAATCTTGCTCCTTCCTTTATGATGTAACCCATCAGTATCCTGAGACCTATCTCGTGCATCGCCCACGTTCTGAGGGGTTCTGCACTGTATCTCCTTAAGCAGGTTTTTCTGTAAACTCCGCAGAGCGTTGCCGTATCCGTCGCGGTGAATGCCAGTATCCCTCCCGGCAAAATACTTCTTACCGCCATGCTGACGTAAGGTACGGGGGAACCAAACGGGTCAATGTCTATGTAATTGAATTTTTCTTTGCAGAGCAGGATATTCAGGTTCTCGCACCTTGTTTCCACGTTTCTCAAGTCGTTATGTTCTATGCTCTTCCTTGCGATTTCCATTGCTCTCTCATTCCAGTCATTCAGTATAACTTTGAATTCTCCATCAGATTCGTTTGCTATCCTCAACCCTCTGGCTCCCACCGATGAAAGTCCATCCAGTACTCTCAGTTCCCTGGCGCTTTCGTTCAACATGGCCCGAACGACGGCCACGCTTATATCCCTGCTTTCAGCCATTGCAGGGTTATAAAAGCCGAATTTACCCTTTTTGCCCGGCCCTTCCTTTTTCAATTCCAAACTGGAAGGGACGAAGAACTCCGTCTTTCCCTCTCTAACGAGTTTTATTTCTGTCATCTCAGAAAACGCTCTGCAACTGGTCTTTCATTATCTTTTCTATCTTATACGGAAGCAGATTT
Source organism: uncultured Thermoplasmatales archaeon (assembly GCA_964432835.1). Lineage (GTDB taxonomy): Archaea > Thermoplasmatota > E2 > DHVEG-1 > B18-G2 > B18-G2. The sequence continues at coordinate 11,225 of CAYSPA010000022.1, read as the reverse complement.
CTGTTTACCGGAGTCACTTCAAGAATCCTTATGTCATCCCTTCTTCTTATATCTTGGAGGAGAGGACTCCTTGATTTTTTGTGAAGGGTGAGGAGGATCGGCTTGTCGCTGTCCAAGGCATCCATAACAACCTTGCAGAATTTCTCGGAAAGCATCTCCATCTTTCCAACCTCATCTATTATGATAACATCGGTATCCTCATCCATGATAGCTCTCTCTATCGCCGGAATACCTATTTCCTCGAGAGCTTTCAGGTCAACGCCGTATTTCCCAACCCTGTCCGGACTATCGATATTAACATGGGCGAAAACCCTTTTTTTCTTTGTTTTCCAGTCCATTATGTAAAAACCCACCCTTTCCCCTTTCTCCACGATGGTTTGGGTGACCATTCCACCAACTTTATATCCGCTCTCTTCGAGGTCCTTAACAACTTTGATGAGGGTTTCTGTTTTACCAACACCCGGTAGACCCGTTATTCCTATTTTTGGGATGTCGACCATTCGTAAAGTGTATGCGTTATTAATTTAGAATGTTTTTGCTCCTCGGAGGATTTTTGACGGAGATATCAGGTCTCGATCCATTCCAAAGAGAAAGGTTTAATTATACCATATCTATTCCATATACTGGGGTGAAGAGAATGGTGTATAAGCATGGTGAGTGGACCCTATACAAAAGGGATGTAAAGCTCAAAGGAGGAAAGTGGCAGACTATTTACTTCTTCAGTAGAAGGACTCCTAAGAGTGGAAAGCCCTGCGACTTGCCAGATGGCTACGAGGTTGGAGTAAACAAGAGAACGGGTCTTCCTTTCCTGAGAAAGAAGAGATAAAAATAAAAAACCTCCTTCTCTTTTTATTTTTTATATCGTATGGAAATCTGGAAGATGGAGCGGAGAATATATATCATTCTCGGTATGTCGATCCTTCTCATACTTTCAACAGATATTCTGGTTTTTTATTCCCTCCTCGATATTTCGGTCACCAAGTCAATTGCTCTGAATGGGCTAAAGGAAAACGTTGCGATGCATCGCGATGCGCCGGTACCCGTTATAGATGGTATCGATACCGATATTATCAACGTGTACAACCACTGCACACTTCATCTCGATGCATCCAGAAGTTACTCAAGAAACGGAAATATCATAAAGTTCGCGTGGCAGGTTAATGATGATGGCTTCTTTCACGGCAAAACGCTCGATCTCAAAATCGATGAAAAGATAGATAGTAACTCGGTTGATGAGCTTCCCGTCATATATGTAATGCTCACCGTTGTGGATGAAAGAGGGATTGCCGGAGCGAAAGAGATCCTGATAAGGGTCTTGCCGGACAGATTCTACCTTTCAAAAGGTGGATTATCAATTAAGAGAGAAAATGATGTGGAGAGGGTCTCTCTCCGTCCGCTTTCTGGAACAACCCTGACATACATGTTACCGGAAAGTATGGATTTTCCTCCCTGCGGAATCAAGCTTAACATGGATATCAGAAAGGGCATTATCTCCAAGATTTTCAGAGTGGAGCTTTATGGCCTGACGGAGGATGGCGATGCTGTAAAAATCGGCGAAAAGAAATATTTCCTCACCGACCGGGGAGATATCGAGGTATACGGTGAAATCGAGAAGAACAGCAGACTTAAAGGCTTTCAAATCAGAATAAGGGGATTCTCTTTGAAGAAAATAGAAATCGATTATTCAAAGAGCTACATCGATTTTTCACCACACCCTTAACTAACTTTTTTACACCCCACGATAAAATTCATTCGGCTTTCTGTTATTTCTCAGGCGAAATATTTAAATTTATATTATACATATTTAATTTAAACGGAAGGGGGAGAAAAGATGGTAGGTAAAGGTATTATGGAGAAAACCGCTTTGCTGAGCGTGATAGGAATTATCATTGCAGGACTGACCGTACCAAGTGTTGCGATATCAGAGCCAGAAAATATCGCGGTTTCTCACAAGGATACGCCGGAGGCCGAAGTCATACTGTCCACGAGTTTCGAGGAAGAATGGGTGCTGGATGAAGATAACGATTACGTGGCGCCGCCGGGCTGGGATGTCGATGGTATCTGTAAAAGCCACCAGAGGAATGTGGAGTGGGCGACCCACTATTGGAACGACCTGAGGGATGATGAGTGTTTCTTCCACCTCTCGCACTCGGGTTCAAGCTCCGCATGCGTCTGGTGGAGCGATGGATATGGAGAGGCATCGGATGTCGGCATAAGACAGGACGAGTGGCTGATCACGCCCGAAATGGACTTTTCGATGTACATCTCCGTAAATCTGACATTCTGGAGCGTATATTACTGGAATTCAACCTGCAAAAATCATGATTATGTGAAGGTGTCAACCGATGGAGGAGAGACATGGGAAACGATCGCCGACCTGGTTCACGATGAGGAATGGCAACTCGGCGGAGAGGACGAAGGATGGGAGGAATGGAACCACTACGAGCATCCCATCGTGATAGACCTCTCCAAGTATGCGGGTGAACCCTCTGTCAAGATAGCGTGGAACTACAACTTCACGGGAGAAGAAGGAAGTCGTGCTATATGGGTAATCGATGATGTCGAGATAAAAGGTATACCCGATACAACTCCGCCATCGGTTTCCATAGAAAAACCAAAGAACGCAATTTATATCGGTGGCAACGCTCTGATTCCTTTCCCGATAACGATAGTCATTGGTAAGGTAAATGTGACCGTCAATGCAACCGACGATGGCAAAGTGAAACAGGTCGAATTTCTGCTGAATAATGAAACGGTTCATGTGGATGATACCGCTCCATTCACGTGGACATGGGACAAGATCCAGTTCGGGATATTCAAACTGAAAGTGATAGCCACGGATGGCGCGGGAAACACGGCATCTGAAGAGATCACGGTCCTGAAACTCTTCTAACCCTCCTCTCCATTCTTTAATCTTTATTCGGAGAGCCAGCTAATCTTCATCGAAACTCAATCCTCGAAGCAGTATTTCTCGTAGCACACGATCTCTTCCAGTTTTTTCCTCCCGGTTAATCTGGAGCCTTCCTCTCTGGGATATCCCACCGTGAGCAGAGCCACAACCTCCTTGTTTTCTGGAATGTTCAGGATCTCTTTCACCTTATCCTCATAAAACGCACCGATCCAGCATGTGCCGAGACCGAGTTCTGTAGCCTCGAGTACAATGTGCTCCATGGAGATACCCAGATCCACTTTATACCATCTGCTCACCGATGGATCGGCGAGTCCGACGATGATCAGGGGTGCCTCACCAACAAACTTTTGCCCCTTGCATGCATCCACGAGGAGTTCTCTCGTTCTTTTGTCGGTAACGACTATGAATCTCCATTCCTGTCTGTTCTTGGCGGATGGCGCCAGGCGCGCTGCTTCGAGGAGTTTCTGAATTTTTTCTTTTTCAACCGGTTTATCTCTATAAGCTCTCACGCTTCTCCTGAGTTTTATGGCTTCAAACACATCCATTTCACTCACCCAGAACCTTTACCACCAATCTCCTCTCTCTACTTCTAACATCCATCTCTATAAAAACTATCTGCTGCCACGTTCCATGAATCACCCTGCCATTGGAGATGGGCACGGTGAGACTCGGTCCAATTATGCTTGCTCTCACGTGGCTGTGGCCATTGTAATCGTGCCAGGTCTTATGATAGTGATAGTATTCATTTTTTGGTGCTATCCTCTCCAGAGCTATCGGAAGATCCTTTTTCAGTCCCGGCTCGTATTCTATCGTGGTTATTGCGCCGGTTGAGCCGGGTACAAATATGCACGCTATTCCCTCTTTTACTCCAGATTTGCCGACGATTTTCTGAACATCATCCGTTATATCGATGATATCGCTCTCACCCTTTGTTCTTACGGGTATCTCATCCTGATAGACGATCATGTGCTCTCACCCAGCTTTACGTATGCATCGTAGACCTGAATCAAACCATATCCGTATCTATCATTGTGCTTTAAACCATTTCCCCAGTAAATCTCTTCACCGCCCACCTTTTTCGCGGTCTTTGCAAGCACCTCTTTAACCTTCTCTATTCCCTCCTTTCCGGATTTTTTGAGATCGGGATACGCCTCAAGGAGGAGTGCCAGCGAGCCAGCAATAAACGCAGCCGAAATCGATGTGCCGCTTTTAATGACAGATGCCCAACCGGTAATGGATTCGATGTCTTCACCAGGTGCAACGAGTTCTGGTTTCTTGTTGGGATCCTCTCTTGCCTCGTGTTTTCCAGGAACAAGAGCCTGGTTTCCCTTTGAACTGAAAGTGGAGATGTAAAGGTTTTTACTTATTGAGCCAACGCCTATGGTTTCGTCTATACCTGCAAGTTCAAATACATCCCCATCATCCTTCACTCCATCATCCCCAGCCGGAGCAACCAGAAAAATACCCCTGTCAATTGCTTCCTCGCATTTTTCCATGGTTTTATTGCCGATATTTATCGTCTCGGGGTTTTTGTAAAGAGATAGCAGAATGATATCCACATCTTTCTGAATGCAAAAGTCGATGGCTTCGGATATGAGAGTATCGTTGGTGTATCCCGTATCAGATACGGCTTTGACTACCACGATCTGAGAGTCGGGGCAGATTCCCTCTATACCGCTACCAAAAAGATCTCCGCCCTTTGAAAGTAAGAGGGCGGTTATGAAAGTTCCATGACCATTATCATCGTATGGTTCGTTGTTGTCATTTATCAAATCAAGCCATGCAACGAGTTTGTCTCTGTCCATATTTACATGGTCTATATCCACCCCCGTATCCACGATCCCTATTCTAACGCCTTCTCCATCAAAACCGAGGGATTTCATTTTGTCTATCTGGGTGAGCTCGAAAGCCCATCCGTTCGGATTTTCATTTAAACAGCCCGCAAATAAGAGCATCATCGCGATGAAAATCACAGCAACCACATTTCTCAATCCCTCATCCAAAGTACTCCCTCCTTCCGGATGCATCTCTTGTGAAAACACCAAAGTCTCTGCATTTTATAAGGATATCTTTATCAAATACTGGTCCTTCTTTGCAAACCCTCAGTCCCTCTCCTATGCAACACTGCCCGCACAGACCGAGTGCGCATTTTATATATCTTTCAACCGATGCCTGAAAATCGATTCTCCTTTCTACACAGATATCGAGTAATCTCTTCATCATCGGCTCCGGACCACATGTTACAACCATATCCGGCTTCTCTTCATCGATGATCCTCTCAGCCACGTCAGCGGCGAGACCTTTCTCACCCTCGCTTCCATCATCCGTGGAAATGATGAGCTCGCCCAGTTTTTTCATTTCTCCGACAAAGAAAAGTTCATCCTTTGTTTTCGCACCAATAACCATGATGTTCTCTTTGCCGAGATGTTTTGATTTTTCCGCCGCCGGAAGGAGCGGAGCAATCCCCGTGCCGCCGCCCACAAACAGTATCCTCTCTCCTCTTAATTCAAAGCCGTTTCCCAGTGGTCCCCTCACTCCAATTACATCCCCTCTCTCCATTTCAAATAACCTTTTGGTTGCATCTCCGACTCTTTTGAATGTGAATGATATTTCTCCATCCTTTATTCTCGATACACTCATTGGGATTTCATCCACTCCGGGTATTAATACCATGATGAACTGACCGGGTTCGATGGTTTTGCTGAAAGGTATGAATATGCTCTTAACGTATGGATTCTCCTCGACAACCTCTCTTATTCTCACGATCTCCGGATAGTTCATTTCAGTGCAACCCCCCTGAAATCCTCGATGGATTCAAAGCCATTTTCCTTCATCCATCTCTTTATTCCCTCGCATATTTCCGCAAATACGCTGAGACCTCTGTAATATACAGCAGAGCCGATCTGCACCGCACACGCTCCCGCGAGAATGTACTCTACCGCATCCTCCCACGTTTCCACACCGCCAACACCTATAACGGGAATATCGAGTTCTCTCGAAAGTTCATAAACGCATCTCACAGCGACGGGCTTTATTCCCTTTCCCGAGTATCCACCCACCCTGTTATAGAGAATTGGTTTTTTCAGGTGGATATCGATCTTCATTGCCCTGAGAGAATTGATGGCAACCACTCCGTCGGCGCCTCCCTCTTCGGCGGCTTTACCTATCTCCACTATATCCCCAGCATTCGCAGACAGTTTCGGGAAGACAGGTATAGAGACTTTCTTCCTAACCTCTCTAACCACTTCTCTCACGACGTCGGGAGAACTTCCGATTTCGAGACCGTATCCTCTCGCATGCGGGCAACTGAGGTTCAATTCTATCGCATCCAGTCCATACTCCTCCATCCTCTTCGCTAAGAAGGCAAACTCCTCTTCATCCTTTCCAAAAATGCTTCCCATAACGGGAATATCTATTTCATCGATTTCATCGATTTCTTTCTTAAACTCCTCTATGCCGGGATTGGGGAGACCCATGGAGTTCAGTATTCCGCAATCTATCTCTACGGCGGTTGGATTGGGATAACCCTCTCTGGGTTCCATACCTATCGATTTTGTAACTATGGCGCCTGCGCCGTGTGACGCGACCCTTCTTATGGAACCCGATGTCTCGCCCAGTATACCCGATGCAAGAATCGTTGGATTTCTGAGTTCCAGTTCTGATATTCTTGTTCCGATGTTGACCAAACCAACACCTCCACAGGTAGAAAATTCTATATATATAAATAGTTGATTTCTCTCCATGTTTTTGATCACAAAATGGTTCGGCGTTTTTCTTCACGACGGCGAGGGAATTGTTGAGTACAGGTTGTTTCCGAAGGATGAAAAGGAGATAGCGAAGAGATTACTGGTAATCGAGGAAGGTGATATACTTGATGAAGAAAAAGAGTTATCAGCAGGTAGAGACGTGAATGTTGTGGAAGAGAGGTTGAGTAAAATAGGCAAATACACCCCTCGCCATGAACTCAGTTTGAGGATTATGGCCTCGGATTTTGGTTTTGACATGGATATTCTAAGGAAGGCGCAGATCATAGCGGTTGAAGAGAAAGTGAAGAAAGAGCTTGGCAGAGAGGACCTTCAGGTCATTCAAATGGTGAAGAGCGTGGAGGAACTGACAAAGATATTGAACGTTCTGTCAGAAAGGATAAACGAGTGGAAGAATCTGCCTGTCCAGGATGACTCCATAAGATATCTGAACGAATTGAAGAGAAAGGTTGATGCAACAATAGATGAGCTGAAGGAAAGACTTGGAGAAAAGATGAAGATGCTGGCTCCCAATCTCTCTGAACTCGTAGGTCCACTTCTGGCTGCGAAGTTGATATCTGTGACTGGAGGGATAGAAAAACTCGCAAAGTTGCCATCATCGAGTATTCAGATACTTGGGGCGGAGAAGGCGCTTTTCAGATATAAACAGGGAAAGGGGACGCCACCAAAACACGGTATCATATTCAGGCATCCGGCAGTGAGATCCGCAAAGGCAAAGGATAGGGGAAAGATATCAAGGGTTCTGGCATCGAAGATATCCCTTGCAGCAAAAGCAGATAGTTTCACAGGAAACTTCATAGCGGACAAACTCAAAAGGGATTTCGAGGAATTCGTGAGATCCATCAAAAAATAGTGTCACGAGATTAGTTAAGGAGTTTCTTTATCCTTCTCTCCACGACGAAATTCTTCGCAACCTCCTCGATCTCCTTCGCCTGCTCAACGGTTGAGACCAATCCCACTATAAACATCTTCGCCACCACCTCCAGTTAAAACTTTGTAAATCGCTTTATAAACGGATTGTTGTACAAGTGTTATCGGTGGTCAGAAAAACTTCCACACTTCTAATTCCTTACTGGCTTTGTTCCCTATATTGTCGTATACGATGACTTTGATGGTGTGTTTACCAAATTCTTCGATATCCCATCTCCAGCTGAAATTCGCTGAGCCGGTGAATTTGAATTTGTATTTAAAATCATCATCTATGTAAATTAGGGCGCGATCTACGCCCGATTCATCCCACGCCTCTACCGTGATGTCTATCGGTCCAAATATGATGGGTTTGAAGAAGGGTAATATTTCCTCGTTGTTCCAGTATATGGCATTTACGGGTTTGGTTATGTTGACTTGTGGGGGTGTTGTTTCAAATTTTTCAATAATTATCACAACAGTGGAATCCGTATCCGTGCATCCATATTTATCAGAAACCGTCAAACTGACCTCATACACTCCCGGTTTGGGGAAAGAGTAAGTAACATTTTGTCCACTCAGTACGGTTCCATCGTAAAATGTCCATGTAAAGTTGTATGGCTCCGTTCCGCCGGCCGCCGTGGCAGAGAATTGAATGGGCTCATTTACCGTTCCGGAATATACTCCGTTTGTTCTGGCAACAACCCACGTTAACCATCCATTTGGTTCCATGTATGGATAATTATCTTGGTTATCGCCTCCTTTTATCTGGTAAGGTATGTCACCTATACCATCTCCATTTGCATCATATCCATCATAATCGCTGTAATAGTTTTTGAACCAGGTATTTATATCATCGTCATATGCGTTCACAACATTTCCTATCAAGTTATTATAAACTATACTGTTATACTTGCAGTGACAAGAGAGATGGATTCCTCTTTTGCAATTCATGACGGTGTTCAATTTTATTATATTTTCCTTACACTTTTCCCAGAGGTCAATGCCTATGTGTCCCCCATATACAAAGTTATCCACAATCTCGTTATGATTGCTATATTGACCAATGTATATAAGCCCTTGCCACACATTCTCTTGGCCAAATAACAAGGTGTTGCCGGAAACAATACAGTCCTCCACACAGTAAAGTAGCTCAATGGATCCACCTATAACCTTATTTCTATTCACGGTGACGTTTCTACTTTCAAAATCCACAGCTATCTCCATATTTCTGGCTAAATTCTCTGTAATAGTAGAATTTTTGGCTTTCTCTAACCAGATGGCTGATGGGAGTAAAGAAGGGGTTCCGTCATTATGGAAGAGGTTCCAGCGAATTGTTACGTTGGTCACACCTATCATGTGTATCCCATGGTAACTATTCAGGATAAAGTTATTTGTTATCTCGACATCGGATGCCCGTGAGTAGATACTAGAAGGCTCCCCTCCCCGTATAATGTTGTTAAATATTTTTGTCCCCCTTGCTTCCCTTTTGAGTAAAACGGCACATCTACCAGCATTCTGGATAGTGAAGTTTGAAATAACCACATCAGGGGCAGTTACGGTAATTGTATCTCTACTGTAACAGCTATCGATGATTGTCTCGTCTCTATCCTCACCAATTAGATACAGAGTTTTATCTATTGTCAGATTTTCGTAATAGATTCCTCGGTGGACAAATATCGTGTCCCCCTCGCTTGCATTGTCGATGGCGTCTTGGATAGATGTGTAATCCGCATCTCCATCATCGTCAACAAAGAGAATCCTATTCTGGTTTTTATCCGGCATATTCGTGCATGAAGAGTTGTAGAGAAATGGGAAAATTGTACCAGATAGCATTAGTAAAATGACGATGCTTAGAATGGTTAACCTCGGTTTCCTGTATCGATTAATGCTCTTCATGTACATCCCTCCTTGTCTAATAGAGGAATGTAAAATGGTCTGATGGCTGGCAACGGATCAAATTTTATGATGGGTGAATAGACCGGTTCTCCATACCCATCAGGATACGGTATAGTGAACACCTTCCACCGACCTATAACGGGTCTCATGACAGGTATTAACCAGTCATCCCAGTAATTGTGGATCCAAAAATCTGCGTGGCAGATAGTATTATAGTGGAAGGTGGACTGGTTATCATTGCTGATGAAATTGTTGAATGCAATTATGTTGATGCCTGTTAGTCGAAGGGTGCGTTTAATATATACCCCATACTGATTTCTCTCGAAGACATTCGATACAATCCTTGTAGAACCAGCTTCCTTTATATGAATCCCATATGTATTTTCTTGAAAGATATTATTTTTGATTTCGTTGGATTTTAGTTCCATTAAAAGATCTTGATAGTTGTCATATTCTGGTTCCAGCAGGATACCTCGGTAATTATTCTTGAAAATGTTGCGTTCTATGATATTAAAATTCGATTTACCGGTACACAGTACACCAGACCATTCGCTGTAGATTATGGTGTTGTTACAGATAATATTGTACGATGAATCAATAACTTCGATACCATTTCCACCCTCCCAGTACTCAAAATTTCTATCGATATCTTTGATTACATTATCTGTGATAAGATTTTTGTAGGCTTTTATTAACTTGATTCCAACCTCTCCCCCGCTACCCGCGCCCTCTATAATGTTGTTTTTGATTATATTGTAATCTGAGTAGATCTTTATAACTGCTGTATTCTTCGCTCTTAAACTGAAATTGGATAAAAACACACCAGGCGCCTTGATGGTAACAGCTGGCGCGTCGGTCCAAGGATTGCCTACTACTGTAGAATTCTTATCCTCACCGATTAATTTTACAGATTTTGATACATAGATATACTCTATGTAAGAGCCGCTGTACACAAAGATGGTGTCCCCATCTCTCGCGTATCTTAGCGCATCATTTATACAGCTGAAATTGCCCGGTCCTTCACCACCAACATACAGAGTTGTAGGAGTTGGTACTTTACTTTCATCCAGATAAGCAAAAGAGTTGGTTATCTGTAAATAAAGCAATCCCATGCACAGAAAAACCATCATCAATATCCTTCTCTTTCTCATTTTATAACCTTTGTTTATTTTTCCCATAAAAGAAATTAAAATTTGAAAATTTAAAATTTTTGTTAAGGATATTGTATTAAACGAAGAATTTTACAATATTCTGATGAGAGGTTACTTCTGTAGTAGCGGAAAAGATTTAGAATGAACAGAAAAAGAAAATGTAAACTCCCCATGGAATTCAGTAATCGATACAGTGAGATGCTCTATCAGAAAGATTTAAATCCCGCAAGTGGTAAAGATTGATTTGGCGGCGCCAGGAGCAGGTGGGCGGCCGACGGTGGAGGAGTTTCGCTCCTCCGCTGAGGAAAGTCCCCCCTCACTCCGGGCCGGGGAACCGCGCAAGCGGTAGGGGCGAGAGTCCCTGCGGATGAGCAGAAACGGCACAGCCAGCGGGTAATGCGATGATGGATCTGTTCCTGAGGTCCCCGCTGGATTTGTTGAAACGGCATCCGCCCCCGGAGCAAGCCCAAGCAGCGGGATCGGTTGCCCGGACCGCCCGCGGGTAGGGCGCACAGTAGAATGCCGCCGGAGGGGAGAAACCGTAGGTGTCTCCCCTTTAACAGAAGGGGGCTTACGGCCTGCACCTGGCGCCGC
>CAYSPA010000021.1:3468-17687 GCA_964432835.1 uncultured Thermoplasmatales archaeon | reverse complement strand
ACCGATAAAAAATTTTGGTTGGGATTGGTAGTTTGGTATAAACTTTGGAGCGAGAGATGATAAAATCGCCGTGCCATATATGTACATCGACTGATTTTCCTTTTTCCTATTTTAAACCATGCTGTATCTTCCATTACCTGGCATCTCGAAGACAAAAAGCTTTATACGAGACATCGTTATTCTCGCATCACGCGATGGATATATTGGCGAGAGTTGTGGAATCACTGAATCACTCCATCATTATAACGTTCTTCGTTTTCTCGATGATGATAATCGTTGATTACATCAACATCCTTACCCAAGGTAAGATAAAGGATACTCTGGTAAGGAGCAGAAGGAAACAGTACATTATCTCCTCATTCCTTGGAGTAACACCGGGCTGTCTCGGAGCTTTTATGAGCGTTTCCATGTATGTTCACGGCATAATAACGTTCGGCGCATTGACCGCCTGCATGATTGCAACATCCGGGGATGAAGCCTTCGTCATGCTCGCTCTTTTTCCAAAAGATGCCGTCATGCTGTTCTCCTTAATGTTCGTGATCGGGATCGTGTCGGGTGTGATCGTAGATAAAGCCATCAAAAAGATGAACATAAGGGTGTGCGAGGAATGTAAGTTGCAGATATACCATGCGGAGAAGACGGAAAAGATATTCTCACCGAGGCCGGCGCCCTCTCTGGCAAGAATCTCCATGATTCTGGTCTTTGTTCTCCTGCCCATACTCAATATACTCGGTATCTTCGGTCCAAGGGAGATCAATGCAGAAAGGTTCGTTTTTCTCTCAATATCCGGATTTATGATTTTTGTTTCCCTGTTTTCATCCGAGCATTACCTGAGGGAGCACATCATAAAGCATATCATAAAGAGGCACATATGGAAGGTTTTCCTGTGGACGCTTGGCGCGTTACTCTTTGTTGATATCGTCATATCCATGTTCAATCTTGAGACCTTCATTCGTTCCAACATGAACCTCATACTGGTGCTCAGCGGTATCGTTGGACTGATTCCGGAATCGGGTCCCCATCTGGTTTTCGTAACAATGTACTTCAAAGGCTTGATACCTTTCTCCGTACTGCTCACAAGTTCCATCGTTCAGGACGGGCACGGGATGCTCCCCCTCTTTTCATACACCATAAAGGACTCGGTCCTCATGAAAATCATAAATCTGCTCATAGGTCTCGCGGTGGGGTCGGTTTTCTATATCATGGGTCTATAAGTCCAGCACTTTCGCCTCATCGAGGATTCTCTCGATGAGAGACTCGACAGACAATTTTTTCTCCTCTTCCAGAACCTTTGAGAGGTTTGCTCTCGTGGCCGGTTTTCTCGGTATAGCCTCGCATGTGATATTCCCTTCCATCGATAGATTGTATGTGCCTATTTCCCTGGCTATCCCGATGATCTCTTCCTTGTCCATTCCTATGAGGGGTCTTATGACCGGAAAACCAAGATTGTACTGCTCCACAAATATGTTGTTTAGAGTTTGTGAAGCCACCTGACCGAGAGATTCACCCGTGACAATAGCATCTCCTTTCTCCATCTCCGCTATACATCTACCATATCTCAGCATCAACCTCTTACACAGCACACATGTAAGTTTCTCTTCGCATCTCTTCTTGATTTCTGAGAGAGCGATGCCGTGAGGTAGAATGTACAACCTCATCGCCTTTCCGGTAACCTCTCCGAGTTTTCTTGCTATCATCTCCGCGATTTGAGAGGTGTCTCTGCTCACAAAGGGGTAATTGCTGGAATGAACCAGGACTGTATCCCCATATCTGGACATGAGATAGGCTGCCACCGGCGAATCTATACCTGTTGATATCAGACAGATGAATTTCATGATGTCTCACTTTTAACATAATCTGCAAAATCCTTCAACACCTCCGTCGGAGGTATAACAAGGATGGCGGGCAACTCATAGGGATGGAGTTCTCTTATCCTCTCCACAACTTTATCGGCGTTTTCGCTGGTTGTCTTTGCTATGAGGATGCTCTCCTCATCCTCTTCTATCCTCTCCCTCCACCAGTAGAAGGAGTGTATCTTTGGAATTATATTCGCACACGCGGCGAGTCTCTCTTCAACGAGAGTTTTTCCCACTCTCTTTGCATCATCCGGATTTCCAAACGTTGAATATACCAGACATATTCCCGATGCCATGCTGCTTCACCGGTTGATCATCAAACATGGAATTTTTAACCATTACTGCGGGTTCTTATGTCGATAACTTAGCATTGCAGTGGTTACTATGGATGACTCGGGAGATCGTACATCGTGCGGTGATAAATCTTTGATTTAAATCTTTGTAAAGCCTCGTAACGTGTTCAAGGGTTTGCTACCCCGTAAATCCGGGGAAGATGTTTGATTCGAAAATAAACGATTAAATACACTCTCCTTTTTTCTCATGCCAATGAAGAGAGGGATTCCGCTGGCTCTGATGATTCTGCTGATGCTCTTCATATACGCATCATCCATACTCCTCGTGGATGATTTCGAGAGCTACGGGGTCAGGGCTTTCGAGAAACCGGAGGACCCGATGAACGTGCTTTACTTCATATCCATACTCCTTGTGCTGACCTTCATCATAATCCTGATAGCTAAATTCTCCAGAAAGGAGATCATCTATTTACTGTTCATCTTTGCCATCCTCTCGACAACGTTCACCGTCTTTGAAGTTATTCTTCATCACCTTCTCTTTGAGCCGTTTCTCGCGGTGATTTCGATCTTGCTCTCCACCCTGATAACCTTCCTACTCGTTGTCTATCCGGAGTGGTACATCATAGACATATCGGGAACGATCCTCTGCGTTGGGGCGATGGTTATGTTCGGCATATCCCTCTCCATACCCCTTACAATAGTTTTACTGGTCGTTCTTGCGATTTACGATGCGATTTCCGTGTACAAAACAAAGCACATGATCGATCTCGCGGATGCTGTCGTTGACCTCAAACTACCCGCTCTGTTCATAATACCCCATACCATAAAGTACAAATTCAGAAAACAACCGGGAGGAATAAAAAAGCAGATAAAGAGAAAGGAAAGAGAGGCTTTCTTCGTCGGTCTCGGCGATGTCGTTATGCCCGGAATAATGGTTGTTTCGTCATACAAATTCACCGGCTCCCTGGCGATTAGCTCCTCCGTTATCGCCGGCATTATCGCAAGTTTTATAGTTCTCATGATTTATGTATCCAGAGGCAGGGCGCACGCCGGCCTGCCCTTCCTCAATACGGGGGCAATCATGGGATACCTCGTATCCTCTCTGGCGATTTACAGGACTCTCGTCGGTTTCTCTATCTGAATATCACTCCACATCTCCTGCAGTACAATCCCTCTTCTCGCTCCCTGAGCTTACCGCCGCAGTAGGGGCATTTGCTCTCCTTTGCAAGTTTCTTCAGCCACTCTATTTTGATTTCAGGTATGCTCTCAAATCTAACTCTTTCTATAATCTCTCTGTTTTGGGGCGTTGATAGTTCGGTTATATCACGAAATTCGAGCACTCTTATTCTCCTGCTTTTTTCTCTGAGAAGAATAAAGGAGAGAACAACTCCTGTGACCAGTCCACCAACATGTGCAAGATGTGCGATATTATCGTATCCATAAGACAGTAGCACGAACAGGAATTCGAAGAGACCGAAAAAGATTGCTGCATAGAGAACCTTTATCCTCGTTAAGAAAGCAATGAAAAAAACCGGTAGGGGCATAACGATTTCATCGAAAGGATAAGCAGATGCGAATGCTCCGAGTATGCCGAATATAGCACCGGATGCGCCCACCAGAATGAATGGACCAGGATTCACTATGGAGAAAACTATGCTGCCTCCGATTCCTGATATGAAGTAGATGAGGAGGAACTTTTTCCATCCTATTCTTCTCTCAAAAGGTATCCCGAGGAAGAACAGTGTTATCATGTTTCCAAGTATATGGGAGAGGTTTGCGTGGAGAAACATCGTCGTTACAACCGTGTAAATCCGGTACTGGGAATGATGAAGATATACTGGACTGAACGCGAGGTCGGCATTCATGACCGCTGGGAAGAGGGTATAGATGAAGAAGACGATGAAATTGGATATCAGGATCGCCAGGGTGAAGGAGTATCTTCTGAAATACGCTACAAGTAGCGCGATGACGATAATTAGAACAGACACAATTGATGGCAGATGATCGATTATATCCATCTCAATTGCCTCCATCTTCGAAACACTATCATAGAGGTTGCGGTCAGAGTGAGGAGTAGGCAGATTTTGCTTTTATAATCTTCCCTTTTTCCTTCGTGTCTCTCGATATTCCAGTCATGGAAGAATGCTCTGGCAAAATATCCGGAAATCTCTCTGCTCCGTATAACGAGACCCACTCCCCTGCTGGTGTGCATCGATGAATCGATGTTTACCGCCAATATAACGGTCGTGGAGTTATCTATTATCATTCCGGTGGTACAGATGTTATCATACCCCGGGGTTCCCCGCTCAATGAATTTCACATCTATTCCGTAAGCCCTCAGTACCATCGCCTGTCTCTTCTTATCTCCGCTCATGCGTTCAGAGTTTGTGATGATTTTGACATCAACTCCTCTCTTGGATGCGTTCAGAAGCTCTCCGAATATTCTTCTCGCACCATATACATCGATGCTCTCATCCTCGACATAGATGCTATTTCTGGCGGACTTTATAAGAGATACGAGTATCTCCTCGCCGTTGTCGGGAAACAGTAAGGGGGTTACAGTGATGTTTGAGATGATGTGAAGGGGTGAAGATGAAGGATAGTATGATGGTTGATCTCCGCTATTTCTCCGGAAGACGTTTGAGAGGGTAACTTCTGAAACATCTGGCATACTGGCATCTTTCCCGAAAACATCGTAAAAGAATCTTGCAAGTTCGGAATTCTTTACAATCACCATCCACGCCCTCCCTCTTTTAATTCCATATTCCGGTGCATCGCCCCAGACGTTCGAGCTTCCCACAATCAGGGTGTGATTATCTATGATTACATAGTTTCCACAGTTACATGAGTATCTTCTATATCCACCATCTGAGTTCATCATGAGTATCCTGATTTCTGTACCATTCACTGGAATGGTACATCCTCCTCTGTATGCACAGGATGTTTCACCTTCCAGAAGGATAATGATTTTAGTGCCGGCTTCCGCCCTCGATTTCAGATATCTCTCGAATACATCCTCCGGGAGATATCTGGTGTTTATCATAATGTATTCCTTTGCCCTCTCGAACTCTTCGATCACTTCATCGAGCTTGCAATCCGGCAGGAGGAGGGCAGTCACTTCCATGACTCCCGAAAAATTGAGCCACCCCACATCCGTGCATCCGAGAGATCTCACGAGCCAGTCGGATGACGAGTTCGTATCGATATACCGATTATCCATTCTCTTTCTCTCAAGATATTCTCCTTTTCGCGGAGAGCTTATCGCTTTGCCGTGCCATCCCTCTATATCCCTGTTCTCACCATACACCACCGCATCAACGGTTCTGTTAAACCTGTCTTTCAGAATGATACCATCGCTATACCTGTTTAATATAACTCTTCCATCCTCCACCATGTTTCTGATAGGCGATTCGCATCCATACTCAAAATCGGGTCGCCTGCCAAAGAGGTTTTCATAGGATGAGGAATTGGTAGTTATAACAATGGAAGATCTTTTCTCTATCACACTCCCCTCCGGAAATATGATTTTTGGTTGCCGATCAACGCGTTTTGATGGTTTATCGGTTATATACCATCCCGAGATATCGACGGAAAAGTTGTTTGGATTGAAAATCTCTATGAACTTGCCATCAAACCACTCGAAATCGTAAGAGAATATCTTGACGATGAGGAGATTTATTCTCTCACTCTCCTTTACTCTGAATTCTACGGTTTTCTCCATAACTTCGTTCTCGTGAACGATCTTGACTTCGGCAATGTTGATCTCTTTAAGTTTCGATGTGTCGATCTTCACCGACGGACATATCATGTATCCCCTTATTCTATCGTAAACTTTCCCGCCAATTTCTCTTCCGTTCAGGTAAAAATGTACGATCACGTTCTCGATTTCTCTGTAAATCCTCACCTTTGCTCTCAACCTGTATACCTTTCCTCTTTCGATTTCGGTGCCGTCAACTCCATCAAATCCCACCCACCTTATAGACAGATTTTTCTCCTCCGGTATCTCGAGCCATCTCTCCAGTTCCGGCTCCTCTCCAACGGAAATGCGTATCCTTTCGCTGAAATTGTTAGATATTCGGATATTTACCATCTCTCCGGGAAGGAGAAAGAATGCCCTATTTATTCCGGAATGTATCATCACCGTCTCGCCAAAATCCCCGGTGTTCTTTATCCATAACCTCCCTTCTCTTATCCATGCCCTGAAATCGAATTTTCCCCTTTTTGCGGTGATGTTCTTCTTCAGAATCTTTCCATTCTCATCCATGATGCTCAATTCCATACCGGCGGGCGCATACGCTTTGTAGAACGCCGTAACACCTGAGAAATCATCATCGATGCCGATGGACCTGCATACCGATACAAGTTTTCCCTCTCTGTCCATCAGCATAAGATATCTGCCCGCCTCCCTTATTCTGCCCGTAACCATACCTCCATGTACACCGTGAGATGTTGAGTTATCCATATCCAGAAGCAACACTTCCCTGTAAATCAAGAGACCTCTCTTTCCCATCGCGCATTTTACCAGGATGAAACATTTGCTGTTATTCTGAAGGAGTTCGTATTCCTTGTATCTTCTGCAGAATCTCAGCGAAACCCATCCCTCCCAGTTTCCCTTGCCATGAATTGAATACCTGTAAGAATACACCCAATCTGTTCCATTCCACGTCTGCGTCGCCGCCCTTCTATTAGAGATGTTTTCTGAGACCCACGCCTTCATCTTCCAGGTATCATTTTCCCCTATGCCGGATAACCTGATTCTGATGAAAAACTCCATGCCGTAATTTCTATTTTTCTCCACTTTGGGAATGTAGAGAGGGAGCTTTTCTATCTCCAACTCCACATCCGATGAGCTATAGGTAAACCTCCCCCATCCGGTGGGGAGGAGAATATCGACCAGTAGAAAGAGCAGGATACTGAGCAATATCAGCCCTCTATCCTCCACGGAAAGGGCGGGGTGGGATTCGAACCCACGTAAGTGGATCTGCAGTCCACCACATAGCCCCTTTGTTACCCGCCCTTTGGTCGCTCTTTATAAGATAGCGGGGGGTGGATTTGAACCACCGATCTGCGGGTTATGGGCCCGCCGGGATATCCTGGCTACCCCACCCCGCTATTGCTATCAGAACTAATTATAAGGAGATTTATAAAGTTAATCCTCCGAATAATAACGAGAAATGGAGTTAAAATTTCAGCAATTGACGAGAAGTTATTAGAAACATTTAAATAGCAAAGTGGAAAATGCCCAATCTACCATGGGAAGGGATGGGAATATAGTGAGTGATATTGCAGCCGCAATTTTGTATGCGGTACTTGCTATGCTCATTTCCATGTGGATGCTCATAGTACCCTAACAGGAGCTGTGTTCTATCGCATTAACGGGACAGACACTAACACATATACAGCACTCCACACAGTCCTCAACTCTCTTGGCGACGCTCTTCTCATCGACCAGCTCATAAACATCCGCGGGACAGTTCTTAACGCACTCTCCACAGCCAGTACACTTATCGTGATCAATCCTTATAACGATATCCTTCCCACCAAACTCCTTCACTACCATTGAATTCGGTCAATACCTGCGGGTTGATAAATTTATCTCAGTAGTATTCTCTCCACATCCTTTGCTCTATCTCGATATCTTTCATCGGAAACAACCATCAGATACCAGTCCGGTATGATTTTCTCCTTTATCGCCCTCGCGATCGGTGTTAACTTATCCAAACCCCTGATTCCGTCATCGCATATTACCGGTATCCTCACCTTGTTTATCCTCGGCTCGGATAGAACCAGTTCTCTCCTTGGGACGTCAATGATAACGTGTCCTTCTTTTACACCAAGAAAGTCCTCTATCTCTTTCTCCTTCTCTCTCCTCATGTCCGGGTCCTCGAGATATCTGAACATCTCAACCTTTTCCGCATCGATAGCCTGAACCTGATATACCTGTTTGAAGAGCCTTCTGTACTTCAGTCTTGTAACGATCTCCTCCTGTAAGCCCCCTCTCTTCTTCAGTTCGCTCATCATCTCGAGATCGTTCAGCTTGTAAAATTCGAAGACATCCTCCAGATATTCCATGGCTTTTAAGAGCATGAGTTCGGCGATTCTGACCGTTTTGTGAAAATAGACGGAGGAATACATGAGTTCTCTCGATATGAGAATATTCTCGACAACACTGATTCCCTTCCTCCTGATGGCGAGTTCGTTATCATAGATTGTTAAGGTATCAAAAAATCTCTCAACATCCACTCTGCCGTATGCCACACCCGTATAGTAGCCATCTCTCAGCAGATAATCGAGCTGATCCACATCTATGGGGCTGTTCAGCAACTGGTACATGTATCTATTTTCGCCATACCTACCCCTTATCAGGTCCGCTATCTTCCTTCTGTCTATACCTTCCTCCTCGAGAATCTCAACAACCGATTTTGCATCAACATATTTTTTCTCATTTTCCAGCACTATCTCCTCTTCACCTTTAAGGATTTTCTCCGTGAGATCAACATGGTCAAAGCCGAATCTCTCCCTGAGTATGGATTCGAGGGTATGAGAAAAAGGACCATGTCCTATATCGTGGAGAAGAGCCGAGCACTCAACATATATCCTTTCGTCCTCATCGAGAGAAAGAGCATCGCATGCTCTTCTTGCCATCTGATAAGCACCTATGGAATGTTCCAGTCTGGTATGATTCGCTCCCGGAAAAACCATGTAGGCAAACCCGAGTTGTTTTATGTTGTGCAATCTCTGCAGTTCCGGACTTTCGAGAAGGTCGAGAAATATACCCTCAAATCTTATATTTCCATGAATTGGGTCTCTCACCACCTTGTACTCGTTACCGTTCATTTCACATCCCTTGGATCGGCGATTCTTCCATTTATCGCGCTCGCCGCCGCGGTGGCGGGGCTGACGAGATATATCTCTCCTCCTTTTCCAATTTTTCCGGGATAGTTTCTGTTGCTCGTTGAAAGGGTTACATCTCCTTTTGCAAGTACGCCGGGATGACCTATCGTACAGAGGGCGCAACTTGGATTTGTAACGACCGCTCCCGCTTCCAGAAATATCTCGATAAGTCCTTCCCTGAGTGCCCGCTTCGCCACCTCCACTGTGGAGGGTGTTATAATCGTTCTCGCTTTCACCCTTTTTCCTTTCAGTATCTTCGCTGCGATTCTCAAATCCTCTATCCTTCCGTTGGTGCAGGAGCCGATGAATACTTGGTCTATTTCCTTACCCTCAACCTCCCTCACGGCTTTCACATTATCCGGAGAGTGTGGACACGATATCATGGGTTCGAGGTTTGAGACGTCAAAATCGTGAGTCTCGATATACTCGGCATCCTTATCTGGAGATATGGGCTTTATGTCCTTACCGGTTTTTTCCTTCAGGAAATTGATAACCTCGGCATTCGGAACCATAAATCCTATCTTTCCATCCATCTCCGTTACCATGCTCGCTATCGTTATTCTTCCATCAAGTCCGAGATTCTCTATGAAATCTCCATAGAACTCCACAGATTTGTAAGATAAACCATCCGCGCCAAAATAGCCGACGAGATGGAGTATGACATCCTTTGGTGTTACAAATTCACCGGGTTTTCCGTTTATGTTAATTTTCACCGTCTCAGGAACCCTGAACCACAGCTTGCCATATCTCATCGCGGTAACTATATCTGTTATTCCGACTCCTGTGGAGAAAGCCTCCGCTACTCCCAGCAGATTCATGTGGCTGTCTGTCCCTATTATGACGTCATACGGTTTCACCAGACCATGCTCAAGGAGAGTGTGCTGACCCACTCCGTGATTTATATCGAACAGTTTGACACCTTTCTCTCTGGCAAACTCTCTGCAGATCTTCTGATTCTCCGCTTCCTTTATCTGTCTTGGTGGAATGTGAAGGTCAAATGTTATCGCTATCTTTTCCGGGTCGAAAACCGGTTCATCATCGAACTCCTTCTCATATTTCAGTATAACATTTGGTCCTCCGAAATCTCTCATTGCAACGAGGTCTACCTTCGCCCATACCTTGTCGCCCGGCGCAACTTTCTTTCCAGATGCCTTTTCCAGGATTTTCTCTATTATCGTGGAACCCATGGCTTTCAGATAAAGAAAGAAGGTTATTTATCTTTATTCCTTGCCCTCTCTTCCCTGAGTTTTCTAAGATAGTTCTCCCTGTCCTCTCTTACCCAGTCCGAAACACTGTACCTCACGACCTCGTTATTGGGTTTGATGGTGACCACTTCCTTTATTCCAGAATTTATCAGCGCCCTCTTGCATCTGTCGCAGGGTTTTCCCTCTTCGGTTATGCTTCCATCCGGGCTCTCACCATAAAGATAAAGTGTACCTCCGATAACGCTCGAGCCGTGCCTCGCAGCATTCAGCAGGGCATTTTCCTCGGCATGGACGGCGGGGCAGTAATCATAGCCGGTATATGGCGGAAGATTCATAACATCTTTGAGACAACCAACCTCATCACAGTTCACGGAGCCCCTCGCTGGACCGTTATAACCGGTTGATACGATCGTATCATCCTTAACTATTATCGCTCCAAACCTTCTTCTTATACATGGAGATCTCTTCGCAACAGCCTTCGCTATGTTAAGATAGTAAAGGTCTTTCGATATCCTCTTCGGAAATTCGCTATCCGACATTCAAATACCTCAACAGGTTAGAGTTTTTGAAATTTCCCATCATAGGTAAAGCGATATTGCGGTAAGGATAGCAATAAGCAGTACCAGTACATAGAAGACTCTCCTGATGAACTTCTTCGCCACGCTCTTCTCATAGTACTTCCTGGGACCAATGTCAAGAACAAGAACCGAGAGCAAACTTCCTATCATGAGTCCGATTACGTTATCGAGTGTCAGAACCAGAGGGGCGGTGAAATTCCATGGAAAAGCGATTATGCATATTCCAAAGACAACGGCCGGCGGTAATATGGCTACCGCAACGGCGATTCCCGCTATGCTCTCGGATACTCCTTTAGAAAGTGCGAGAATCGATGCAAATCCGAGTAATACCGCTATGAGGATGTACACGGGATTCGCGGAGAGTCTGGTTATTATCTCCGGTGTTTTTCTTATTTCCATAAAGCCGGACAGAATGAATGTAGAAATTATGCTCACCGCGATAACAAAGAATATCATCACCAGCAGATTGAGTATGCTTTTCATGGAATCCTTTGCATCCCCGACCGCGAGGTTAATCGCGAATGCATATATGGGACCGAGAATGGGAGATAGAAGCATCGCCCCTATAACGAGTGCCACATTGTTCATGAATAAACCCATCATCGCTATGAATCCGGCTATTCCTGCGAGAATCACTTTTCCAAAATCCACGCTGGTGTAGATTTTCACAGATTCCAGCAGTTTTTCAACGGGGAGTTTTCCCTTTACACCCTCCCTCTTCTCGATTCTTTCGAGAACGGATGATTTGACGAAGAAGGGAGAAGAAACTTCTATCAAACTGTCTTTGAATCTGAAATCCACAACATCATCGAGTTTCTTTATCGTCTCATCGAGTTCGTTATCCGGTATGTAAGATGTTATTACGGCACATTC
The DNA here is from genome assembly GCA_964432835.1 of uncultured Thermoplasmatales archaeon. Taxonomy (GTDB): domain Archaea; phylum Thermoplasmatota; class E2; order DHVEG-1; family B18-G2; genus B18-G2. The sequence goes on along the minus strand of CAYSPA010000021.1, from coordinate 5,988 downwards.
TCCTTTAACTTCGGATGTGAAAAATCTGTTCCCAAAAATCTTCGCGACCTTATCCATATCCTCCTTTTTTGTTGTAACAACAATTTTCTTCATGCTCTGGTATAACTGCTTTGTTGGATAAATATTGAACTGCTCGTCTGCGCCGTCACAGTGAATCAAAAACGTTTATAATCGCATCCCGCATTCCCGTATCGGATAACATGGTTGTGGTAAAACCTTTCAAAGGGATAACTTACAACAGTGAGAAGATAGGGAATCTCGATGATGTCATGGCACCACCTTATGACATAATATCTCCGGAGATGCAGGAAGAGCTTTACAGAAAAAACGAGTACAACGTTGTGAGGTTGATTCTCGGTAAGATTTATCCAGATGATGACGAAAAGAACAACAGATACACCAGAGCCAAGGAATTTTTCGAGAAATGGCTGAATGAAGGGATACTCGTAGAATCCGATGAGGAAGCAATCTACCCCTACAAGGTTGAGTATGAATGCGATGGCGAAAACAAGGTGATGAGTGGCTTCTTTATCCTGCTCAAACTCGACCATAACTATGAGAAGGTAAAGGCTCACGAGAGGACACTTTCAAAACCAAAAGAGGACAGGCTAAAGTTGATGAGAGAAACCAGAGCGAATCTTGAGCCCATCGAACTGCTGTACATGGATGAAAAAGATGAGATAATGAAAAAGATAGATTCCGCTCTCGGTGAACCCATCATAGATGTGCTCGGATACGATGGCTTCAGACACAAATTGTGGAAGATTTCAGATGGAGAAATCATAGAGTTTGTCAAGGATAAACTGTCGGATGAAATCCTCTATATCGCGGATGGACATCACAGGTATCAGACGGCGATAAATTACGCGGAAGAGGTGGGCGCCGGAGAAGAGAATCCTGAGAACTACATAATGGTTGTTCTTGCAAACATGTTTGATGAAGGATTAACAATACTGCCAACCCACCGGATGATAAGGATGGATATCGATATCAACGAACTCATGGAGAAATGCAAGGAATATTTCGATGTGGAGAGGGTGGAACTCGAGAGAGAGCTCTCGCCTGTGGAGATAGGCAAAAGATTGAGCGAGATGATAAAGACAGATAAGGAGCATAAGTTTGCGGTTTATCACAGAGATGGAACATATATCCTCACCTTGAAGGATGAGAGCGTGATGGATGAGCTTGCGCCGGATAGGTCAAAGGCATGGAGGACTCTCGATGTTTCGATTCTCCATAAGATTGTGATAGAAAAGCTGATGGGCATCACCGATAAAAATCTGGAGGACCACGTGAAGTATACCAGAGATACCAAAGAGGCGATTGAGGTTGTGAACGGTGGCAAATTCGATATGTCATTTATACTGAATCCCACAAAGATCGAGGAGATAAAAGAGATCGCGAGTGCTGGAGAACACATGCCCCAGAAATCGACCTACTTCCTGCCGAAGCTTCTGTCGGGTCTGGTCATGAGAAAGTTCCACTAGTTGCAGTTTATTCTGCTCACTCAGAGGATGAACACATCAGGCTAATCCCTGATTCCTTCCTTGGTTATGGAAAAGACCACCTCACCCTCGGGAAGATGAGGAGAATCTATCAACCTTGCTATTCTCTTATCCCCTCTACTCTTTCTGAGATAGACCCTGAATGTCGCGGTGTGACCGACGATATGTCCTCCTATAGGTCTGGTCGGATCGCCAAATAAGGCATCGGGTTTTGCCGAAACCTGATTGGTTACGCAAACCACTCCATCGTTGAGGTCGCTCCATCTCAGTAAATCGTGCATGTGTTTGTTCAGTTTCTGCTGTCTATCAGCGAGAGCCCCTCTTCCAACGTATTCTGCCCTGAAGTGGGCGGTGAGGGAATCAACGATGAGAAGTTTTGCGGGCACTTCTTTTGAGAGTTCTTTTACCTTTTCAACCAGGAGCATCTGATGGCTCGAATTGAAGGCTCTTGCAACATGTATCCTTTTCAACGTTTCCTTCGGGTCAAGTCCCATGGCTTTTGCCATCTGTGTTATTCTCTCTGGTCTGAAGGTGTTCTCCGTATCTATGTAAAAGGCATGTCCATCGAGACCGCCTTTTTCTTCGGGTAATTGAACGTTCACACACAGCTGATGGGCTATCTGGGTTTTTCCAGAGCCAAACTCGCCAAAGAACTCCGTTATCGCCTGCGTTTCCAGTCCGCCGCCGAGCAATTGATCGAGGGATTTCGACCCCGTCGTGAGATGCCTTAATCTGGACCTCCTCTCGAAGATAACATCCCCCGTCTCGAAATCGCCAACATCTGCCATCTTTCTGGCGGCGATGATGATTTTTGCTGCCGTGCTCTCTCCTATCTCGGCCGCATCTGCTAACTCTTTTGGAGACGCAACGGCTATAGAGAGAATATCGTCAAAGCCCGCATCCCTGAGTTTCTCCGCTGTGGCGGGACCAACGCCTGGTAAATTTTCTATGGTTACCTCTTCCTCCACCATAAATCTCAATCGAAGAATAGATTTAGACTTATTAATCTTTGGTG
>CAYSPA010000021.1:0-3368 GCA_964432835.1 uncultured Thermoplasmatales archaeon | reverse complement strand
ATCTTTCTTAAACTGTATCTTGCTGCTATATCCCTTGTTACTATCGACTCAAAAAGTTCTTTCAGGAATTCTCTGCGCATCTCCCTGTCTTTCGTAAGCACCACGGTAGGGAATCCGCCATATTCCAAGTACTCCATAAACGCGTTCTCCACTTCCCTCCTTCTTATATCAATGTTTTCTGTGGAAACATCCCTGAATCTGAGATATTCGATGAAGCTCAGAGGATATACCCTTACATCGATATATCTCCCCGTGAGTATATGTGATAGTTCTACACTCATTATCTTGGATGATGACCCCGTAACTATGATTCTGGTGTCTTCATTCTTCTCCATCATCGCCCTAACCCATCTCTCCCATCCGGGTAGATTCTGTACTTCATCAAGTACCATGACTGTTTCATCTCCAGGGTTAAGATAATGTCTGTATGTATCGTATAAGTCCTGGAGAAAATCCGTGGATAAATACGGCTGGAGAGAAGGGTCTTCAAGGTTGATATAGAGGGTCTGTTCCTTTCTCATACCCCGCTCTATCAGTCTCCGGAGAACCTGTCTGCATATGTAGGTTTTACCTGCCCGTCTAACACCCGTCACCGATATCACTATGCTGGGTATGGAGAATGCCCTCAGGATTTTCTCCACATAAATGTCACGCCATATGCCGGTATCCACCTCTCTACCCCAGAAATTGTATGGTGCAATGATTTCAAGATACTCACGGCGTAGCATACAGTATAGTATATGATTTTATACGATAAATAGTTTACTATACTGTATGATTTTAGGAATTTGATATACAGAGAAGTGGTTCCTGTATGAGACCATGAATGGAAGGTCAGGCGGCAAAGAAGATAGAAAAGCGTACATTGAGATTCGGATTCACAAAAAGGGACACAAGATCAATAAAACGCGATTTTTTCAGGCTTATTAAATGGGCCCGCTGGGATTTGAACCCAAGTCTATGGCTCCCGAAGCCACAAGGATACCAAGCTACCCCACGGGCCCTGAAAGAGGGAAGAACAGATGATTTTAAAACCCTTATCCTATCAGTTTTTCGAGTTCCTTAAACTTATTCTCCAGAATTTCGGCAGCTTTCATGATCAACGTCTTTGCATCGAGAGAGCCATCTGTCTCGTAAGTGAATATGAACTTTGTTTCGTCGCCCCTCACCTGGATGGCTCCCTCCTCCACTACTTCCACGCATGATTTGCAGAGGGTGCATTTCTCGACATCCTTGACGACGAGTTTTCCTTCCTTTTCTTCCAGAATTTTCTTTGGACAGATCTCTATCGCTTTTTTGATGCCGTCCTCATCGAGTTTATCCTGATTTATCTCTATAATTGGATAGTATTTGTATCCGGGCGCAACCACGGCCTGCCACTTTGCGTGGTCTTTACCTTTTCCAAGTATCGCCTCCGCCTCGAGAATGAGTTTCTGTCCCTCAAAAAGCTCCACTATTGGGATATTTGGATCTATTACCCTCCATTTCTCATCTTCTGGCTGTAAATCTCCAGAATAAACCATCCCCGGCTCCTCTCTGCTCAGAGTATACCTGACCGTGCAGTTGGGACAACCTTCTCCATTGCATGTACACTCTTCTCTCGGAACGAGGAGATCAAGATCTGTTGGAAGTGGTATCATTCCAAGCCTGTGGGCAATAATCTCATCAAAAAGAGGCGAACTGTTCTCATAAAATATAACATCCTCTATAGCAAGCTTCGGCACCTCTCTGAGCATGGCTCTTCTGAGAGCATTCACAAAGTATGGCGATGTATCTGATATAATGAGTCTTGCCTCTCTCTCTTTTATATCTGCGGATTCGATTTTAACCAATCGAATCACACCCTCCTTCCTCTCTTTCCTCCCTTTCTTCTTCCACCATCGTGAGGAATGGGTGTTACATCTTCGATTCTTCCAACCTTCAGACCTGCTCTGACCAGAGCCCTTATCGCCGCCTGCGCTCCGGGGCCAGGCACCCTGCTCTTTATTCCTCCGGGTCCTCTCACCTTAATGTGCACCCTGTCTATACCCTTCTCCTTTGCTATCTCGGCAACCCTTTGAGCAACAAGCATAGCAGAATAAGGTGAACCTTCATCCTTCGCGGACTTTGTAACCATTCCTCCAGAACATCTCGCTATGGTCTCTGCTCCCGTCAGGTCGGTTATGGTTATTATGACGTTGTTGAAGGAAGCATAGATGTGAGCAACTCCCCATCTTCCCATCTTATTCCTCCTCCGCTGTTACTCTAGTTCGTGATAAAATATCTGCCGGCGGCCTGGCGGGATGTGACGGGTCTGCAAGTGGAGATGTTGGTGCGTAATCGATCTCGTTGTCCTCATCCGCCCTGACCAGATATCCGGGTATCGTCACCTTTCTTCCCCTTATGGCTATATGGCCATGCACAACGAGCTGTCTCGCCTGATGAGGTGTTGATGCGAGACCTTTCAGATATACGAGCGTCTGTAATCTCCTCTTCAGTATATCCTCAACGGTGAGAGCGAGACAGTCATCGAGTCCCGCTCCAGGTTTTATCAGATTCATTCTTATAAGGTGGTTGAGAAGCTGTTGAACCTCTCTCTTGTAAACGGGGTCCTCAGAACCCGCCTTTGCGAGAAGTTTTCTGGCTCTCGTTCTGTACTTTCTGAGTATGGTTTCTGCTTTCCATATCTCTCTCTTGTTTTTGAGACCGTACTTCCTCATCAGCTCGTTCTCTCTTTTTATTCTCTCCTCTTCCCATGGATGAGAAGGTGTTTCATATCTTTTCTTCAACCTCCTTGGGTCTCCCATTGGCTACACCTTCACTTCCTCTTTCTCGATACTCCCAATGCAAGACCTTTCCTTCCATTGGATCTCGTTCTCTGACCTCTCACGGGTAAGCCCAGCTCGTGTCTTATACCGCGATATGCCCTTATCTTCTTCAATCTGTTTATGTCCTCTCTTCTGACCATATCGATATCGGTACCAATGAGATGCATATCTTTACCCGTATAGATATCCTTTCTCCTGTTCATCAACCAGCTCGGTGCATATTTATCGAGGTTTGCGATGATCTCCCTTAACTTTTCGATTTTTTCTTCTGGAAGGTTTCCTATTTTTTCATACCTGTTCACGCCGGCGCAATCCGCTATTACCGCGCTAACGTGAAAGCCTATACCCTTTATTCCGGTAAGTGCCTGGATTACGCTCTTCTCCCCCTGGAGGTCGGTATCTGCAATCCTCACTATGTATTTGAAATCCTGTTTTTCCTGTGCATTCTGCTGCTGAGGCAGATTCATCACCCCGCTTTTTAGAAGGTAAGCCCAATAATAACGAACTGGTATTTAAGGATTTAGTAGGTTCCGCATCGGGTACTGGACAGAAAAAACATGA
>CAYSPA010000020.1:0-17817 GCA_964432835.1 uncultured Thermoplasmatales archaeon | reverse complement strand
GTTTGTGAGGATTGTGGTCTCGTCATAGATGAAAATATCGTGGATATGGGTCCGGAATGGAGGGCATTTGATGCTGAGCAGAAGGAGAAGAGAGCAAGAGCGGGTGCTCCTCTCACATATACCATTCACGATAAAGGTTTGAGTACGGTAATTGGATGGAAGAATAAAGATTCTTATGGGAAGTCCATACCAACAAGAAGCAGGGCACAGCTTTACAGATTAAGGAAATGGCAGAGAAGAATAAGGGTATCCAATGCAACCGAAAGGAATCTGGCTGTTGCTCTATCTGAACTCGATAGAATGGCCTCCGCGATGAGCTTGCCCAGAAACGTTAGAGAGACTGCAGCGATGATATATAGAAAAGCCGTTCTCAAAAACCTAATCAGAGGCAGAAGTATTGAAGGGGTGGCCGCAGCAGCCCTTTATGCCGCATGTAGACAGTGCGGGGTGCCGAGAACTCTTGACGAAATAGCCGAGGCATCGAGGGTGTCGAGAAAGGAGATAGGAAGAACATACCGTTTCATAGCGAGAGAGCTCGGTCTCAAACTCATGCCCACATCTCCCCAGGATTACATACCCAGATTCTGCAGCGAACTCAAACTGAGTGGAGAGGTTCAGGCAAAAGCGCTTGAAATCTTGAAAGAGGCCGCGGATAAGGAATTAACATCTGGAAGAGGTCCAACAGGAGTGGCTGCCGCGGCAATATACATCGCATCGATCCTGTGCGGAGAAAGAAAGACACAGAGGGAAGTAGCAGATGTTGCCGGAGTGACAGAAGTTACCATAAGAAACAGGTACAAGGAGCTCGCTGAGAGGCTGAACATAGATATAATCCTATGAGCAGCTGGAAGGAAGAGAAAAAGAGAGATTTTTATTACAGAGAGGCAAAGAGGCTCGGCTACCGCGCGAGGTCAGCCTTTAAACTGATAGAGATTCAGAAGAGATTCAAAGTCATAAGAAAAGGAGATATCGTTCTCGATCTCGGTGCGGCGCCCGGCGGATGGAGCCAGGTTGCGCTCGAGTATTCTGGAGGAGAGGTAATAGGCATAGATATACTCCCGGTCAGGAAGATGGACAACTTCATTTTTATAGAGGGTGATGTCACCTCAGATGAAACAAAAAACCGATTGAGAGAAGTTCTCGGAAGGAGAAAAGTGGACGTGATTCTATCAGATATGTCTCCAAATCTCTCCGGGAATAGAGCCCTCGACCAGGCGAGGAGTTACTGGTTGTGCATCAAAGCGCTCGAATATGCTGATGAATTTTTAAGGAGGGGAGGGAATTTTGTGTGTAAAGGGTTTGAAGGAAGTGATCTCAATGAATTCTTCAAGGAGGTGAAGATAAGATTCAGGTTTGTAAAAAAGTTCTCGCCGAAGGCATCCAAAAAGAGGAGCAGAGAAGTTTACATCATAGGGCTGGGAAAATTACTTGGATTCTCTCCAGATCTTGATGATGACAACTATTGCCACAAGGATGAATAACAATGATATTCCCGCCAGTATGTTTGAAAATATGAGTTTTGCAAAGTATGCCATTATAAAACAACCTATGAGGGCACCGGTCGTAACCGCAAACCATGTCATCGGTGCGCTCAACCCAATGATTCTGCCCAAGATAGAACCGACGACCCCACCAGAACCCTGAAATGGTATCATCACAAAAAGCACTATTCCAACAAACTTCAGTGGCATCACCCATGCATATTTTTTGTTTCCCTTTATTGCCAGTTCTTCAACCTTCTGTACAAAATCACCCAGAAGAGGTATCTTCTTGACAAGGTCATAATTCCACACCATGAAAAGAGATACCACGCTGTCTATGAATGCTATGGATAGAGCCATGACGGCAGGATTTATAGGAGAGATATGAACACGTTTACCTACAATCGGTATCGTGATATCGCCTCCGTAGACACCTATGGGTATGACCGACTCCTTTCCGAGAGGGGGAAAGAAGTATGCCATGCACAGATACCAGTACTTGTATCTTGTGGAAGGGTCAAGAAGGGATCCAACGGTTAACAGAACCGCGAGACCCATTACCGCGGGAATAAGTATCTTGGCGATCGCAATAAGATGTTTTTTCATTTTCTTCATCCTCTTTTAATGATGATACATGCATGATCCTTCGCATGCGGGTCGAGCTTCTTCACATCCCTTATCTCGTAACCCCCTTTCTCTATTCTGTCAATAACTCTGCCATACACCTCCTCCGGCTCGGCGGTTGTATCAATGCTTCTTGATTTAACCATGATGATTCCCTCCCCATCTTCCATCAGGTACATATTGCAATTCTTGATGAAGATATCAATCTGGTTTCTCTGAGCAATGTCCTGATACAGAAAATTAACCTTTGGTACCAGATGGAGATACCTTTCTGGATGATTTGCATCTTCCATGATGGGAATGATGTTCTTCCTCATTCTGCAAACATCGAGCAATTTTCTGAGGGGAAAAGGGGATATCTCAACCGCATATATCGTGCCCCGGTACGCGATATCTGATAAATGGCTCACCGTCGTGCCCGCCGCCGCGCCGAGGTAAAGAATCCGATAATCGCTCTTTATATCGATGTCAATTCCACGAATTATGGCGGCAGCGAGTTTGCTCCTGTAAGGGCTCCATACCCTCAATTTGCGATCATCTTTTGTTGTGATCTTCTCGCCATACACGCTTCTGCTATCAAAATCCTCTGGAATGACCGTGAATACCCTATCTCCCTCCACGACCACATTCTCCATTCCCAAAGTAAAAAGAGTTTTAGAGATAAATAGTTATCCGCTCTCTCTCAGGAGGTCATTTAAATCTCTGCCACACCGTTTGCTCAGTTCATCATGTAACTCCCTCAACCTTCTTGCATAATCTACGTTTCCCCTTTTCATCTGTCTATCTATCTCCTCCTCCACCCTTATAATCCTGTTATCTTCGATGAGGTTGTCGGCATGCGCCACAACCTTCTCCTCCAAGGATCGCGGTATAAAATCCCTCTCTGGCAAACCGAGTTTTTTCGCCTCTTCCTTGGGTATGCCTGCTCCAAGATGTCTCTCTATGATTCTAACAATAACATCGGGCAAACCCAGTTTTCTCGCGATTCTTGCACCTTCTATTCCATGTCTTATACTATGGGTCTTTGACCTCCCTATATCGTGGAGCAGGGCGCCCACCTCAACGATACTTTTGTTGGCACCCGTGCATTCGGCTATTTTCAAAGCCACATCCCTTACCCTCTTGCAGTGCTCTATCACGTTATCTGAACATCCAGCACTTTTCAGAATCTCTATACATTCTTCTGGTGTGGGAAGTTTATCGACAACTTTTTTCTTTCTCTCTGAAGGGACTATCTCGATTATCCCTCTGAATTTCATCCTTCTCCACTTTCCTCTGAGACATCTATCCAAGAAGATGGCGAGGGCAGAGACCTCAGAGTGTGGTTGATTCGATATAGAGACATTGTAATCAGCAATCTGGTATATCTCGGCGGGTACCTTTTCGGAGCCAACGACCACGAGGATGTTTTTCTCCTTTCTTATATCATCGATGACCTCGTGGAGTGGTAGACCATACATCGTGAGATGCACAATCTTTCCATCCCAATTCCTCACGATTTTTCTCCAGTTCACCCCCGTCTCTATTTCGAAATCCCCCCCAAATCTGTTGACGACATCTTCGACGCTTCTCTCAAGTGAATCGTCTTTGGTATCGACGTATATTTTATCTGCACCAAAAGCCCTCGCCACAAGGGCGACGTGAGTTGTTGTCCTCTTATCTCTTTCTACTCTGTGGCCGAGTCTGAGTACCGCTATCATGTGGCTACTCTATCTGTTTTCTCTTGAGAGGATTCCATCAACCTTTTTCTCTATTTCTGTTATGTCCTTCTCCGATATGCTCCGCCGGTTGAGTTTGTCTATCTTTTCTTCTATTGAAGATATGTGCTCCCACTCTCTTCTCGGCAACGACTTTGGTGGTATCTGAGGAGGTGCATCCTTCGAGTAAAGTGTTTCGTGGTATTCCACCCTGCTCTTGGATGGTTTTTTTTCCATCCTCCCTTTCTTGTCCCTCTTTAGAAAGTCAAACAATCCCATCGTATCCCACAAACAGAAAGAGGTTAAATAATTAAATCTTTTCCATCGGCATTGAGTTGGGAACGATCATATGAGAAGGTGAATGTTTCCTATGTGAACTCTGTTCAGATACTTTTTTGCTATTCTGTAGCAATCCTCTGCAAGTTTTCTGGGTGTTACCGGTAGATCCATCATTTTGAAATCTGGATGGAAGGCGAGTAACGAGTAAGGTATATCTGGATCTAACGAGGAAATGAATTTTGCTATCTTTTCTACTTCTATTGCATCGATGTATCCGGGCACAAGTAGAGTGGTTGCATTCAGCATGTTCTCCTTGTCAAACTCCTCGGCTATCATCTGAAAATTTTCAAGGGTTCTTGCGTTTGACATTCCAGTTAATGCAATGTTGAGATTTTCATCGAAAGCTTTCAGGTCGAATTTTACCGTTCCGTCGGTTTCACAGGAGAGTTCCGCGCATCTCCTTACCAGGTTCTTATTTCCGGTTCCATTCCATTCCCAGCAGATTCTGACTCTTTTCACTTCCAGGATCTTCTCAGTGGCTCTTATCAGAAATGGTAACTGCGGCTCGGGTGTGCCACCAAAATAACATATACATTCTGCCCTCTCCGCTTCTCTCACGAGGTCCTCTATCTTCTTTTCCACACCATACTCAAATTTCTTGTGTTCCCAGTTTTGACAGAAGAGGCAGTTAAATGTGCATCCGAAGGGAAATACTGCCAGATTGTAACCTTTCTCAGCCCCGCAGAACCAGGAGGCGCAGCAGTTGGTAGGTATGGGATCATAGTAAGTGTGGAAGATGTGTTTTTCCACCAGTTTCCCTTTTTCGTTTCTTCTAACTCCACAGTACCCCATCTTCCCCTCACCTATTCTGCAGTTGTTTGCACAGATATTGCATTCTATACCATTATCATCATCCGGTGGATATGGCGGTAGACCAAACTCTTCTCTCACTTTTCTGTGTACCTGTCTCGCCATCTCCAATGCTTCTTCTGGTCTCTCTCTTATGCAGGATAGACATACGCTCAAACAGGATGATATATACCTGCTCTCTCTACCACATACTACACACTTTCCCATCATTCTAAATTCAGAAAGTACATAATTTAAAAATGTAACATAATGCGAAGTCAATCGTAGAAACTTTTCTGTGGTCATTGTGTTATTATATATGCACATCGGGGTAGAAATTTTACTCATCAGGTATCGGCATAATCTATGGAGACAGCGTGGGCATATCCCATAAAGCTTGCATAATCGTTGGATGGTACCTTTACATAGATGCCGTAGAAACCCATCACACCGGGGAAGTACAACTTGCACGATTCAGATAGTGTCGGGCAGTAAAGGAGGAAAATGGTAGCAAAAGCAAAGAAAGAGATAATCCATATCAAGTTTAGTAGATATTCATATCGTGGGAAGACATGGGATAATGACTCTATCAGGATAGTGTGAAAGATGAAGAGCGGGCAAAATGGATAAAATACGTCTGGAAGGGTGCCACGAAATGTACCATTCCATATTTTTATACCCTTTAGGCCACTTGTCCACATATGCCCATGAGAAAAACATTTGCGTTTCGGCTCTTTGTAACCAAAGTAAATCGCACCGGATATCGGGAGGGGGGAATGGATCGGGAAATGGCATACCATATCTATTATCTTAACTGCAGGCAACGCCAGAAGGTAAATAAGGTAGTCTATGCTGAGAGGATGCTCTTGCAAGAAGACATCCAAACATTCTGCAATAAATACCAGTATATTCAACCATAACAACGATATTATAACCAAAGGCGCCCGTATGGTAAAGTCAAATGTTCTCGATAGTAGATCCATCTCAAAAGTTTCGTTGGCTTCTCCGCAGATAAGACAGAAGGCATTATCGAGGGATTCCAGAAATTCAAATCTTCTGTCGAGTTTTTCCAGCAATCCTTCAAACCGTTTACTTCTCAGATATTCACCGGTTAACCTTTCCTGCAATCTTTTGAGATCGACCCCTGGCAGAATCCCCAGCCCTTTGAGTTTCTCGATCGTTTCATTGAATATCCCACACACTTTTTTATCCGTCTCCGCCCTCTCCAGTGCTTCTAAAGTATCATTGAAAATACGTCTGAGCTCAACGTATTTTTCTCTGGATATGTTCAGCGTTTGGTTTTTGAATCCTTTGAGTCCGGGAAAAGAAATCGAGATCTCTATGAGACCGTCCTGCTTTGCTTGCAATTCCTTTTTACTGTTTATAATGGAAGCTGGCAAAGTTGATGAAACGATCAGAATGAAAGCAAGATAAACCATCGATTTGTAAATAATCCTTCTCAGTTTAACACCCCCTTTATAAATATCTTAAATTGTTAAATAATTTTCCATGATGTGATGTTCTTTTACACAGCAAGCGGCGACGCGAATAAAAAATCGTCAGAAAATATCCCCTCCTTCGACTGTAATACACACATGCTCTTAATCTGATAGAAAGCTTTATATAGAAGTTTTTGTTAATCTATTTGTGGTAGTAATTGATGGGGGTGATGCAAGATGGTGAGGAAGAGATTTCCATTTGATAGGGATATTGATGACTGGCTGGATGATTGGTTTGAAAATGTCTGGCCAAGAGGATGGAGCAGTATATTCGATGAGATCGATGAACACATCAGAGAAATGAGAAGGAGAATGAATAGGGTATTCAGGGATGCAATGAGCGGAAAATTACCAGAACCAAAGGAGGGAGGTCCCTATATTTACGGATGGACCTTCAGAATAGGTCCAGATGGAAAACCAGTGTTCCAGGAGTTCGGTAACATACCACAGAGAGGCATAACCGAGCTTCCAGGCAGCAGAGAACCACTCGTGGATGTTCAGGAAACCGATGATGAGGTACAGATAACCGCTGAGGTTCCGGGTGTGAAAAAGGAAGACATCGACCTGGAGGTCACGGGGAGTACATTGATTATCAGAGTGGATACCAAAGACAGAAAGTACTACAAGGAGGTTGAGCTTCCGGCAGAGGTTGACCCCGATTCGGCAAAAGCCAGTTACAACAACGGAGTGCTCGATATACAGTTGAAGAAAGTGAAACCAAAGGGCAGGGGAAAGAAGATCCAAATAAAGTAAACCTTTCCCCTTTCTTTTTTGATTTTAGGAGATGATAATTATGTCGGGAGAGTGGACTCTAAAAGTTGAAGAGGCCAAATCCAGAGATGTTGGAAGAGGGATTGCAAGAATAGACCCGGAGATCGCGAGCAAGATGGGGCTCACACCAGGAGACGTTGTACTCATAGAAGGAAAGAAGAAGACCGCATGCATTTACTGGCCAGGTTATGCAGATGACACGGGAAAAGGCATCATAAGAATAGATGGTACAACCAGAAAGAACGCCGGCGTTGGCATAGATGACAAGGTGAAGGTTAAGAAAATACATGCTCAAATCGCCAAGAAGATCGTGCTGGCGCCGACGGAGGAGTTGAGAATAGTCGGTATCGAGGATTACATCTCTCACCTTATGGAGGGTCACGTTGTCACAAAAGGGGATAAAATCGCCATAAACATAATGGGCAGACACATAGACTTTGTTGTCACCAGTGTATCGCCACCGGCAGATGCAGTGATAATCGGACTGACCACAGAGATAAAACTGAGTGAGAAAGTAGCAAAAGAAGAATTGAAGATACCGAGAGTAACCTACGAGGACATAGGAGGACTCGATGAAGCAGTGAGGCAGGTCAGAGAGATGATAGAACTGCCCCTCAAACATCCTGAACTGTTCGAGAGGCTTGGCATCGAGGCGCCAAAGGGAGTGCTTCTTCACGGTCCTCCGGGAACTGGAAAAACCCTTCTCGCAAAAGCAGTCGCAAATGAAACAAACGCAAACTTCTACTCTCTGAGTGGACCCGAAATCATGAGCAAATACTATGGTGAGAGCGAAGAGAATCTCAGAAAGATCTTCAAGGAAGCGGTGGAAAACGCGCCATCCATAATTTTCATAGATGAGATAGATTCCATAGCTCCAAAGAGAGAAGAAGTAACTGGTGAGGTGGAGAGAAGGGTTGTGGCTCAGTTACTCGCTCTGATGGATGGTCTTGAGGAGAGGGGAAAGGTCGTTGTCATAGGTGCAACAAACAGAATCAACGCCATAGACCCCGCTCTCAGAAGACCGGGAAGGTTTGACAGAGAGATAGAAATCGGGATACCGGACAGAAAGGGAAGAAAGGAGATTCTGGAGATTCACACCAGAGGCATGCCCCTGGCAAAGGATGTTGACCTGGATAAACTCGCTGATATGACCCATGGTTATTCCGGAGCAGACCTGGCTGCCCTCTGTAAAGAGGCAGCAATGAGAGCTTTACGAAGAGTTCTGCCAGATATAGACCTTGAAGCTGAAGAAATACCCGCAGAGATTCTTGAAAAACTCGAGGTGACTGCAAAGGATTTCTATGATGCGTTCAAATCGATGACTCCATCGGCATTAAGAGAGGTTACAATAGAAACTCCAAACGTCCACTGGGACGACATAGGTGGTTTGAAGGAAGCAAAGCAGAAATTAAGAGAGGCTGTCGAATGGCCATTGAAGTATTCGGATCTCTTTTCACACATGGATGCAAAACCACCAAAGGGTATACTGCTCTATGGCCCTCCTGGAACTGGAAAAACCTTGCTTGCAAAAGCTGTTGCAACAGAAAGTGAAGCAAACTTCATATCAGTAAAAGGTCCAGAGTTTCTCTCAAAGTGGGTCGGAGAGAGCGAGAGAGCGGTTCGAGAAACTTTCAGAAAAGCCCGCCAGGCGGCGCCGTGCGTAATATTCTTCGACGAAATCGATGCAATCGCTCCAGCGAGAGGAAGTCTTGGAGATTCTCATGTAACTGAAAGGGTAATCAGCCAGATGCTCACCGAACTGGATGGTCTCGAAGATTTAAGAGATGTGATAGTTATTGCAGCAACAAACAGACCTGATATCATAGACCCTGCTCTTCTTAGGCCGGGAAGATTTGACAGATTGATATACATACCGCCGCCTGACAAAGAGGCGAGGAAAGAGATTTTCAGAATACACACAAGGAAGAAACCATTGGCGGATGATGTTAACATCGATGAGCTTGCCGAAAAAACAGAGGGTTACACAGGAGCAGATATAGCTGCGGTGTGCAATGAAGCGGTGATGGCCGCGATAAGAGAGTACATAGAGAAGGGGAAGGAACTGGATAAAGAGAAGATAAAGGAACTGAAGATACACAAGAGGCACTTTGAGGAGGCTCTCAGGAATGTCAAGCCAATGACCAAGGAGGAACTGGAGAGATACGTGGATATCTCGAGAAAGTTCGAGAGAAGCCTCCGCTAATCCCTCACCGATAAAACCTCTCTCCATTCTTTTTAACAACCAGATTCTTGTAATTCTTCACATGCACATCGCTAACTTCGAGAAATGGTTTGATATCCAGATGCAGGCTCTTCTCGTACCAGACTTTCAGTTCCTCAAATGAAAGATTCAACGATTCATTGGTTCCATTATCCACATATACCTTCAGATGAAACGCATCCTCGACCCCAAAGTTCTGATGAATCTCCGTGTCGATGTTACCAGATATCCCGGCACACTCAACTGGTATCCATCCATTCTCGCCCATGCCCGTATATATCTCCGCCCAGGCATGAGGTATAACCTTGTAATCGTTATCTTCCTCAACAATCAGATAACCTTTAACCAACCTTGCGGGGATTCCTGCAGACCTGCAAAGAGAGATGTAAAGTATGGATAAATCATCGCAATCCCCCGCTTTCAGTTTGAGTGTCTCTATTGCCGATTGCGGCGCCTTCTGCTCCTCCTGATGATATACATAGGTGGTATGAGTTTTCAGCCACACAAAGATGTTTTTTCCCACATCAAATGTATTGTTTGAGGTTCTCAACTTATCTGCAATGGTTTTTATCTCTCCATTCTCAACCTGTATCAGCGTTTTGTTTTCTATCCCTTCATCCCTGCAGTAGATTTTTTTCAGGTGCTGGTTGATATCCTCTATATCGCAAGCATTACTCCCGTTAAGACTGACAAGAAAAGCATTAGAGATTATCTCTGCAGAGATGCCCAGCTTTATGGACTTTGCATTTTCTTCCTCAAATGACCATACGATCATCTCGTTTTCTCCGTACTTTGCTTTTCTGTGAGGATAATCACCAACTATCGTGAGGTTCTGAAGTTTATGTGCATCTGGAAGGGGGCATGTATAGGTGATGTTTATCTTTCCGTTTCCGCTCACATTTATGAGGTATCCATACGATATTCGGTACTCGATCGTTGTCGGTGTTTTCTCATAGATGACCTCTCCAAAGAGGTTATCCAGACATCCAGAGAAGATGAGAATGGTTATGCTCAGAAAGAGGATGTAATTCCTCATAGAATCTCACTTACCCTCGTCAACCTGTATCTGCATCTATCCCTCATGGGACATTTTATACAGTTTGGATTTTCCTCTTTACAGAACTTCTCTCCCAGTTTCGCCAGAGTATGAAGATATTTAAACGGGTCCTCTCCCATCTTCTTGGCTTCCTTGGATAAAATGGATATCGTCTCGTTCGGATCATCTGTAGATACCCATCCCAGCCTGTTTGCAACCCTGTGAACTATCTCCGCCTTTTTCGGCTTTTCCTTCTTCACCTGTTGAGCTGAACCCGTCATGGCGGGCGCGGGTATTTGGGGTAATTCTTCTCTCTTCATCTTGGTGGCTCTGAAATCGATCGGGATTTCCTCACCCGCTATGATCTTGGCAGACCTCCCTCCGTGGTCTGTCTCTCTAACTCTGATCTCAACCATCACCGGTTTAGCGAGGCTTCCTCCAGATACGAGAGCGACTCCAACCTGCAATCTCTGGATTTCGTCCGCGGTATCCGTGGTTAATCCCTCCACCGACTGGATGATCGCTCTCACATCATTTGGATTGGTAACCTTGAGTATAAGATGTGTGTTGCACTGTGATATGACGTTCTTATCAACCTTTGCGGGTCTCTGGCTCACGACGCACAGACCCATACCGAACTTTCTTCCTTCAGATGCGACCGTTCTTAATATCTGGGAAGATATGGCGTTTCCAAAACCCCTCTCGGGACAGTAATTGTGTGCCTCCTCAACTATGTACATGAATGGCGGAATAAGTCCGGCTTTCCTCGCATCGAAGAGCTCCTTTGTCAATCTCGCCACCACGATTTCCTGAACATCGGGGGGGACACCTTTCAGATTGATGATGGAACACCTGCCCTTCTTGACTATATCCTGAGGGGATATACCCTGATCAGAAAGAATACCCGTGGAATTCAAGGCATCGAGGGCGGTCATGACATTCCACTTTGCGTTACTCTTCGATAGAGATACTCTCTCTATGATGTCTCTGAGCGTGTATGTTTCCTTGAACTCCTTGAGTTCCTTTATTGCCTGATACAGAACGCCTATCTGCGGTCCGGTGAGCTTTGCGGAGAGAAGGTCAAGAATCTCTCTTGCTTCAAGATTCACACCGTTGAGTCTCAGCAACTCCCCCTTTCTCCTCGGGAAAGGAGAATACTCCACTATCTGGCTCGCATACCCTCTGGGCTTTATCCTAAATCTCTCCATCAACTTGAGTTCTTTCTTGTTCTTATTGGGATGAGCGAGGGAGGGATACTCTCCATGGGTATCTATTATAACCACCGGTATCTTTTTTTTCAGCAATTCTTCAATGAGGACTCCGCATGCATAGCTCTTGCCGGCGCCCGTTTTTGCGAGTATACAAACATGTTTCTGCACGAGCGTATCTATTGAAAGATAAACGGGAATATCATGACCCTTCAATAGACCTATGTAGGCTCCCGCCTTTTCATCTGCGTACAGTCCAAGTACCTTTCTGACCAGAGATTCTTCGGCCTTGTAAACGGGTTGACCTATCTCAAAAGGTGTTCTTGGAGTTTGAAGCAATCCCCTCTCATCTCTGTAACCAATAACCTCTGCTCTTGCGGTTAAACTGCTCTCTATTCTCTTTGGCGAGTTATCGCCGTTTCCATAAAGTGCTTTTATGCTTTCATAAGGTAAGTCGGATATCCTCTTTATCTCTGTCACCTGCGCAAGTATGGTTCCTTCCTTGTGATATGTTGATATATAATCGAACTTCTGTAAAGTGGGATCCTCTACGATGAAGTTGAATCTCGTTGTTCCAACATCTCCGTATATAAGGCCAGCCGGCTGTCCCATCTGCCCCTCACCCAGAGATTGATGGCATATTTATAGGTTTTGAAAAGTCTATTTTTACCACACCCTGTCTATATCCAGGTCTGGTTTTTCTCTTTTTTTCTTTTCCTCCAGTTTATTCTTCTCCACGATATCGAGCAGACCCCTGAATTCCTCTATCCTGTCGTTTATCCTTTTCTCACAGCTGGCGACGGCGAGTTCGCTCTTCGTCTTCTCTATCAGGCCTCTCGCAATATCCTGCTTTCTTTTCAGAGAAGAAGGGTACTCGAAATCCATGATGGATTCGTATATCTCCTCCATCATTTCCAGATAGCGGTTCGCATCATCTATGTTTCCATGTCTCATGGAGTCGAGAGAGAATCTTCTCAGTTCACCTATCAAATCGCACAGACCCAGCAGGAAAGCCACGTATGGTACACCGAGTTTATCGGGGTCGGGAAGCTCCCCTTTCCTCTCGAGATTGTACAGGCATTTCGCTTCAACAAACTCCTGGGATGCATTTTCAACGAATCCAGCACTCTTAATCTCCGGATAACCATCGAGCATTTTGTAGAGAGTTTTCAATCTTCGACCGGCTGATGTGAGGTGTTTTCTTGCCCTTTCAAAATCGCCGTTATGTATGGATTGTATGCACTTCCTGCAATTCAGTATAATCTCTCTGGATTGAGAGAGAGCTTTCTCCCTTATGCTGTCGAGTTCTCGCATTCTGTCTCCTATCCTTGAAAGGATATCATCAAATTTTTTCATTGCCTGTTTACCCAGAAATCCGGCTCTTCTCCTCTCAACACCTTCATGACCTGCTCCACACATATCGTTCCCGCTCTTATCTGCGCCTCCCTGGTGCTTGCCCCGATGTGAGGAGAAAGGATAACATTTTCCAGTTCCAGGAGTTTGCTTCCTTTGGGGGGCTCTTCTTCGAAAACATCTATTGCTGCTCCCGCTATTTTTCCCTCTTTGAGGAATCTGTAGAGAGCGTCTTCATCAACAACTCCTCCCCTTGCACAGTTTATGAGATATGCGGTTGGTTTCATGAGAGATAGTTTTTCTTCATCGATAAGATGGTATGTCTCCTCTGTTTTTGGAATGTGGAGGGATACAAAGTCTGATTCTTTCAAAACTTCTTCCAGTGTCGCTCTCTTTGCTCCCATTTTCTGGGCTTTTTCGTCGGTGCAGTGAGGAGAGTACACGAGGATATTCATTCCGAGACCTCTCGCTATTCTCGCAACATGCTGGGCTATCCTCCCGGAGCCGATGAGACCGAGGGTTTTGCCGTAGAGTTCTACTCCCTTCAACTGTTTCTTTATCCATTCTCCCCTCTTCATGGAACTGTCCGCTTTTGGTATGGATCTGGCGAGCGCAAGCATGTGCGCAACCGCAAGCTCGGCGACGCTGATCGTTGAACCCGTTGGTGCATTGACCACCTTTATCCCAAGCTCCGTTGCCTTCTTGACATCTATGTTATCCACGCCTATACCTGCTCTTCCTATGACCTTCAGGTTCCCGGATGCGCCCTTCTCAACGATATCCGCCGTGACTTTTGTTCTGCTTCTCACTATCAGGGCATCGTACCCCGCTATCTCATTCAGCAGAGAATCGTGGTCGAGCTCCTCGTACTTAACTTCAAAGTTATTATCCTTCAACATCTTTATCGCTTCATCGGCGAGTTTATCCGTCACCAGCACCTTCATGTTATCATCACCAAGATGATATTGATAAGGTAGTAAAAAATGGTTGTGATTCCGGTGTATCTTTATGAAGATATATTGGACATAGCGGGCAACAGAGTACTTCGAAATTATTTGGGAGACGAGATACGTTCTATCCTTTTAGGTGTGATACAGGATATCACGATAACCATAAATGGGTATCTTATCTATAGTTAGCCCCTAACACCCGCCAGATGAGATATTACAGCCAGAGTTGAAAGATTGATAGCGGATAATTCTGCAGTACCCATCCCCTTACTTCTCCATATTCACCGCATCCCGTCAAATTATTCTCCGATATTCGCGTATCCTCGATTTGAAACAATGCATTGTACACATCGCTACTATTTTTTGCAGCATGACCTGGAAAAGGATACGAAGAAAAATCAAAAACAGGATAAAAGGAAAGCCCTCTGCACCATCTTTATCCCTCACGTTACCATGTTCTGATGCTATTGTCACTGTCAGCGGAGTAAAGTTTCGTTACCCTGATGTGTTTCCTGCCACTTATCAAACCATCCTCTTGCAATCCATCCTATACAAAAACAGAATATAAGCCATAGTATCACTAGAATTTTTGTAGTGCTGAACGAGCAAAAAACATTCGTATACCTCTGTGCAGTTACGATATTTTGGATAAATTCTTTCTCTGCATGACCCACTATTGCTGGATTTTCAAGAATACTCTTAATAGATTCTCTCTCACTCAGGTTGGGTTTCGTGTATAGAAAAGTTTCATTTGCTAACTCACTTGCCAGGTTATCATCTAATGATATCGTTGCTGTAAAATCACAGTCGCATGCGGTTACTGCGGATTGCAGGGGCAGTAGCATCAGAAGACTGGCTACAAACAAACATGCTCCCCACAATCGCATGAAATGTGTATACACTTGGCACTATATATATTTCGCCAGATGGGACCACAATGTTAATTGTGGATGATTCCACAGTTGTCATGCTGTCGTACATCACATATCAAGATGGGAAATTTACCTATCCACAATTAACTTTGAAGTGCCGCCAACAGTAATATCTAAATATCGAAATTTGTTTTTATGGTAATACCGGGGCTCGTAGCTCAGCCAGGTAGAGCGACAGGCTCTTAACCTGTTGGTCAGGGGTTCGAATCCCCTCGAGCCCGCTTTTCCAAAACTCACCCGATAACTGCTATGATTGTATCATCGACTATCAGGAACTCCACAAGGTCCTGGCTTTCTTTCAGCTCTCCGAGGAGTTTTTCGCTGAGAATATGATGGAACGTATTTATCTCTCTCCCTCCCGTTTCCGACCAGCTCCCTATCTCCACGGTATTCTCTGTATAGTCTCTCACAGCCCCATAAACGGTGAAGGTATTGACCCTTTTCTTGAAACCACATTTGGGACACTCCAGATAAGCGTTTACGATTATTCCGTGCGGACCATAGGATGGTGGAAGTTCTATCACAATCAAATTACTCCCGCATTCGGGACATTTGAGAGGGTCGCTTTTGGTGAAAATCCTTTTTATCATATCAATATCTTCTTCCAACATCCTTCTCTCTGCCCCGAATATAATGTATGGCAACTTCTCACTTAAAAACCTGTTGATTGATTTCAATTTCGGCAATAATTTTCACGAAAATTATATAAATGTTGGTACCGATTAATAACGCAGGTGGCGAATATGAGTAGAAAGGCGTTAATCGCTCTATTGGTATCGTTAATGTTCCTGCTTACACCGGCAGCGGCGGTAGCAAATGCGGCACAGGAAGAAAAGAAATACACTGTGGAGATGACCTTTTATGGCGATGGAAAGGAAATTTCTACGACTTCTGCGATGTCCAAAGGTGAGACAGCGGGCATCCTCGACCTGATAAAGACGATCATGAAGGCTATTCAGAGTATGAACAAAAACCTCACGAACGTCACCGAGAACATATCAAAGATGCTCGAGCAGAAGTTTCCATTACTCGGTCTGCTCAGTTCCATCAGCGGTGGAGGACCCTTCCACGATAGAGTTCTCATCATAAGCAATGGATATGGTAAGAGGATAAACATCAAAACGGACCCGAAGGTCAGTTTCTTCAAGTTCTTCACCATGTGGCACTACTTTGGAACAAAAGATTACCTGATAAAGAGCCAGACCGTCATCATTGATCCCGTTAATGGAAAGATACGCCTTCTGACGGGGTGGCAGTTAGGAATAATGAGGAATTTCATAGGGCTCTACGTAAAGATCAGGGGCTCACCTCTCGAGAAGGACCACATATTCTTCATGGGCTTCGCATCAAAGGTTACAGCCTTCGACCTACCAGACCAGACGAATTTCCAGTGAGCATACTCCCATCTACCTATTTTTTATTTAACCAGAAACTATTTTTAATAAAAATCTTTTTCAGAAAGGATGATCGTCATAAAACTTGGAGGAAGCGTTATAACCGATAAAAGAACTGAGGGAAAGATAAGAAAGAGGATAATTGACAGATTGGTACGGGAGATCAGAAAGTCCGGTGAGAAATTCTCCATCGTGCACGGCGCCGGCTCGTTTGGTCATATTCCGGCGGAGAGATATCAACTGCACAGAGGTCTTAGGGATAAAAGCCAGCTGGAGGGTTTTCATCTGACCCATCACAGTGTGAGGTTGCTTAATGGCGAAGTCATGAAGGCTCTGCTCAAACATCGTATACCATCGGTATCGATCTCTCCTCTGTGCTTTATTGAGATGAAAAATGGAAGGATCGAAAGCATCGATTTGAGTAAATTTGACAGAGCTCTATCAAATGGCCTTACCCCGGTATCATTTGGGGATGTGGTCTTTGATTCAAAGAGGGGTTTTTCCATATGCTCAGGTGACGATATAGTTCTTCACCTCGCTCTTCACTTCAAACCCGACAAGGTGGTCTTTATCATGGATGAGGACGGGATTTTTGATAGAGATCCAAAAAGATACAGAAATGCCAGGTTTCTGAAGGATGTGAGGGTGGATGAACTTCCCTCCGCCGAGGAAAACTCTTATATAGATGTCACCGGTGGCATGAGGAAAAAGATAGATATTATAAAAAGGATAGCGAATAATGGGATTGACGTGTTTGTTGTAAACGGTAATAAAATAGGTAGAGTATACGGGGTACTGACCGGGAGGAAGGTGAAAAGAACTCGTGTCATCGGGTGTTAACGTGAATCGAACAGAGAAAAGAAAAAAGGAGCATGTTGATATAGCCGTGAAAGAGAATGTGAGAGCCGATTACAACTTTTGGGATGATGTTCGGCTTGTGCACAACGCTCTCCCGGAAATCGATATGGACGAGATAGACCTTTCCACAAATATCTTCGACCGGGAGCTCGGAGCTCCAGTTATAATCTCTGGAATGACCGGTGGTTACAGGGAAGGAAAAAGGATAAACGAGATTCTGGCCAGGGTCGCGGAGAAGTACAGAATCGGCATGGGCGTCGGCTCTCAAAGGTCTGCCTTGGAAAATGAGAATCTAAAAGATACATACGCCATAGTGAAAGAGTTCGACGTACCTCTAAAAATAGCGAATATAGGAGCCTCCCAGATAGTGCAGTGGGATAAAAAGATGCTGACGGAGAATATCGAGAAGATAATAGACATGATCGATGCCGATGCGCTGGCCATATGTTTGAACTTCTTACAGGAAGTGATCCAGCCGGAAGGAGAAACCCGCGCAAGGGGCTGTATCGATGCCATCGATTATCTGACGGAAGAATTCGGCATACCAATCATAGTAAAAGAGACGGGTGCGGGCATATCCGGTAACGTCGCAAAAAAACTGTCAAAGCTCGATATCGCGGGAATAGATATTGGCGGATATGGTGGAACGAGTTTTGCTGCAATAG
>CAYSPA010000019.1:0-18618 GCA_964432835.1 uncultured Thermoplasmatales archaeon | reverse complement strand
TCATTATCCGGATCAAATGATAGAGATGCATCAAATGTTACCGTCTCGTTTGCCCCTAGGATGATGCGTTGATTTCTACACACAGTTCTCCTTTTTCTTTCTCCTGTGTATTGACACAATCCCCACCATGATGGAGATGGTAACCGATGCCACGGTGCAAAGAATCATAACCTCATTCATCCGATACACATACTATTATCAAAAAGAGACTAATAAATTTGTATCATCGGGAATCCATACAAAATATAAAAGATAGGGAGGGGATACTCTGCCGGTCTACAGGAGACCGAAGCAGAATATCTTGAACTCCGTACTCGCTGTCGCATCGTTTCCTGCCTTGTCAACCGCTCTTACTGTCACCGTCTTCATGCCGAATGCTCTCTTGGAGTACGTGTACTCATATGGCGCTGTGTAGTCTGCAACTGTTACGTTGTCAATTGTGAACTCTACCCTGTCAATGCCCGATGCCGTATCGCTTGCCTCTGCAACGATCGTTATCTTGCCGATGCAGAGCGTTACGTTGCTGAAGATTCTGTTCATGATCTTATTGCCGAAGAGATAGAGCGCTCCCGCTTCTGGCTGTGTGATCTCTACCGTTGGTGGCGTTGTATCGACGACCACTTCTCTGGTGTGGTGTGTCTCCTCATTTCCTGCGAAGTCGACCGACCAGTACTCTACCGTGTGTACTCCCTCTGGCACTGTGAATGGACCGGTTGCATTGTCTGGATCAACAGCAGACCAGTAGATCTGGGTTGCTCCGCCATCGATTCTGTAGTAGATTTCCTTGACACCGGACACCAACTGGTCCGGTACAACCGGATCGTATGCGGAGAGATACACGGTGTTGCCCTCGACACATATCGATGTCACCGGTGGTGTCTCATCAACGAATATCTGTTTCTTGAAGTGCAGTTCGAAGCAGTCTATGTACCATCCTTCACCGACCCACGGAGCGGGTGCGTAGTCTGCACCCATGTTGGTGAACCTGAATCTCAGTATGATGTGGTTCGGTATGTATCTGTCGAGGTTGATCTTCTCGTAGATCCATCCATCTGAGGTCAGGCGGTATATCCTCAGTGTGTGCCATGTGAGACCATAGTCGGTTGATATCTCAACATATCCCTGTGCCATGTAGACCCAGTTGTACGTATCGGACCACTGATCGTAGTAGTATCCACCTGCAAGGTCGTACCATGTTGCATACTCGATGTCCACACTCAGATAGTCCTGACCAATTGCATCCTCTGTCAGATCGAGTTCTATGTAGAGCGCATCGTCGAGTTTGACATTCGGATATGTGCCAAGCTCCTCGTCACCACACCACCATGCCTTGTTGTCGGTATCGCTGTTCGGACAGTCGTAGTATCTCCTGTCGGTGAGAGTCCACCAGTCTCCACCAACGAACCACTCGGTGTCCCAGTTGTCTGCACCGCTCTCCATGTCATCGAAGAATACATTGATTGGTGTTGGGTCCTCCGGCGTATAGATGATTGCGACATCATCGATGTAGAAGTAATCGACATTGTAGCTGTTTCCATCGAAATAGAATCTTATATAGGTAGTTGTACCACACAGACTGCCTGGTATGGTGAAGTGGATTATTGTTGGACCAACATTACCGCCGGGGTTGTAGTAGCTCCATACTGGTGTCCATGTTGATGCATCATTACTTGCCTCAACGCCGATCTCGTAGCCTCCTGAGAAGTCATCTACGTACAGCTTGAATTCACCCTGTATTTCATCGAATCCGGATGCATCGAATGCTGGCGACTGTATCCAAGATTTTCCGTAGAAGGTTGGGCTCCATGAGAATTCCAGTTCTGGTGGGGCTCCTCCAGCGTAGCTTGTCTCTGATATAAGCCAGTTGTCTGGATGGTCTGGATCAACGGTCCACGAACCGATTCCACCGCTCCAGTCCTCTGTGAGAAATACCCTGCCTGGAATCACCGATATATTTACATCATCGATGTACCATCCATTGCCCTCTTCATATCCATCTGAGAAGAATCTGAATTTGATCTGGAAGTTCGCTGTGAAATCCTCTGGTAGAAGATCTATACTTACGCTTTCCTCATGCCAGTCTGCAAATCCAGTATAGGCAGCAACCCTATGCCAGTGTGTACCGTCAGCGCTCCAGTAGACGGCACCATAATCACCGCTCTTGATATCATAGTATGTATCAAATGTCAGTAGCACTCCTTTGCAGGAGTCTGCGTATGGACTCAGGTCAATTGGCTTGAGTATCAAACTGTCATCCATCCACTCCACGTATGTGCCGAGCGTATCGTTACCGCACCACCAGTACTGATCCTCGGGTGGCTCTCCAGCCTTGGACTTCTTCGAAACGATGTGCCACATGCTCTCCTGTTCGGTCTCGGTCAGGTCCTCGGTCTCCCATGTTATATCCGTCCAGGTTGACGTAACCCTCGTGTATGTGCATGTGGTATCGTTCTGAGGTATCTCATCCTTGTCGAGAGCGGTTACACCGCACACGCAATAGTCACAGTATGTAGATACATTTGCCCATGTGAACGTGAGCGTTGCCTCGTCGCCTGGGTTGAGATATGGCGCTGTCTTGGTATCTACAACCACACCATCGTTCTCGCAGTATGTCTTTATTATCCTGACATCATCGATGAACAGTCCAGAGAATGACTTCACTTCTCCGTTGAGTATGTACTCGTCATCGTTTGTCACGAGAACGAAACCAATCTGACACTTGTGCTCCTTGAAGAACTGCGGGAACGTGGAGTGAATCTCATCCATCGTCTGTATGAGGTCGAGTGTGTAAGCACCTGGGTATGCACCGGATTCAGTTGGACTGCCCCACTTGCCATCGTTGTGACCGAGTACTACATATCCAAACCCGCTACCCGGCGCTGCGAAGAATATCCATCCTGGATTCTCGGGATCCCACAGTATGACCGACCAGAAGTCGGGTGCTCCCACCCATCCAAGTGGGTTAACGGGTGGCAGTGGCTCGTCAACGGATGAACCAACCTGCTCGCTAAGCGCCCACTTTGCAGCGAACTCAAGGATACCAGACCTTACATTCTCACCCGTGAAGTCAAGGACTTTGTTGTAAAGCGCCATCTGGAAGGAGTAGGGCTTTACGGTTGGGAATTCGCAATAGTCTGTTGCAAACAGTAAGCTGTGTGTACCCTCATAGGCATCACACGTTGTCACTTGCAACGTGAAGTTGGACCCGGGTATATAGTAAGCATCCCAATTGGCGCCTCCATCTTCGAATCCCTGGTGGTCAATATCTGCGAGCTGCTTGCGGACCTCCAAGTTGACGGGGAATCCAGCCTCCGGGAACGTACCAACGTTCTTTATGGTTACATCGTAGGTTCCGTCCTCTCCCTTCTCAATGCGCTCCGGTCCGGTTATGTCTATTGCAGCAACATCGTGGATGTCCTTTATAATGAGCCAGACCACATCACAGTTGTTGTCTGGATCGACATCACAGTTCGCAGGATCAAACACCTGTCCACATACCTCTATCTTGTAAACAACGTTCTCCTCGGGTGTCCATTCTACCGGGAATTCAGCGTATACGCCATCGTACTCCTGTCCCTCTACATTGACTATCAGGTGTCCCTGCCATACGATCTTGTAGGATGGTGGCTCGGTCCTCTCGAACTTGACATCATCGATGTACCATCCTTCATACTGCATGTGTGGGTCGGATGTCCATATGAATTTGATGAGCATCTGATCCGTGAGCTCTATCGGTACAACGAAATCGACCTCACTCAGCATGTAGTCCGGGAATGCGGGACCGAGACCGATCTTCGTCTCTCTCCAGTTGTTCTGATATGCGATAAAGTCGCTTGGCTCCACGTAATACCACGTTGCTCCATTGTCGTTACTTATCGCTATCGTACCATAGTCGGTTGGTACGATATAACCCTCGTCATCCACGTAGTACTCTCCCTGACACCAGTCCCAGAATGAGAGTATACCATACTCCGCTCCGTCGAGGTTTGCGGGAACCGCAAGTATGAGCTCATCCGGTCCACTATCTGCTGCATGCCCGAGATACGTATCTGGCTCTCCGGGACCTCTGTCCGCACCGGCGGTACATCTGAAGCTGTGGTTTCCGGAATGGGCTCTCTTATCGGAGACCGTCCAGCTGTCTCCATCACCGTTGTCGACAACCGTCCAGTTGAGAGATACATTCCCCTCGATGTCATCATACAGAGCTGTAGATGTTGGACCGGGTATCTCCTCGTAAACATCGGCGAATATCTTCGCCTCGTTTATCGGAACTGGTCCAAAGTTGTAGTATGTTATGTTTATTACCTTTGGCATGCTGTTGACCCTACCCTGCGGACTGTTGATCTCTACCGCGAAGTCGCATCCCTCGCTCGGTGGAGTCCATCCTTCACTGATACCCGCCCTTATATGGACGTTACCATAGGTACTCGCTTCGTCTATCCAGTCTACCCATCCACCTCCATCGATGTTGTATCTCAGGAAGTGGCTCTTTCCAGGTATGCCCACGCCATTTGGATAATCGATACCTACAACGAATTCATTTGCACCCACATAGTACATTACGCCAATCCAGTACGTCTTGCTCGGATCTATCTCGAGCTCTGGGGTAACTGCCACTTCTCTCCATCCGGGCACGTTGTCTCCGGTATCGAATGGCATCGCACGGATTGCATCCGTGTCACCTGGTCCTGGAGGTGTATCTCCCTCATAGATGTAGACCACTCCGCTGTGCGGACCACCCGGGACTGTGCCTCCATAGTTGAAGCCACTGTAGTAGAATTTGACGGTATCTAAGATTATTTTCGACCATCCGGTGTAGGGAGCCCACTCGTCTGGTGTTATCTTTATTGCTCCTTCGATCATGTTATTGGTGCCTCCCGTGAGACCCCATCCATACTGGAAGTAGTCTATGTCGTAGTATATCCAAGCATCCGATAGCTCATTTAACGTCGATCCCTTCCCGCCTTGACCGGGTATCTGTACATACGGCGTTCCGACCCTCATTACCTTTGGTCCCATTTGCTGAGAAGGTTGTGCGTAGTCAATGCCCAGGTCCAGGATCTTTTTCTTTGGTGCCGCTGGTTGGTTGTCTGCGGTTGCGGTCAGTGGTATCGCCGGTAGCGCCATCACCGCTACCAGTAGAAGAACAACTGCGCTTTTCCAAACACCTCTATGCTTCATATTCTTTTACCTCCTTCTCCTGTCTACAATTAATGTAATATGTTCGTAGTATATAAATTTTTTCTTGAGCTTTAAATAAAAAAGTGGCTATCTGATGGGCATGTAAATCGGTCATATACCGGGTTGATTTTTTATCGTAATTGCAGAGAAAAAAATAGTTGTAAAATATAAAAATTAAAAAGGGATGTGGATGTCAAAGTCACGGTATTATATTGAAGTTGAAGATCGTTACTCCAACCGTTGTGCTGTCGCTTCTTCCCGCGGTATCGATTGCTTTGACTGTAATTTCATGGTAGAAGAGAGCGGTTTCATCCCACTCCCAGCTGAATACACCGTTCTTACCGTGGTTTGTAACGTTCATCAGGTCTCCATCTATGTAGAATCTCACCTCCTTAACGGGTACAGTGGAGTTAACCTTCGCTTCCACGGTTATATGACCTATAATGAATATGTTGTTTCTGAAGAATCTTGCCTTTGGCACATCGAAGAAGTATATAAAGCCCATCCTTGGTTTGATTATCTCGACCTTTGGACCCGGACCGGTCACGCGCGCGATACAGAATGTACTATCTGATGTGTCATTGCCGATGTTTCCAGCGTTATCCCTGGCCACAACCTTGACCATGTATCCGCAGCCATCCGGCAGGCGGGAGATGTTCCAGAGGTATTCTCCACTGTTTGAGATGTTTGGAACTATGAGGTTCCAGGTGTTCCCGCTGTCGTTGCTGTAATAGAGGTCTATGATAAGATCGGGGTCCTTATCGTCTTCCGCTTCCCACTGGATCAGTATCGTGCTACCATTTATCACCTCTCCACCGTTTGGATAGATGACCTCAACCGTTGGAGGTATATTGTCAACATACACGATTGGCAGATAGTCCCCGCCGTGTTTTATGTTACCTGATGCGTTGTACGGAAGATCTGTATCTCCAATGGAATCTCCATCTAAGTCTTCTCCGGTATAATCATCCCAGTAGTTTCCTCCAAGGTATTTACCACCCATAATATTTGTTCCATTGGTAAGAGAGATATTCCATGTGTTGAATGAATATGGATCGTAGGCATTTACGGTATTATTTGCGAAGTAATTGTTGTATATCAGGTTGTAAGAGCTACCTTCATCCATCTTTATACCATAGTATCCATCTATCACCGTATTGTTTGCTATGGTGTTATGACCGGAGCCCGACAACCATATACCATAGCCGTTGCTCACGATGAAGTTATTTTCAATGATGGTTCCGTTCGCGTCTGACAGGAGTCTAAGACCCGCATAACAGTTCTTGATACTGTTGTTCCTCACCACAAGCTCTTTTACATCTCCACTGCAGTTAAGACCATCTCCTGTACGGTAATTCTCGGTTATGACTATACCGTTGATATTGGCTTCAAAATGATTGCTCTCTATGATGACTTCCTTCGAACCCACCACGAGTATGCCATCTCCCACATCCCCAAATCCGGATGAACCGTCGTAGCCAATTATGGAATTGTGAGATATTCTCGCTTTCTTGACGGGATTTTCTCCCTCGACCGAGAGCAAGACTATACCGTGAGGAACACCCGATGGGTTCACAAACCGGTTGTTTGTGATGGATATATCGTATGTATTTCTCACGATGAGTGTGTGGATGGTATTGTTATCCACTATGACAGATACGCTTCC
Source organism: uncultured Thermoplasmatales archaeon (assembly GCA_964432835.1). Classification (GTDB taxonomy): domain Archaea; phylum Thermoplasmatota; class E2; order DHVEG-1; family B18-G2; genus B18-G2. The sequence goes on along the minus strand of CAYSPA010000019.1, from coordinate 11,771 downwards.
GTTGATGTACACCTCATCTATATCATTGTAAAACAGCGCGAGCTGACAGCTAATCGGGACGCCATATAACTCAAAGGGGGTATACTGATAAAACACTCCTCCGCGTATGAAGTTATCATAGAGGGCAACGGGTTTCGGGAAGGGTTGTGGGCCGGGTCTTATCGGTGGATAATCCGGATTCTGGTGAGGATCGATGTAAACGGCATAACCGCCCCTGGGTTCTTTGATAATGCACTTCTCTATCTTGAGACCGGATACATTCATGTACCTTCCCGTTCTGATGCAATCGACTCCACCCACTATGGTGAGTTTTTTGAGGGTCACATCGCTGACATTCTCGTCCTTTCCAATATAGACCGTCACATTTCCGTCCGTTCCGTTTATGATGACGTCCTCCGCCGATATATAGCCCTCGAGTGTGACGTTCTTCTCTATGATCACATTTTCTTTATATTCACCATAGTACACGGTGATGGTGTCGCCAACGCCCGCATGGTTTATACCATCCTGTATACAGCTGTAAAGTTTCTCTCTGTTTTCAACGGCGTGGTATATTGAATAAACATTATCGAGGAATGCGTTTCCCTCTTCCACCGTTCTCGAGTGTCCGGCTAACCTTAGTCCATAAGTGTTGTATTTAATCGAGGTATACTTCACCGATATATCGGTTGAATTATCGATGTAGATGCCGTTGGTGTTGTTGTGAACCTTTTCATTCTGTATGGTGATATCCGAACAACCCACGATACGCACTCCGGTTGTTTTCTTCTTTATGTAGTTGTTTTTGATCTCTCCATCTCTTGAGTTGTAAACCGCCACACCAGTTGAAGCGGTTGTATCGAGCAGATTCTGTTCGATGGTGAACTTTTCTGCCGAATTGAGATACACTCCTTTCCAGTATCCAATTATTCTCTCATTATATGAAACCTCTACATCGCTCACATTTATGAGGTGTACACCATCATATATCGAATAGATGTAGCAATTTTTGATAACGATGTCGTGCAGGTCGGGAAATCCAACATTTCCTATAGCACCCACCGGGTCGCCGGCGGCGTAGTTCTCTCTCTTCACCGTGAATCCATCTATCGTTACGTGGCTACTCGCTATCTGTATGGTTTGGCCTTTCACCCTGCCCATCTCAGAGTAATTTGCCCCCGCATCGCTTATTATGGTGAGATTGGTTCCATAGACCGATTTTAGAGTGAGGGGCTTGTCTATCCTGATAACTTCCTGGTAACGGGCTGGCTTGACGTTCACGATACCGCCATCAAATACCGCCCGTATACCATCTTCCAAGTTGTTGAAGTGATCTATTCCCCATCCCGGTGTTGACTGGTCATAGAAATCATCAACCCATACCTGATTCTCCCACTTTGAGGTCAGCCAGTCGGAGAATATCACATTATCGGATACGTTATCACCCGTTCCTCCGGGGTTGTTCGTCGGATGATACGGACCGGTATCGTTACCCCACCAGTTGAGTGTGGCATTGATTGGAGTCGATGCTATATTCCGCAAACCGTAGTTTGCGTTCCCGTACAGATTATTCTTGTGGATGCCGCTGGAAAATCCGTATCCGGTGAGTATTCCAACGTCGTTCATTGTGACGGTGTTCGAGCCGACAACGGCAGACAGCGAGGAGCCAACATCGGTATCTGTACCCAGCTTTATACCGTAAGTGAAGTTCCTGATCTCGTTGCTGACTATCGAAACATTTGTGTAGGTTTGTCCTCCAGTTGAGTCTGTAAAGAGCACGCCATGCACACCCTTGCTCACATTACTGTCTATAACATTACATGATATCGCGACATCACTGGATTCTACAGCCACCGCCGTTGAAAATTCACCGTACATCTCGTTTCCGTATACCGTCACCTCTCCTCCTCCGCCGAGTGATGATATGTGTATTCCGCCGCTGGCGCCGGTTCCATAGATTGTGTTACCCTCTATGAGAAGACCACCTGCATCACAACCCGAGTATGTTCTTATGCACGAGGAGGATGCATTCCCCGCATAGATGGTGTTGTCAATGATTTTTATATTCTTAACGATGGAGGATGCGGAGTCTCCAATGATTATTCCGTTTCCTCCCCTGCTTCCGTCCACTCCATTGAAGTCAAGAATGAAACCCTTAATGGTCGAGTTTGACGAACCATCCCGGAACTCGATGTCGTAAACACCCGGAGATGGGGCTGATGTTGGTCTCAGAATGGTTAGAGGATAGAAACCCAGCAGAGTGAGTGGTTTATCTATAACCAGGCTCTCTTCATAGACTCCCGCGAGAACCCTGATCGTGCCTCCGCTTCCTATTTCATCAATGGCGGGCTGTATTCTGTGGAAGGAGTATACGAATTGTGCATAGAGAGGCGTGGTTGATACATCTCCCCACCTGTTACCCTTCTCATCATCGACTTCTATGTTGAAAACGTAGACGCCGGCCGGCCATACCGCACTGCCGTTTGGTTGTAACCATGGATTGCTCATGTTCCACATCTTTGTGGTGTCTATGGTTACGACCCATCTCTCGGTGGAGTTGTAATACGTGACATCTATACCCATGCCGTCGCGGTATAATGTTGCGTTCGCGCTATCCATCATACTCCATGGATCGGTTTCATTGGCTGAGAAAATGAGTTCTATCTTGGAATCCGATGTGTTGTATGGCGAGGGACCATATATATCTATCTTCAAACAGTAGATATCGTTTTCAAGGTCGTCGAAATCGTAAACGAAGTTTATCGTACCCGTAAAAACCGACCATGACTCTGGAAGGATGACCTCCTTCTGTGGAGATGGCGGATAAGGCTCCTGGGCAAACGTTTTTACCGCTACCATCGATACGAGAGCAAAGGTTATCAGGGTTGCCAAAAGTACATATCTGCACCCGTATACCCATCTATTCCTTCTCGACATCATAATTTAACTCTCCTTTGAAAGATTTTCAATTTATAAATACGGTCATATATTATATAAGACTTTTCGTCCAATAATTAACAAAACGGTTATCTGGAGGGCGTATGTGGAGTATTTATACAAGACCCTTTTCGGTTATTTCAAATTCCGCGGATAACCCCTCTGGCTGAGAGCGATGTTTTATTATGATTGCTCTTCTCTTGCCCATCCCGATTCTCTCCAGTTTAACTATCGTTTTTGCCATGTGCTCCATGCCTCTCCCGGCAAATGGTTTTACATCACCATCCTCTGTCGAGTAAACCTGACCCGTTATCACCGCAAACAGATTATCCTTCCTCGCCGAGATCTGTAAATTTGTCAGCTGTCTCACTATGGATCTGGTTGCGACTTCTTCATCTTCGTCTATCTTCATCCTGTAAAACATGTTTATGGTGTCGATTATAACGGTTTTTAGATTTTTTATCTTGAGTGCATTCCTCACCATGTGCTCCTGCTCTTCGAGCGAATGGGGACTGAAAAACAGTATGTTTGAGAGTATCTGTTTATCACCCTCACATATCTGATTCAGTCGTTCTATGGATACCCCCTCCGTATCTATGTATGCAACCTTTTTGCCGAGTTTTGCGGTTTCTCTCGATATCTGAAGACACAGATTGGTTTTTCCACAGCCCGCTTCGCCGTAGAATTCGGTTATTATGCCTCCCTCTACGCCTCCACCGAGCAAATCGTCCAGGGATTTACACCCCGTGGGAAGTCTTTCCATCTAAATGGAAAAGGCATTTAACAAATAAAAAGATTTATGGGTCCAATGGAGGAGATAAGTAAAATCACGCTGATGTTCGCGTTTTCTCTTTCTTTATTCATTGCACTATCTCTATCCGTTTTGCAAGATTCTGTCGTGTCACAGCTCGATATCACCGTCAGCGACTTCATGAAAGACATGAAAAATCCCGCTTTTACAGATACAATGATACTGCTGACTCGCCTCGGCGAATGGTATGGAATTGTTTTCATCTCCGCACTTTCCATCATCGCTCTTCTGTATGGAGGAAGAAAACGGGAGGCGCTGATTTTTTCTCTATCTCTTATATCCGGTTTTCTGCTGGAAAACATCGTGAAGGTCGTGATTCAGAGGGGGAGACCGCCGGATAGCATCATACATGCATCGGGATACAGTTTTCCAAGCGGGCACGCCACCATGATAGCACTGCTTTTCCTTCTCGTGTGCCACCTCTTCAGAAAGAGAGCGCTATATATTATTTCAATATTCATAGTATTATTGGTCGGTATCAGCAGAATATACCTCAATGTTCACTGGCTCAGCGATGTCATCGCCGGATATGCGCTTGCAATCTGCGTGTTCTCAATCTTTGCCATCTGGAGATATCTCAAAGCAAACCGAGTTTTCTCTTTAACTCACACGCTCTGCATATCTTGCTGGGGGTTGGTTCACCACAGATGGCACAGCTTTGAAGTTTTGCGAGCGGAAATATCTCATGGAGGCATTTTCTAATCTGCTCGTAACTCTTCGCTATCTTGTGCCTCGTTCCGGGGTTTCTGTCCTCCAGCTCATAAACTATCCTGCGAAATATCAACCTGCTGGAGAGAGCATATGGACATTTTCCCATGGGTATATCCAGCCCCTTCAGTATGGCATAAAGGGTGGTCTCCTTTTCCGGTATCATCCGCAATGGTAGAATTCTGGGTATCATCCTTTCCTGTATCCTGTAGTGCGGCGCCAGGCGGGCGAGCTTTTCCAGATCAGCATTCACAAAGTTCATGAGTATGGACTGGGAGAAATCATCGAGATTGTGTCCGAGAACCAGAACATCCGCACCAATCTCTCGAGCTTTCATGTTGAGCAGGCTTCTTCTGAAGACTCCACAGTATGTGCATATCCCGATTTCGTCATTCCTTTTCGCTATCTCATCTATGGTTATTCCAATATCGTCTTCAAAACTCACGATATGGTGCTCCACGTTGAGTTTTTCGCACAGGCGTTTTGCTACAGATATGGTTTTATCCCTGTAACCGCGTATACCTTCATCTATGGTTATGGCATGAATCTCTGAGGTTCTGGAGAAAATTTTGTGGATAATGTATAAAGCGGTGGAGCTATCTTTCCCCCCGGAAAGTGCAACGGCTATCTTTTTGAATCTCTTTTTACCCTTCTGTTTACGTATATCTCTCTTGACTCTTCTTTCCACATACTCGATAAAGTGTCTTCTGCACAGGTGGGTGCCATTGTATCTTACAAATATCACCGCCTCGTCGCCGCACTTGCTGCAGTTCGTCATCAAAGGGAATCAAGAGGGTACCGCTACATATACGTTGTGCCTGTTTCTGACTATCCTGACATCGATAAAACTGCCCGGCTTTTTTTCAGTACCTATAATCTGAATTACTCTATCTCTACCGATAGCTATCATCTCGCCCCTCATCCTTCCATGCATCTCTATCTTCAATCTCACCCTCTCTCCGATTTTGAATTTTTTCGGAAGAGATCTGCATTTCACTATACCAAAATCAGATGGAGAGAGTATCAGACTCTCATCTATCTTTCTGAGTTCCGAATAGAATTTTTTGAAAGTCATTTCTCTGGCTCCTTTTGGGTGCCTCCCAAATCTATATTTGATATATTTCTGCACACCGAAGGGTTTCCATATCTTACCGGCTCCGATCTTCTTTCCAAATTTTAATATGTCAAGTATATCGCTGTCATTGTATCCCGGCACCCATACGGGGGCTATGAGGAGATCTATCTCGCTATTGGCTATTTCTTTCGCCACAGACTTTACATGATTTATATCATAATCCGCTCTGCCCGCGAGAATCTTCGCCTTCCTCTCGTCCAAGGAGTTTATTGATAGATTTATCCTGTCAAGATACCCCTCGAGCTCCTCGATCATTCTTTCATTGAGAAGGGTGCCGTTTGTCTGGATGGACACGATATCTGCTTCATTTTTCAATTTCTTGATAAGTTCCACGATGTATGGGTAAATAAATGGTTCACCCTGACCATCTATATGAGCCTCTATATCCAGATTTTTGCAGTGTCTTCTCTTGAAATCCGCCAGTTTTCCGAATTCACCGATTATATAATCGGGGTCGACCATATAATCTGTCACTCTTGTTTTACTCACACCCTCATCGACGGAGCAGAATATGCAGTTGAGATTGCAGCCAGAGCACGGCCTCACCTGTATGAGATTTGTTCCCCTGTCTATCAATCCAAAAGCGGTATGACCTATAAGAGGAATGCCACTCTCCTCTGTAATGTAGTACAATCTTCTACCCGTTATGTGATTGTATATCTCCTTTTGTACACAGTATGTTATGATGTCTCTATCCGAGTATCTCTCGCTGTACCTTTCGTAGATTTTTATCGGAATTCTCACCTCTATAGTCTCTCTGATTATGAATGTAACATATCCGTCTCTAACGAACTTCCTGAACATTTAATCCAGTTCTTCCAGGCTCATTTCCATCGCTATGGCGGGGTGCTCCAGTTCAAATTCGACCAGTGTCCTCGGATGTATTTCGCCAAAATATCCTATCGTGTTTCCATTATAAACGATGCCCGCACATCTCCCACGGATGAAGGCGGGGTGCTCGAACCTCTCTATGGTCATATTTATGCCCGAATCTCTGGATATTGCTTCAAACAGGGATTTGCATCTGCTGAAATTTGTTCTCTCATCGATTTCAACAAACGACAGATGGAGCACATTTTTTCTATTTTCGTCAACAACATATCCCACTTCGAATATTCTCTGCGGGAGAGACCTGTGACGATTCACCCTGCATATCTTGAGAAGTGAAGGAAGGAGAGATTTCCTCAAACACGTGTACTCTTCACTTATCGGATTCTCTATCTTTATGACCTCACCCTCTTCCAAACCCAATTTCTCAAACTCATCTCTCTCATTGGATAACGTGAGGGTTTCGACCTCGTGGAAACCCAAACCTATGAGAATGGTCCTCATTTTGTTAATCAGCTTGTTTTTCTCGAGGGGTTTGCCGTATGTGAGATGCCTGGGATTCTGAGGCGTTAATCTGTCAAATCCGTATCCTATCGCGATATCCTCCACTATATCGATCTCGTGCAGGATGTCGCCACGCCACGGTGGTATTTTAACTTTTATCTTTTCCTGTGATATTTCAACATCATACCCCATTCTGAGCAATGATTCTTCTACTTCCCCATCGCTCAGTTTGAGACCAATCACGCTCTCTGCATAATTTCGATCTATAAACATCTCCTCCGGAGTGAAATCCGGATACGATCTCTCTTCTCCAGCATCGATAACCTTCGTCGTATAAATTTTTCCACCTCTCTCGGCGAGGGCAGAGCATACGATATTCAGCGCCAGCCTTGCGGTTTGTTCGTCCATACCGGTGATGTCTATGAATATGTTTTTTGTGTATGGTGTAACCTGAGTCAGGACTCCGTTTATGATGGGTGGAAATGATAGGACATTTTCATCTTTATCGACGAGGAGGGGGTACTTCTCTTTACCATCCAGAAGATGCGCATACTCTATACCCTTTGGATGCTTTTGAAGAATTTCCGAGAGACTCATCTCCTCTTCGAAGTTGAGGGGAACAAATCTCGCGGATTCTGGATTTACCGCCTTGTACCTGAAAGGTGGTTTTACTTTATCGAAATCGTGGACCCCAATTGCTATTTTCTTCCTGTTTCTCCCAATGCCCATGTGAAGTTTTTCTTGGAGTTGCATCAGAGAAGAAATCAATTCATCGCTCATTTCAGCATTTTTAACGAGAGCTGTAACAATTACAGGCCTGACCCCTTTAACACTCTCATCTATATAAGTTGTAACATCCGATTTATCGATTTCGTATGTCTTCAATCCTTTCTCTATTCCGAAAAATGTCCTTGCTGCTCTCGCGATCCCCTCAACCGAATTCATGTCTGGTCGATCTGGAAAAATCTCTATGGAGATATCATCTCCCTCCACCCGCTCTATTTCACAGCCTATGAGAGGGAATCTCTCGAGGAACTCGTCTTTATCCATGTCTTTACCGAGTAGATCGATGAAATCTGTGTAACTGAAATTTATCACTGGCATGACTTATGGAATAGAAAAAGGATATATTTGGATTTTGCTGAGAGATTTGTTAATGCTCCTCGTTCTCGCTTCTCGCCGGCGCCATAATGGTTGAATCGATACATCGGAGCGAATGAATGGAAAGTTTTTGAATGAGAAATTGTTAAGGTCTTTCATGAGTTTGCTCGTGGTTGGTAATATAGCATTTGATACGATATGCAGAGTAAAGTTTTTACCTGACAAGAATGAGGCGACCGCTATAACGGAACTCAGAAACTGCTTTGGCGGCTGTGCTGGAAACGTTGCGGTTATAGCGAAGATTCTTGGCATTGACACCGGTCTGTATTCCTCGGTCGGCTTCGACTTCAAGAGGTCGGATTACGAGAGGAGATTGATTGATCTCGATATAGATATGGAAAATCTGCAGTATGTTGGAGATGCCACAGCGAGGTCTTTTATTTTTTCAGATGAAAAGGGGCGACAGCAGATATACTACTTTTCGGGCGCATCATATCATCTACCATACAGAAAAGTGAGTTTTTCCAGATACAAATATGTGCATTTCACCGCGGGAGAAATAAAAGTATACCGAGACATGATGAAAGATGCCGAGGATAACGGATGTGTGATAAGTTTTGATCCCGGTCAGGAGATCTTCCACAGAGATAAAAAGGAGATACTCGACTGTCTTCCATATCCGGATTACCTGTTCTTCAATCGATTCGAGATAGACCACCTGATGCAGAAAAGCGGTATCGGAAGTATAAATGATCTCTTTTCCGAGAACACAAAAGCTATCATAGTAAGCATGGGAGAGAAGGGTTCGGTCCTTCACACGGATGGCGGCAAGAGGATAGATATTCCGGCAGTTAAAGTGAACAAAATCCTTGATCCAACGGGTGCGGGAGATGCGCACAGGGCGGGATTCCTGGCGGGAATAATAAAGGGGTACAGCGAATCAACGGCATGTAAGATAGGTTCGATTGTTTCAAGTTTTGTTATTCAGGAGATAGGGGCGCAGGAGAACATACCCTCGTGGGAAGACGTGGTGAAAATCTACAAAAAGCATTTCGGACAGATGATATAAATATCCTTATATAGTGAATTGGAAATCTCCTTTAATGGAACATGAAGATACTGATATTGAACGTGGATAGAGATGATGATTTTGGTAGGAAGGTGAAGATAAAGAGTCCTATTATAGGACGGGAAGAAAATCTAAAAGCTGCGGAAAAGCTGGCTCTCGAAGATCCCGAGGATTCGGACGTTAACTCCCTGTTTGCGGCGGTCTCGCTATACGATAAACTGAAGCAGGAGAACAGGGATGTGGAGATAGCGACAGTATGTGGAGATATATCGGTCGGGTTAAAATCGGATGAAAAGATAGCAAATGAGCTCGATCGCGTTCTTGAAAAGACCAAGGCAAATGAAGTCATACTCGTCACCGATGGAGCGGAGGATGAGTATATCATTCCCATAATCGAGTCGAGGGTAAAAATAAGATCTATAAGGAGGGTTACGGTGAAACAGAGTAGCACCGTCGAGAGCACATATTACAAGATAGTAAAGATGATGGAGGATGACAGGGTTAAGAAGCACTTCCTGGTTCCCGTTGCTCTCATCCTCATAATATGGTCAATTTTTGCCTTTCTCAATATGGCGCGGGCTGGGCTCAGCGCGATCATCTTTACCCTTGGAGCATACCTGCTCATAAGAGCAATGAAGTGGGAGAGGGCACTCAATCTCATCTGGAACGAGATAAAATCTGGTATTCTGACGGGTAGAGTTTCGATTTACACCACTGGGGTCGCGATCTTGATCCTGGCGGCTTCATTTCTCTATGCATATACACAGACCTCGTCCGCATCCTCTCCAGCTATACCAACGATGTGGCACTTCTTTGTGGTGTTTACAAGAAATGTCATATGGGGTATCGTGGCGGCTGGCATACTGATAGTTAGTGGGAGAGCAATTGACACAAAGGTCAGAAAGGGAAATCCCTGGAAATACTGGCTTGCACCCTTTTCTCTGCTTTCTCTTGGTTTCATAGGGAACGGCACTCTCAGGATACTTTACGACATACTGTACGGACCTTCGGTCAGTCCGCTCTCCATACTCATCAATGACCCTTCGATACTCATCGATCTCTTGATAGGGATACTCATAGCTGCTGCCGGCGGTCTGAGCTATCATTACATAAAGGAGATATTCATGGTGGAGGTGGAGGAATTGACATGAAATGTCCATCGATGAGTTACAGTGAGTGGGAGAAGATCTACAAATCCATACTTGCGGATTTTGGCTTTTCAGAAGAGAAGGATGTGGAATCTGCCAGAATCCTGGACAGAATGCTGAGTGGTGAAGATACAGAAAGGGCGATTACCGAGATCGATTCCCTGATTAGAGAGAGGGACGTCATCGTATTTGGTGCGGGAGACAGTGTGCGCGAGAGCATAACCAGATTCAGGGGATTTGTTGAACTATCAACGAAGATCTCCGCGGATGGCGCAACGAGTGCACTTCTTGAAGAGGGCATTATTCCAGATATCATAGTTACAGATCTGGACGGAGATATAGACGACATAATGTTGGCGAACAGTATGGGAAGTATCGTTGTTCTTCATGCCCACGGGGATAATATCGAAAAGATAAATCTGCTGGCACCTGGATTCGACAGGGTGGTGGGTACAACCCAGACGGACCCATCCATGTTCAGAAATCTGTTCAACTTCGGGGGCTTTACGGATGGAGATAGAGCGGTCTTTCTGGCGAGATGTTTCAAACCCAGAAGGATATACCTTGCGGGTTTTGATTTTGATGGAAAGATCGGCAGATATTCTTTCACCACTGAAGAGAAAATTCCTATCAAATTGAAGAAACTCGAGTGGTGTCGGCGCCTGCTGGCTGGCGTCGATGGATTAACTTTTCTGTAGAGTTTTTTATAAAAATAATTGGAGGGTTAGGTACAACCGGTGGAGTTGTACCTCCCCCAGATTTACGCCGTTGTCAGTACAATCTCTATTGATGAGACGTTTGTTGTCCTTCCTTCCTCGTTTGTCAGGGTCTCCGTACCTATCTTTATGTCCTTTATCTTTGCGTTGGGCAAGAACTTGTTTCTCACTATCTCTGCGGTGTCGACAGCTCTTGATATCGCTCTGCCTCTCGCCTTTATGCTTACTTCCTTAAAGCCGCTGTTGAACTGCGTCACCACAGCCAAAACATAGCTCATCGGTGGCTTGTTTCCAACAAAGACGGTTCCTTCCTCCTGAGTTGTCTTCTCTTCAGCCATCTTTCCTTACCTCCCTGATGTTCTTTGAAAGGTAATTAAAAGATTTTTACTTATAAATATTTCGAAAGGAGGTTGGGAGACCGTCAACTTTTCCACTTCCAGCATGGATTATAGATGGCACACCATGCCATAGTCCAGGTTCTGATACCCTCCGGCGAACTGTGAATGAAAATCTCTTTCTGAATTGCTCTACTCTGGCTTTGAACAGACTGTACCATTGCTCTATAGTATTTCTTTCTCCGAGGGTTTGATGATCATATCTCAATCCCAATCTCTGCAGAGCCCATCTATAATATAGATTCTCTGATCATAAAGGTCAGGAGAGGATTAAAAAATCCAACTCTTGACATTCTCTCAAACTTTGATTGTAATATCCCGAATTAAGTTCCTCCGAGTGATTTGAGTTTGTCATCACCGATCACCTTTCCCGATAAATTCAGGAGCAAACTCATATGAGGTCTTTCAAAGTTGTAATATGCAACTGTTCTATCCCAGCT
>CAYSPA010000018.1:0-18733 GCA_964432835.1 uncultured Thermoplasmatales archaeon | reverse complement strand
ATCCAATTATCAGACCCATACTGTAGTTTTTGCTATAGAGCATGCCAGCGGATGTTATCTCGGATATGCAAAATACCCAGAAAATTGGGGAGGTTTCCTTGATCTCGATATAACAGGAATTTCCACAATCTCAAACGTTGATCTGACAGTGGCAAATGGAGTCGGCGTGGTGGTTGGAGAATACGATGGTCGTATCCTTAGTCTCAGAACAACAGATGATGGAATGAGCTGGGGACTCTCCGGAGTCGTGTCACCAGAAGGTGAAAAGCCAGAGATTGTTGGTAACCCCGATGGCTCATTTGATTGTTACTTCATAAAGGACGGAAAGGTCTATGTCTCGCATTCCGATGACGGAGAGCACTGGGATTCGCCAACGGAAGTTACGGGTATAACCAACCTTGCAACCGATGATATAATAGATGTCGCACCGGGAATTGTGGTCTGGCCGACAAATGATGGGGACATTTATGCAAAGATACTGAAAGATACAGAGTCCCTGACTGTACTAGATATAGATGTAACATCGGATAACAAGAAGATCGTTGCTACCGTTGCAAACTCCGGTACAGTGGACCAGAGTAACGTGAACTGGGAAATAAAGGTGGAAGGATACAATCCACTATACACACTGCTCAAACTCAACATAACAAAGGGGAGAGTCTTCATTGGCAAATCCACAGCGGGAACCATTGGAACACTCGCATCTGGAGATACAGTCGAGTTAAGGAGTGGAAAGGTGTTCGGCATAGGACATGTAATGATAACGGTGACCGTCGGTGACGCCAGTGCACAGGAAGATGGCTTCCTGCTCGGCAGATACATAATACTACACCATCCAAGGGAGTAAGCGTTTCCCCTCCCACCTCTTTATTATTTTTTGAAGAGGGTTACAAGTTCAGCGGATTGGATGATGTGGTCTTTCATGTGTTTCTTTATCCTTCTGAATGTAGCTCCTTCTTTCAAATTGAGCTCTTTATCTATCGCGTAAACCGTAAATACATATCGATGTTCTCCCCATGGGGGGCATGGGGGAAAGTACCCTATTCTGAATAAAGAATTTCTACCTTGCTTGTATCGTCTCTCATTTTCCTCTATATAATCTACATCCGGAGGAATGTCATACAACAGCCAGTGAATAAATGTTTTCAATGGTGCGTCAGGGTCTAACATGACCACCACCAGACTCTTTGTATCTTCCGGTACATTTTTTATCCTCAGTGGGGGTGATATCCTTTCACCCTTGCACGTGTATTTCACCGGCAATCTGTTGCCTTCTTCCAGAATGGGGCACTCCAGTATCATTGTTTCACTCAAATACCTGTATGATATTTAAATATCTCCTACGGTGATGCAATACCGCGAAGTTAATTGCCAATACCTCTCATGACCACAACGATATCGTATAACACACCTGTGGCACAAAGACCCATTTATCCACAAATAATATCGAGTCGCTCAAAATCGAAATTTATTTAAGTCACGTTGCGTATTCAGGTCTACATTTGTCTGACAAAAGATGACATTTGTCCTAAAAAGTAAGACAAATTTGGGACAAATGTCATCTGCTTGGAGGGCAGGTGAGGAGAAAATATGGAAAACGTGCGCATAACGATTCGCCTTCCCCTGCACCTGGTGAATGCAATAGATACGCTGACGGAGATCGGACCATATACCACGAGGTCCGAGGTGGTGAGGCACGCGATAGTTGATTTCATAAAGAAACACTCCGACGAAATCACGGACATAATGAACAAGATACAGAAGGTACAGGAAATAAAAACAACAATCTCCACGGTCGAAGAGTATGCAAAAAAATGAGTTTTCCCACTAGGAGGGGTGGGATGCCTCGAAGGGTGCTTCCCCGAAGCACCCTTCCCAACTACCAGGAGGGAAAAAGTATATGGTTGGAAATGGAATGGGAATGGGTCAATCTCTGATTGAAAACGCAATCGCCCACATGAAAGATGAAAAGCGCAAACTCGCAAACAGAGACGACCTCTTTGGTGAACCCCAGATAATCATAGTTGGATGTGGCGGCGCCGGCGGGAATACCATAACAAGGTTGCACAAGCTCGGTGTCAAAGGTGCTAAAACCATAGCACTGAACACAGATAAGCAGGATCTTGATCTAGTAGATGCCGACGAGAAATTGCTGATCGGCAAGAATATAACGAGGGGGCTCGGCGCAGGAGGTTACCCAGAGGTTGGAGAGAGATGTGCGAGAGAATCCATCAGAGAGATCGAAGAGCTTCTGGAGGGTGCTGATCTTGTCTTCATAACCGCCGGTATGGGTGGTGGAACGGGAACTGGAGCATCTCCAGTTGTTGCAGAGATAGCGAAGAAACAGAATGCGGTTGTTATAGGTATGGTATCCACGCCATTTAATGTAGAGAGGGCAAGGTTGGTCAAAGCCGATGAGGGGCTTGATAAACTCAGAAAGAAGGCGGATAGTGTGGTCGTTCTGGATAACAACAGGTTGCTGGAGTTTGTTCCAAATCTCCCGATAGACCAGGCATTTTCCGTGATGGATCAGCTTATAGCGGAAACCGTGAAGGGGATAACTGAAACGATTACTTTACCCTCACTCATCAATCTGGATTATGCGGATATGAGGACAATAATGGAATCCGGTGGATTGTCTGCGATGTTGTGGGGAGAAGCGGATATGGACATGGGAGCCGATGCCCTCGTAAAGGAAGCCCTCAATCATCCTCTTCTCAATGTGGATTACAGAGGAGCACATGGAGCGTTGATTCACGTCACGGGTGGACCAAACATGACCCTGAAATACGTTCACGAGGTTGCTGAAAAACTCACCAATGACCTGGATGTGCATGCGAATGTCATTCTCGGAGCAAGGGTACTTCCCGAATTCGAGAACAGATGCAGGGTGATGGCAATAATGACGGGCGTGCAGTCTCCAAATATTCTGGGTCCTTCAACCGGTGCAGAGCCGAGATTGATATCAAATAAAAAACTGAACATCGATTTCGTTCGCTAAGCGTCCCTTCTTTTTATTTTTGTACCGACGAAATCCTCCCCCCTTATCGCCATCTCCATATTTTCAATATCTCTACCGTCTACAATCGCAACCCTGTAGGTTGATTTCCCAATAACATCGAGAGCTGGACCATCTATAACGATGTTCTCCCCCGCTTTTTTCCATTCCGTTCCATATTTTTCTATGAGATCCTCCACATACAGTTCATCATACAGCACGGCATCACTATGCTTTTTTGGATCCTTGTCATAGATACCTTTGACATCCGTCGCTATTAGTAGTATATCTGCACCGCTTTTGCGAGCGAGCTCGGCAGCCACCGCATCTGTACTGTGACCTGGGGATGTACCACCCATCACAACTATGGGTGATTTCATATTTACAGCTTCCTCCACACTTTCTGGTATGATGTTATTTGCATCCAGGATACATGAAATCAATCTGGCGTTCAACCGGGTGGCATCTATCCCGATCCAATCGAGTTTCTCCTCTTCTACACCCATATCCCTACCGAATTCTATGTAGTTTCTTGCCGTTTTTCCTCCACCAATTACCAGATATATCTTGAATTCCTTGGAAAGTTTCGTTATGAAATTTCTGAATTTTTCAAAGTACTCTTTGTCAAAATTCAGGAGAGAGCCTCCGAACGCTATAACTATGCTTTTTGTCCCAATCACCCCTACGCAACCTCCGGACCTCCTTTCTTGGGAGGTTTTCCCACCCTTATCTGAGGTAGGGGTATAGGTGGCGGGAGAGAGAGGATCTTCGCTATAGCTACGGCCTCTGTTATGCACGCCTGAATGATGGCGTTATGCACATGGGTGGCAACCTCATCTGGCATTTTTCTCGATTTGCCCCACATATCTGCGACTTTCCTGGCGTTCTTATCTTCAAATAAAAGCTCTCCCTCCATCCTTATTATCCCAATGGGGCCGTAATTTGTTGTGTACTGAAAATCGATCGTGGAGTTATTCTGGTCTCTGGAAGATATACTAACAATGGTGACGTTATGGTCAACTCTTATCTGCTTCGGTGCCTGGCTCGGCTCCAGGTATCTTCTGGCCTCGATCGATTTCAACCTTATCATCCTTACCGGCATCGAAGAAATAAAGGCAAAGGAGTTTTTAACCCTTTATAGAAAAATAGATAAATGAGATCACTATAGGGAAGAATATGAAGGGTCTACCATGGATGTGCGCTTTTCTGTCTGTCCTGATACTGTGTGTTCATGGGGCTGTGGCGATAGAGATCGACGACTATACCATAAACATCGAGAGAAAAGGCGACGACCACCGCGTTCATGAAAGTATCATGGTGAAGAACAACACGGAAATGGACATGATTCTGTGGATACAGGACGGAGCAAAAAGCATTGAAATAAAATTGGACGGAAAGAACATAAACTATAACAAGACCGATGGCATATACCTGCTCAACCTCGATAATGTCTCTTCCTTTCAGCTGTCTGCAAGCTACGTTCTTCCACACGACGTGTCGGTGTTTCAGAAAAAATTAATGTACAGGTGTAGGGCGTTTTCCGTAAAACTTGATGGAGAAACAATTTATGAAGGTAGCAATTTGACCGAAGATAGTTCTATTCGTTTTGATCTGGAAGAAGGCGCCGGAGGGGAGAATCATCTATACGTATACACCACGATAATCTTTGCACTCGTTGCTGTGGCATCGATAATATATACCGTGAAGGTGAGAAAAGGCGCTGAGGAGGATTTCCATGATTCAAAGATTCTCAAGGAGGAAAAGGGTCTTCTTATGGGGGTGCTAAAAGAGCTGGAGAAGAAGTACAAGAATAAAGAAATAGAAGATAGCGTTTACACCGAGCTCAAAGAGAAATACAAGAAAAGAGTAGTTGATATCGTGAGGAAACTCGAGGAACAAGAGAGTTAAAACAGTCTCTCCTGCTTCACCATTCTTCCATCTGCACGACCTCTTTCTTCCATCGGTTTACCTGTTTTATCCGCTGAGAAGATCCTTTTAACCATGGACTCGTCCTCAAGGATGAGTAACATTTCTTCCTTGCTCAAATTAAGTTTTTCCCTGAAATATCTGGCAAGATTTTCATCCCTTTTCATCAGATTTGCAAACACATCGAGAAATTCTTTTGTTTTTCTCCTGGAACAGTGACAGTACCTTCCTATTTTCTCAAGCACTTTTTCTCTCGTCTCTCTATTCTGTCTGCTGTATTTCATTTCCAGTAGCCATGAGGGGAAAGTGTATCTGGTCCGTGATGGATAGAATCTTCTCTTTGCGGTCGCGACGCCGCCGGACATGAGGTCTGTAGCGTATCTCCACAGTGTAAATGATCTGGTTCTTCTTGCTCTACCGAGAAACACGTCTGCCTTTGAAACTTTATCGTAAGCCGCTGATATGTCTCTTATATCAAAGTATTCGTTCGGTATGTTTTCGGCTATCCACAGAATTATATTTTCGGGGTCCTCATCGACGGTCTGTATCGATCTTGATATTGAGGAAATGTTTTTGGTTCTGAATATCTCTCTGAGTATCTCGTAAATGGTATGATCCCTATCGCGGTAGTTGAGAACGTTCAGGTCATCTGCTCCCACGGTGGTTCTGCCCGTACATACGGTCTGCAAATCCCTCACAGCTGACCTTATATCTCCATTGCATCTCTCCGCGATGGATATCAGGACATCGTTGCTCACCGCCACGTTCTCGGATTTTGCTATTCTTCTCAGATAGTTTACGACATCCATCAATCTGATCTTCCTCTCATCGAATCTTATAACATCGCATAAGCTCCTCAGTTCGTCGGCACCTTTTAGAAGCTCCCGAAAATCGTTTGCTATGAGTATGATAGGGTGATTCGTCTTCTTTACGGTTTCCATAATTGCTCTTTTTCCGCCCTTGTCGGTGAGATTGGAAGAGCTATCTTCCTTTGTCCTTCTCTCGAACAGATTGTCAGCCTCATCCAGTATGATGAGTTTCCTTTTACCCTTGCTGGAGTGCAGAAAATCTCCAGAAGGAGAGAATGTTTCGTGTATGGCGCCCTGCATCGCTATCCTTCTGATGTTCTCGGCATTTCTCACATCTGAAGCATTTAATTCTATGACAGTCCACCCATATTCTCTGGCAAGAGCAAGTGCTGTGCTCGTCTTCCCGATACCTGGTTTTCCATGAAGTATTATAGCTTTTTTGACCGGAATTATGCCCCTGTTCCATTCCTCAGCCCATTTTCTGAGTTTTTTCTTTATCTCCGCATCCCCTATGACCTCATCGAGGGTTCTTGGTCTGTACTTCTCCGTCCAGTCTTCCATCAAAGGATTCAGAGGTTTGGGGTTTTAAATACTTTTTACAATCTTGTTTGCAGTGGAATAAGTGAGGATACCGGTACAGATAAGATTTTAAATGCCTTATTCTTTTGGTTTTCCGAGCGGGGATGGCCCAGCCAGGTACGGCGCAGGGTTGCTAACCCTGTGGGCGTATGCCCTCGTGGGTTCAAATCCCACTCCCCGCGCCTATGTTATAGAGTCGAAAATATAATCATCGAAGCTTCTTTCCCCCGTCAGTATTTCAAATTCAACGGGGGTTAGTATGGGAATATCAAACATCTCGTGGTCATCCAGTGCAATCCTCGGACATGCCGTCGATATGAAGCAATCGAGTTTTCCAAAATCCCTCAGCATATCCGGCTGTATTGTATCTGCAACGATAATATAGGATTTCTTCCCCATCTCCTCCAGCTTTTTCCTGATATCCAAAGCTACATCCATCCTGTTCTGCCCGGCTTTCTTGCTCACCAGTATACCAAAGTTTTCCGCACCCTGTGATGCTGTTATCATGTAAAACCTTCTTTTTATCAGTTTATCAGCCATGGTCGATATTTCATTCGGGGACGTAAGGGTCATAGAGACTGGATCTAAAGAGTATACAAGTTTCCGGGTCGATATGGAGATACCAACGGGATGAAAGGTTCCGGTTCCAACAAATACAACGGCTTCAGCATCTCCAGATACTGACGAAAAATTACATCCGAGAACCAGACCCGGCTGTGCAATTCTTCCATCACCCTCATCTATCCTCACTCTGCAACCCCTCTTCTCAAGATTTTTTCTTATCTCGTTCAGATATCGGATATGCTGTGCTGTTGTCACTATTGAGATATTCTTCTCTGTTACGCCACTGACTATCAGATCAGTTACAGATGATACATCAATGTCCATTATAACATCAACAAACTTCACTGGAAAATCGATTTTCAGGTTTGGTATGGGTAGATGACCAAAGTGTAACAGGAGGTCTGCATCCACGCTCAAAGCGGTATCCACAGCCAAGTCACAGGCACCAAAACAGGGATCTGAGCTCACCAGGATATCTGCCTTCGTTTTTTCTTCCAGGATATCGACTATTTTTCTTGCATAAATTTTAAGCCCGGATGGAAGCTGGATAAGTATTCTTTTATAACCTTTCAACTCCTCAAAAGGTATTTCTATCCTGTAGCTACCCAGTATCATGCTACCTACCTCACGAGACCGAGCATTACGAAAATATTAAAGGGAATCAACATCACGGAATATGGGACTATTATTCTGTAAAACTTGGAGGGATCAGGTTTAAGATATTCATTGGTAACAACAACACACAGATGGAGGGGTGAAAACAGATAACTGGAAAAGGAGCTGACATAAAGTATGCTGGTTAAAGCCACTTTACTGTAACCAGTTATATCAAAAAGAGGTTGGAGAAGAGGATAAGCAAGAGCTATTGAGCCGAGATTGTGCCCCATCAGAAAGGACAGTACAAATGGAACTGCCACTATTGCAACTATTGGTGGTATTGAGAATGATGTTATCAGAACCCTTATGGATTCAATAACCCCAGAGGATATCACAGCTGCCCTGAACATCATTATACCGATTACTGCCAGAGGCATCTTCCACGATAAACTCCTCACCACAATATCTACGCTTTCCCTGAATCCGATTTTTCCAATCACAAATATCAGGATGATTCCAACAGGTAAAGATATGATGAGTGATATTATAGAATCGAGACCAAATACCGTTGAAAGGATAAGAGAGATAACTATAGGAGCAACTATCGGGAGTACATATTTCATCTCTCTAAAAGAGGTTTTTCTTTCCTTTCTCTTTTTGTTTTTCGGGATTCCTCTCATCATTATCAAACCGAGAAACACCATGAAGAAGAATACCGGGAGTTGATAAAAGATGAATGTATAGATGTTCATGTTTGCGAAACTCTCACTGCATATCAGAATAATCGAAGAGGAAAAAGGAGAAATCAGAAACCATATGTGACGGAACCAGACGTTATAAACAGATATTTCTTCCCTGCTCGCCCCCACCTTTTTTCCTTCGGTACCAACCATGGGCGCCGAGAAGAGGGCGCCGCCCGGCACATGGAGAAGCCCAATAACCGCAGGGAGGATGGCGAGAAGTGCCTTTGATGAGAATACCTTGCTGAAAGCGCCTATCAACTTTTCCAGCATACCGGTGAGTTCCATGGATTTTGCTACAACCACTATAAGGAGTACCACCACCGCAAGTTTTATGGTTGTAAGCTGAAAAGTCTGCTTATCGATCGAATATATCAGAGACTCCAGCAGAGATTTTGCCATTTCTGAAATTTCTATCTCGAATGATGAGAATATTATCATTACCAGTGAACCCGTTATCAATGAGAAGCCAAAATTGATTTTTTTCCTTAACATTATGATTATAATTACGAACGAGATAAGTAGACCTATGAGATTTAGCATCCCGCATCGCCCGTCAGTCTTTCCGCCTCTTTCTGTGCCTTTTCCATGACCTCTTCTTTATCCAGTGTGAAGAACTCTCCTTCCATCATCAGGATCTTACCATTCACTATCGTGGCATAGATATCAGAACATCTGGAGGCATATACTATGTGAGAGACCGGGTCATAACATGGATACAGATGTGGTTTATGAAAATCTATTATCACGATATCCGCGAGCTTACCTTCCTCTATGGAGCCGACTCTATCAAATATATGGAGAGCTTTTGCGCCATGGATTGTGGCCATATCGAGAATCTCTTGCGCATTCGCCACACATGGATCCCATCTGTGGTGTTTGTGGAGAAGGGCGGTGAATTTCATTGACTCTATCATATCAAGCGTATTGTTGCTTGCTGCGCCATCCGTGCCTATTCCAACATTAACGTTTTCGTTGAGAAGTTCGGGAAGAGGCGTAAATCCGCCTGTAGCTAACTTCATGTTGCTGACGGGATTGTGAGATACACTGGCTTTTGCTCTGGCTATCTCTCTGACCTCTCCTTTGGTTATCCAGCCGCAGTGAGCCAGTATAGCTCTTTCATTGAGAAGACCTGTTTTTTTGAACTGCTCAACCGGTCTCGCTTTGTATCTTCTCCATACATCCTGAACCTCATGTTGCGTTTCCGAGCAATGAGTTTGTATGAGGAGGTTGTATTTTTCTGAGATATCGGCGCATCTTCTGAGTGTCTCTGGTGAACACGTGTATGTGGAGTGAGGTGCAATAGTAGGAGTAATCAATTCATCGCCTTTCCATCTTTTTATAAATTCCTCGCATCTAGAGAATAACTCTTCAAATTTGTACTCCGGAGTTCCAAAGTCAAGAAAGGAGAAGCCAAGAAAACCCCTCAGTCCGGCTTTTTTTGTTCTCTCCGCAATAGTATCCTCAAAGAAATACATGTCTGCAAAGCATGTTGTACCGCTAGCTATCATCTCCAGCAATCCGAGGTCTGTACCCGCTGATATAGATGCTTTATCAAGTTTAGCTTCAACAGGCCATATTCGTTTCTGCAGCCACTCTTCGAGAACCATGTCATCTCCGTATCCTCTGAGAAGGGTCATGGGGATGTGGGTATGGGTATTTATCAGCCCTGGTATGACGACCTTTCCCTCTCCGTTTATCTTAAAATCTGCCTCCACATTTATTGGATCTTCAGATATATTCTCTATCGTGTTGTCGCTGATGTAAATGTTACCTTTTATCCTCCTTCTCTTATCATCCTGGGTCAGTATCAGAGCATTTTTTATCAGCACGCTCATGGTGCATCACAGATTTTTGGGAACGACTCCATTATTCCAGTAACTTTCAAACCGATCATTGAGTTTCAGGAGGATGTTCTTCTCTACCGTTATAACAGCTGGCTCTTTGTCTTTAAAGGGACCCGCCAGTATTATTGCTCTGTCCTCACCCAGAGCAAAGCATCCTTTCACGTTGGGATTGTACCTGACGTTCAATCCTTTCAGTTTCTCCTTATCCTTGCATTGCTTGACAACAACTCTCGCTCCCGGTGGAATCTCAACATCGAGAAGGTACTCTGCAACTATTCTCGGATTCGTCAGGGTACTCAGAGACCAGTTGCTTGTGTATCTGGAATTTGGCTCATTTCTCTCTCTTCTTTTTGGAAGAGCAATGGATAATGCCATCAAGGATATTATCGCGCCTATAACCAAGCCCACACCGAATGATATCACATCCATGTTCTCCTCAAGATGGTATTGTTTAGTGGGTTATTACCTTTTTTATTGTTGTTTGGGAACGTTTTTGTTTTGTGATAATTAGATATAAACTACTTGATAGCGACGCCCAGAGCGTGACCCAGGAAGAAGGATGGACCATAGTGACCTGGAAAATCAAGAGGTACGCTTATATAAATGCCGGTAAAGCCCAGGATACCGGGATATGGATCTCCAAATAAGGCGAGGAGAGGACCATAAAGAATCGCCGGATATAATAACAACAATACCGAAAGTACATAAAACAGTTCTTCGAGGGATGGAGAGGAAACACTTTCTGAAAGCATTTCCATTAGCATAGAAAGCCAGAGCAAGGGAAAATACAGGGATAGCATACGCCAAGAAGAATAATTACCATAGAATTTGCCATTCCATATCTTGGTTCCTTTCTGCCCCTTCGTCCACAGAAATCCCTGTGAAGGATATCTGTGGGTATGACCAAATGGTACAAAGACATTACCCCAGTCGCAACCGAGGCATATGGTTCCTAAAAGAGAAACTGGACCTGATAGCGGAATGAGAAATAGTATAAAGAAAGGTATAGAGAGGGCATCGCTCAGTGTAGACAGAGAGAAGAGAATAGGACTTTCCGATTCGGATGTGATCTCTGCTACCATATATAACATCAGAGCTATGAGGAAAGATGGCATACGCACCAGTATGTCATATATACGATTTGAAAAATCCATCTTAAAAGTATTACTTGCCGCTCCACAAACCAGGCACAGGACGTTGTCGCTCTTCTCGGTCAGATTCAGTTTTTCCATGATTTTCAGAATTCTGTCCCGATGTGTATCACGAAGATAATTACCGGTTACCATTTTCTGTAATCTGGTGATATCGATCGCCGGAGATATTATGCCAATCTCCCTGAGCTTGAGAACGGTTTCATTAAATATCTCACGCGCTTCTCTTTCGGTTTCTGCATTCTGCAGGGCTTTCATGGTGTTGTTAAATACTCTGCAAAGCTCCTCGTACTTCTCCGTCGTTATCCTTATGGTATAATTCTTTACACCCTTCAACCCGGGAAAATTGACCGAGATTTCCACCGTATCATCAGGTTGCTCTGATGCAAGCATATTGATCTTCCCGCTGATGGCTGTTGATGGTACGGATGTAAGTAGAATGAGTGAAGCGATAGCAAATACGGCGGTTTTATAAACAAGGCCTTTCCTCATTTATCAACCCTCAACGCACTAATAATATGGATTCAACCTTAAATAATTTTTCTGATGGAGAGATATGCTGTAAAAGCGTTATACCATTTTCACATGGGTGTTGTTAACCATTTTCAACCTCGCTCCTTTTCACTGCTCCCTCGATTTCCAAAAAACTACAAAAAGATGAATCTGATTCGGGTATGGAGAAATGTCATGAAAAAAGATTTGCTGGAGAAAATCAATGAACTCAAAAAAAGAAACGATGCTGTGATTCTTGCCCACAACTACCAGCTACCAGAAGTTCAGGATATAGCGGATTTCGTTGGCGACTCCCTTGACCTTGCGAGGAAGGCAACGAATACGGATGCGAATTACATAATATTCTGCGGTGTCAATTTCATGGCAGAGACGGCAAAGATTCTAAACCCGGATAAAGTAGTGATTCATCCCGATATCAGTTCAAGATGTCCAATGGCAGATATGGTTGATGTTGATAGTCTCGGTCGGCTTCAGAAAGAGCATCCCGATGCTGCAACTGTAGCTTATGTGAATACAACCGCCGATGTTAAGGCAATATCTGATATATGCTGTACATCTTCAAATGCTGTGAAGGTTATCAGGAGTCTGGAAGAGAAGAAAATAATATTTGTTCCAGATCAAAATCTGGGAATGTATGCGAAGAGATTCATCAAAGATAAGGAAATTATACTCTGGCAGGGTATGTGTCCAACCCACCATAACAGTATAAGAAAAGAGGATATACTGCGTCTCAGAGAAGAACATCCAGATGCGGAGATAATGGTTCACCCTGAGTGCAGACCGGAGGTTATAGATATAGCAGATTCCGTGTTCTCCACAAATGGTATGGTGAGACACGCAAGAGAGTCCAACTGCAGGGAGTTTATAGTTGGAACTGAGAAAGAACTATGTTACAGATTGAAAAAGGAAAATCCCGAAAAGGAGTTTTATCCGGTTCCAACCGCAATTTGTCCAGATATGAAAAAGATAACGCTGGACAAGATTATTTACAGCTTGGAAAACTTGGAACCCGAATTGAAATTGCCGAAGGATATCCTGGAGAAAGCGAGAACACCCATCGAGAGGATGATGAAAATTGGAAGAGGAGATTGATATGAGAAGAGTATATCTCGACCACGCCGCAACCACACCTCTTGACAGAGAGATTCTCGAAGCCATGCTACCATATTTTTCTGAGAAATTCGGTAACCCTTCCTCTCTGCACTCATTTGGCAGAGAAGCGCATGAAGCCATCGAGACATCGAGAGAGAAGGTTGCGGATTTGATTGGCGCGAAGGACAATGAAATTATCTTTACAAGCGGAGGTACGGAATCCGATAATCTGGCATTGAGGGGTATAGCTTACCTCAACAGAGACAAATTGAAAGAGAAAGGACCACACATAATAACCTCATCCATAGAGCATCCTGCTGTTCTTGAGACCTGCAAAGACCTTGAAAGAGAGGGATTTGAAATAAAATATCTCAACGTTGATAAATACGGCCTCATAGACCTAGATGAACTTCAGAATTCCGTAACAAAGGGAACCTTCCTGATAAGCATAATGTTTGCAAATAACGAGATAGGAACAATAGAACCTGTAGAAGAAATCGGAAGAATAGCCAGAGAGCACAATGTACTGTTTCACACCGATGCGGTACAGGCGGTTGGGAAAATAAACATAGATGTAAGAAAACTTCCAGTAGACCTTCTTTCCATATCAGCCCATAAGATGTATGGGCCGAAGGGCGCCGGCGCCCTGTTCGTAAGAGAGGGTGTAAAGCTCAAAAGTATACAAACAGGTGGGGGTCACGAAGGTGGAATAAGGTCGGGGACCGAAAATGTACCGGGTATCGTTGGTCTGGGTGAAGCATGCAGACTGGCTAAAATCAGGATGGAGGATGATAACTCCAGAATAAAGAAACTCAGGGATAGACTGATAAAGGGCATTCTGAATAGCGTGGAAGAATCTTATCTCAACGGTCACCCCGAAAAGAGGTTGCCAAACAACGCCCATTTCAGATTTACCGCCATAGAAGGTGAATCTCTGGTACTCTCTCTGGATCAGAAGGGTATCGCGGCATCAACGGGCTCTGCATGCTCTTCAAAGAAATTGAAAGCATCGCATGTTCTTCTCGCCATAGGTCTGTCTCCGGTTGAGGCTCATGGTTCTCTGAGGCTCACGCTTGGGAGAGAGAATACGGAGGAAGATGTAGATTATGTGCTCGAGGTTCTACCCGATGTCATCGGAAGATTGAGAGAGATATCGCCCTTATGGAGGAACAGATGATGTCCATGTACAGCAAGAAGGTTATGGAACACTTCCTGAATCCCAGAAACATGGGCGTAATCGAAGATGCAGATGGGATTGGCACAGCGGGGAACCCGGTGTGTGGAGACACGATGACCATATACATAAAGGTAAAAAACGGAAGGATAGTGGATATAAAATTCCAGACCTTCGGATGTGCAGCTGCAATCGCAACGAGCAGTATGATAACGGAGCTCGCAAAAGGCAAAACCTTGGAAGAAGCCGAGAAGATAACGAGAGATGATGTTGCGGATGCACTCGAGGGATTACCACCAATAAAGATGCACTGCTCAAACCTTGCTGCCGACGCACTCAAGGCGGCGATAGAAGATTACAGAAAGAAGAGGAGGAAAAAATGAATATGGAGTATATAGAGATTGATGGATGGTCTGCAAATATAAGATTCTCCTCCGCTCACATCATTCCAGAATATAACAAGTGCGGGAGGTTGCACGGGCACACCTATGCAATTCATGCAAAAATATACGGCAAACCATCCGAGAATGGAATTATTGTGGATTTTAGATTGATTAAAAACATACTGAAAAGCATCTCCGAGACACTGGACCACAGGATGCTGATACCTTCAGAAAGCCCCATAGTGAAGGTACTGGATGATAGGGTTGAGATCGTCAATGGAGGTAAAATCTACATATTTCCAAGGGGGGATTGTGCCATCCTACCGGTAAAATCAACATCTGCCGAGAATCTGGCAGTCTATATTTTGAACGAGGTCATAAAGAGGATAAAGGATGAGAATCTGAATAATGTGGAAGAAATTGAGATAGGTGTTGATGAAGGGTTTGGTCAGGGTGCGAGGGTGAGAAAGAAGATATGAAATGCGTGATTCTTCTATCCGGTGGTCTCGATTCGTGCGTTTCGGCGGCGCTGGCGAGGAGGAGATGTAAAAATCTGTTTGCGATGACTATTTCGTATGGACAGAGACATGCGAGAGAGATAGAAAGCGCAAAAAGGATAGGTGAGTTTCTGGGTGTAGAGGAACATAAATTCATAGATATCGACCCCGAACTTTTTATATCGAGCTCGCTCGTCAATGAGAAAATGAAAATGGAAGAAAGAGGCGTGGAAGAAATAGGTAGAGGGATACCTTCAACATACGTGCCAGCCAGGAATACCGTTTTTCTATCCTTCGCTCTCGCATTTGCTGAATCTAGAGATGCGGATTTCATATACATTGGCGTAAATGCTATCGATTATTCCGGATATCCGGACTGCAGGCCGGAATACATAGAGGCTTTCCAGAGAGTTATCGATCTCGGAACGAAGAGGGGAGTAGAGGGTAAAAGCATAAGGATAGAGACACCTCTGATAAATATGAGAAAGAGGGAGATCATAGAAACGGGTATCAGGATAGGTGCTCCCCTGCACCTCACGTGGTCGTGCTACGCAGGTAAAGAGAAAGCCTGCGGAAAGTGTGACTCCTGCAAATTGCGACTCAAGGGATTTATGGATGCGGGTTACAGAGACCCCATAGAGTACGAAACCTATCCGGAATGGTACGATTACAAAAAACTCAAGCCCTTCAAATTTCCTTCCTGATCCTCATGTAGTAAAGTGTGAGTATCAAAGGACTGGCGAAACAAGAAAGCACGGGCCATGCGGGAGAGGAATTCTTATTCCACCTTTTTTTATCTTCTATGAGTAGGAGGGCGGCGTAGAGGTTTGCAAGTATCAGAAGGGATGGTATTATGAGCAGGAACGGGTAAAGATACAGGATGGGTATCAAGGAGATAAAAAGTATCCAGTAAAGGGTCGTCACCTTTTTCAGTACCTTTTTCCTCATTGCTGGATTTTTTCCGAGTTGTCCGAGCCACCCTTCTCGTGGCGTAAATCCTCTCCTCTCGCGGATATAGTCCTTCACGTCCAGCACCATGGGGATGGTTATCATGATAATTATAGATATGGAAAGACACAGCCAGCTATCGGAAGGCACCTCACGATGGCTGTTCTCAAAGAGCAGTTTCAGAGAGCCAAACCATGGAAGCTCTCCTTCCGCTTTACCAACTATCCATTCCATCTTCACCGGTTCTCTGCAGATTCCGGCCAGAGGTGACTGGTCACAGCATGGATTGTGGTCTCCTTTTGTTATGAATCCGGAATGGCTGAATTTTACTCCATGTAAACCGAGTTCGGGTATATCAACAGAGGTTGCGTTGTATATTCCATATTCCTCTATCGTGTATGTTCCGTTCTTTTCATCGTAATCAACCCAGCAGATGGCTCTGTGGATTATTGGAACGAGTTTTTTGCTTCCCATGGGTCTGTAGATTATGACATCTCCATAACTGCCGTATCTTTTGTACTGCTTGAATTTGTTTTTCGCCTCACAGTAAGATATTATCTCGTTTCTATCGTGTACCGCCTTTGCAATAACTATATCGCCTGGGTCGATGTAACCTATTCTGCCAAAGGGTTCTTTCTCATGCATCATGCTTCCCGTTTCTATAACGACGAGGGGTGGAGAGCCGGGAAATGGCTGCCCAGAGTAGAGCCATACACTACCAATTATTCCCCCTATTATGAAAAGCGTGACACATATATCAAACACGGCAAGCAACGCCCTGCCAGAGTTGTTATCGGACATTTCTACACCTTGGTTTTCTTTTTTACCACGGGTTTCAGCTTTGAACCACAGACTGGACAGGAAGAGAGAGGCCTTTTAAAAAACTTTTTGCACCCCTCACACCTGTATCCCCATTCAAATTTTTCTGATATTCCTCTCTCCGATATTCCCCTGTATTTCAAACCGAGAAAGGATGATACATTCTGTATGGAATAGTCGTCTGTTATTATACATACATCCCCCTCCCCTCTGTAGTCGAGGGCGAGTGCTATGATCTCCTTGTCCACATCCGACAATCTTTCCTTTTCTCCAAGATTTTCGGCGATTCTGTTGACCTCATCCAGGGATTTCTTTGATGGTTTCTCGTATCGAATATCCCTCCCCAGAAATATCTGAAGAAGTTTCGGGTCTTCTCTTGCAACCTCGCGCTCTATGGATTCGGGTATAACTATCTTGCCCTCGAGATAAAGGGGTTTTCCGGATAAGATGGCGGATGAATCGAGAATGTATATCTTTTTCATTATAACTTATCCACCTCTACCCTCTTCTGTTCACCGCTTTTCATATCCCTGATCGTGACCTTGTTTTCCTCCAAGTCTTTTTTGCCCACAATTATAACCCTCTTTGCCCCCATGGAATCCGCGTACTTCATGGACTTTCTCAGATTTCTGCCCGTGAGGTCTATATCCACACTTTTCCCTTTATCTCTCAGCCTCATGGAAATCTCTATGGCTTCTTTCACAACATCCTCAGATGCCGGTATAACGTAAAAATCGAGTTTTTCCTCTGGAAAAGCGAAACCTTCCTCCTCAAGAGCGATGATAACTCTGTCAAATCCTACAGCAAATCCCGCGGTTGGAACTTTCTTTCCACCAAACAGTTCCACGAGCTCGTACTCTCCTCCGCCGCATATCTGGCGCTCTGCGCCCAGTTCCGGGCATTCTATTTCGAAAACCATACCTCTGTAATACTCCAGACCTCTTACAATTTCCATGCTTATCTCGTATTTTTCGATGCCAAATACATCGAGCCATGAAAGAATCTGCCTGAATCTCTCGATATCGTCTTTCATGTTTTTATCAACCTGTTTTTCAATTTCATCAATGCTTTTTGTTTGGAGGAATCTCTCCAGCCGGTCTATATCATCTTGTGATAGATCGCTGCTCAGAAGTTCTCTTAGGGCGTCATACTCTCTTTTGTCTATAAGAGGAATGGCTTTTTTCTTGAGGGAATCGGTTAAACCGATTGTATCGAGGAATTTGTTGAGTATCTCTAGGTTCCCTATTCTGAGATTGAAATTTTTCAATCCGGATTTCTCCATACATTTCCAGGCAAGAGATATCAACTCAGCCAGGGCTGAAGGTGAATCACAGCCTATGAGCTCGCATCCCGCCTGTGTGAACTCTCTGTATCTTCCCTTCTGCGGTCTGTCGTATCTGTAGCAATTTCCGAAGTAGAACAGTTTTATGGGCTTTGGTGACATCTGAAGTTTTTCCACATACATCCTTATCACGGGAGCGGTGAGCTCAGGTCTCAGAGCGAGGTCTCTACCGCTTTTGTCTTTGAATGTGTACATCTCCTCTATGATACCCTCACCCGATTTTGCGGTGAAGAGTTCGAGATGTTCAAATGTTGGTGTTTGAACCTCTCTATAACCGTATGATAAAAAAACCTCTCTCAGTTTATTTTCTAGATATCTTCTCTTGAGCATGTCATCCGGAAGAAAATCTCTCGTCCCTCTTGGTCGCTGAAACATGTTTTCAGGTTATGATGAAGTGATTTATTACAGTTTTTGTAGACCCTGTTATCAACTTTATCTGACGAAATAAAAAGATTTCTCGATGCTGTCAACTTAAGCATTGCGGAGCGCCTCCTGCAATGCCATAGTAAATCTCTTGATTCGTTTTTAATGTCCACTCCTCTCTCATAGAAGGCGGTGATGACCCACACAGCAGATAACTTCTGGCCCGCTTTCCCGCTTTCCAAATCAATGACAAACCGGAACCATAGATGCATATCTCCGAATTTGTATACCCATACAAATGTTCTACTCCTCTTTATGAAAGGTTCTATCGTGGAGGATGTCTTCCCAAGAGATAGACCGGTATTCTATGGTTGGAGAATAGCCAAAATGT
>CAYSPA010000017.1:10089-18819 GCA_964432835.1 uncultured Thermoplasmatales archaeon | reverse complement strand
CCCCTGCCCAAGAAACTGGACCACAGCTGGGACAAAATAGAGGGGCGGGGCGATGTTGCAGATGTTAGGATTCTCACCTACACCCAACCCAGACTGGTGCCCTCAATACCGAAAAAGAAGCCAGAAATCATGGAAATGAGGATAGGCGGAGGAACGATTGAAGAGAGAATGGAGTACGCAAAATCCCTCCTCGGCAAGGAACTCCGCGTTAATGATGTGGTCGCGGAGGGAGACATGGTGGATGTCGTTGCCGTTACCAAGGGCAAGGGATTCCAGGGCCACGTCAAGAGATGGGGTGTAAAATTGCTCTTCCACAAGAACTCCAAACACCGGAGAATGATAGGTACATGTGGCTCCTGGCATCCGAGTTTCATTCAGCCAACCGTGCCTCAGGCGGGACAGATGGGATATCATCAGAGGACGGAATTCAACAAGAGAATCCTGAAAATTGGAGAGAACGGCGAGGAGATAACCCCCGCCGGCGGCTTCCCGCATTACGGGATAGTGAGAAACCAGTACGTGATAATCCATGGCTCCGTGCCCGGACCGGTCAAGAGGCTGATCAGATTCAGAGACGCTGTGAGATACATTAAGGGTGTAAAGGTTGAGAAGCCGGAAATAACGTATATATCCACGATGAGTAAGCAGGGTGTATGAGGATGAAGGTGAATGTTTACGACCTTGAGGGTAATGTGAAGGCAAAAATCGACCTTCCCGAGATATTCGAT
The DNA here is from genome assembly GCA_964432835.1 of uncultured Thermoplasmatales archaeon. GTDB lineage: Archaea > Thermoplasmatota > E2 > DHVEG-1 > B18-G2 > B18-G2. The sequence goes on along the minus strand of CAYSPA010000017.1, from coordinate 18,091 downwards.
ACTCCATACAGGCCAGATATCATAAAGAAAGCCTTCTGGGTGGCGATGTCGAATAGAAGACAGCCGTACGGCGCAGACCCACTGGCTGGAAAAAGGCATGCATGCAGATGGCCCGGGAAGGGCAGAGGGATGGCGAGGATACCGAGGTTAAATGGAGGCACCGGCAGGGCCGTGCAGGCACCAAATACGGTAGGAGGTAGAAGGGCACATCCGCCAAAAGCGGAGAAGATATGGGAGGAAAAGATAAACAAGAAGGAGAAAAAACTTGCTATACTATCCAGTATAGCCTCCACAAAGGATGCAGATAAGGTAAGAGCAAGAGGTCACAGATTTAGAGATGATATCACCCTTCCGGTTGTTGTTGAGGATAAATTCAAGGACCTTTCCAAGACAAAGGACGTGATGAAGGTTCTCGAAAAGATCGGCGTTATCGAGGATATCGAAAGAGCCAAAAACGGGAAGAAGATAAGAGCGGGAAAGGGAAAGAGGAGAGGGAGAAAATACAAGGTGCCGAAATCGATACTCATAGTTTCCAACGAAGGTAATATTTTTAAGAGCGCCAGAAATCTTCCCGGTGTAGATATAGTGGAGCCGTCTCAGCTCAACATAATCCATCTCGCGCCCGGCGGCGGAGCGGGAAGATTGATGGTTATAACCGAAGAGGCATTGAAAGAACTGGGAGGTTCGTGATATGCGGGATATAGACCCTTACGAGATAATACTTCATCCATACGTCACCGAGAAGACCATGGAGGCGATAACGAAAAACAACACACTGGAATTCATAGTGAAAAGAGATGCGAACAAGCTTCAGATAAAAGAGGCGGTAGAGAAGGCATTCAATGTGAAGGTGGAATCGGTGAACACGAAGATAACGAAAAGAGGAAAACACGCAATGGTCAAACTGAAACCCGAGTACAGCGCCGAGGAAGTAGGTATGAGGATAGGTATATTCTGATGGAGGTAGAAAATGGGTAAGAGAATATTGTCACAGAGAAGGGGACGCGGAACGTCAAAGTTCAAGATACCTTCACACAGATTCCTGGGTGAAATAAAGTACCCCTACGATAGAGAGTTCGAGGGAAAGGTTACCGAGATAAGGAGAGATGCCATCCATTCAGCACCCATCATGGTTGTGAGGTCAGATGAGGGCAGAAGCGTCATACTGCTCGCACCAGAGGGTATTAAGGTTGGAGATACCGTAAAGATAACGGAGAATGAGGTTGCCGTTGGAAATGTTCTTCCCATCGGGAAGATTCCCGAAGGTTATCCCGTGTACAACGTGGAGATGGAACCCGGAGACGGGGGAAGACTCGTGAGAGCAGCCGGCTCCCATGCAACAATTGTCTCACATCATGGAGACAAGACGGTCATACAGCTTCCCTCCGGGGCGTTCAAAACACTCTCTTCACTGTGCAGAGCCACCATAGGCATCCCCGCCGGCGGCGGGAGAGGAGAGAAGCCCTTCGTCAAAGCGGGAAAGAAATACCACTTCGCAAGGGCGAGGGGTAAGGTTTACCCGCTTGTGAGAGGAGTCGCCATGAATCCGGTTGCACACCCCCATGGAGGAGGCTCTCATCAGCATGTGGGTAGACCGTCGACTGTAAGCAAAAATGCGCCACCGGGTAGAAAGGTTGGATGTATAGGAGCGAGAAGAACGGGTAGGAGAAAGTGATGAGGTATGGCTGAGAAGAGGTTATCCAGAAGGCAAAGAAAAAGAAGGAAACGGGCGGAGATTGCAGTCAGGGAGTTTACATACAGGGGAAAAACCATTGAGGAATTGAAGAAGATGCGTTTCGAGGAACTGCTCGAACTCCTGCCTTCAAGAGCGAGAAGAACCCTGAAGAGGGGGCTTACAAAGAGACAGTACAAACTCCTGAAAGATGTCGAGAAGGCAAAAGAGGGGGAGATCATAAAGACCCACTGCCGAGATATGATTATACTACCATCGTTTGTGGGTAAAACCATAGGTGTTCACAACGGAAAGGAATTCGTTCCCGTAACCATTCAGCCCGAGATGATAGGGCATTACCTTGGAGAGTTCGCCTTAACCAGAAAGAGGGTTATCCACAGTGGACCTGGAGTTGGGGCCACCAGGAGTAGTAAATATATGCCTCTGAAGTGATGGACCATGAGAAGATACTCCATAAAGGATATAGACCCCGAAAAAACCGCAAAAGCGTATGGCTACGAGCTGAGATGCTCGCCAAAGCACTCCGTGAACATAGCCAGAGCCATAAAAGGCATGAAGGTTCCCGATGCGAAGAGATACCTCGAAGAGGTCATCAAGATGAAGAGAGCGGTTCCTTTCTTCACCCACAGAAAGAAGATGTGTCACCGCAGAGGAATGGGCTCTGGAGCATACCCTCAGAAGGCGGCGAGATACATATTGAAGATACTCGAAAATGCGGAGAACAATGCCGAGTACAAGGGTCTTGATCCAGAAAATATGATTATCGCTCACATCTCCGCATATAAGGGTAGAGAGATCGAAGGTATAATGCCCAGAGCCTATGGTAGGGCGACTCAGAAAAATGAGCAGACGACAAATATTGAAATCGTCCTTAAGGAGGTAGAGTAATGGCAACAGAAAAGAAGTTTGTCAGGGAAAACGTCAGAAGGCTCATGGTCAAAGAATATCTCAGAGAAAGGATAGCCGGCGCCGGCTTCGGTGGCATGGATATACAGAGAACTCCAATGGGTACGAGAATATCCATACTCGTTGAGAGACCCGGTCTCGTCATAGGGCGTGGGGGTTCAAACATAGCAAAACTGACGGAGGAGATAAGAGAGAAGTTTAAAATAGACAATCCCCAGATAGAAATACTGGAAGCCGGGGATAAAGCCACGCTTAACGCCCAGATAATGGCGGAAAAACTCGCCGAGGCGCTGGAGAGGGGATGGCATTTCAGAAGAGCAGCCCATTCTACGGTGAGAAGGATCATGGAAGCGGGGGCAAAAGGCTGTCAGGTAATAATATCGGGAAAACTCACGGGAGAGAGACACAGAACAGAGAAGTTCACCCAAGGTCACGTCAAATACTGTGGAGATATAGTGAATGAGGTCATGGATGAGGGTTTTGCCGTTGCAAAACTCAAACCCGGAGTTATAGGTGTTAAGGTCAGGATAATGAAACCCGACGCAAAACTGCCCGATGAGATTTCAATAGTTGTGCCATCTGAAGAAGAAGCCAAAGAAGAGGCAAAGGAAGGGACGGCGGAAGAAAAGGAGGAGAAGAAAGGGGAGAAAAAAGAAGAGATGAAAATAACCGACCTCAAAGGAATCGGCGAATCCATAGTTAGAGAACTGGAAAAGATGGGCATCAAATCGATCGAAGACCTCAAGGATATGTCCGTGGAAGACCTCGAAAAGATAAAGGGGATAGGTAAGAAGACAGCCAAGGAGATTAAGGAGCAGTTGAAGAAAATTTTAAAAGAGGTGGAGTGATGGCACTCAAGATTAAGGAAATCAGGAATATGTCTCCCGAAGAGAGGGAGAAGAAGTTGAAGGAGTTGAGAGAAGAACTCATGCACGAAAGGGGAGTAGCTGCCATGGGCGGATCCCCTCCCAATCCTGGAAAGATAAGGCAGTTGAGAAAATCCATATCGAGATTGCTTACCGTGATTGGGGAGGAAAAGGGGAGATGAGCGAGATCTGTCCGAAATGCGGTCTGCCCAAGGAATTGTGCGTATGCGGTGAGATAGCGAGAGAACAGCAGGTGGTTGAAATAAAGATAGACAAGAGAAGATACGGAAAGACGATGACCATAATCGAGGGTATCAACGATAAGGCGACGGATATGAAATCTCTCGTGAGCAAACTGAAGTCCATCTGCGCCAGCGGAGGAACGGTAAAGGATGGTAGGATAGAGTTACAGGGCGACCACAGAGAGAAGGTCAAGAAATACCTCGAGGACCTCGGCTATACGGTCAAGATGTCATAGGTGGGTATATGAAAAGAGAGACCCTGTTGGTGAAAGGAGAACTCATAGGAAAGAAGGTAAAAATCGTAAAATGCACGGATCCCTCTTGGATTGGTAGAGAGGGGAAGATCGTGGATGAGACCAAAAACACCTTTAAGATAGAGATAAATGGTAAGGAGAAGGTCATAGCCAAGGATACCGCGGTATTCGAATTCACCATCGGAGATAACGTTTACCATATAGATGGACTCAGGTTGAGGTACAGACCCGAAGAAAGGATTAAAAAGGCGAGGTAGTGGAAATGGCAGAAAAGAAAGGGAGAGATATTGGATTGAACGTTCCGGTACCAGAAAACGCGTGCGACGATAAGAACTGTCCATTCCACGGTACCCTATCCGTGAGGGGACAGATCATAACGGGAGAGGTTGTATCCGATAAGATGCAGAAGACGGTTGTGGTGAAGAGAGAATATCTTCACTATGTTCCGAAATATGAGAGATACGAGAAAAGAACATCCAGATATATGGCCCATTGCCCACCATGTCTCGGTGTGAAGGTTGGGGATAAGGTGAAAATCGCCGAATGCAGACCCCTGAGCAAAGGGGTATCATTTGTGGTGATCCAAAAAATCGAGGGTGAAAGGAAATGAAGGGAGTACCCGGAAGAACACACAGAGGTCTGCCCGTCGGAGCAAGATTGGAGTGCGTCGATAACACCGGGGCAAAGGAACTCCAGATCATAATGGTCCCGAAAATCAAGGGAGTTCACCGCAGGTATCCGGCTGCGGGCGTTGGAGACCTGGTTGTGGCGAGCGTCAAGAAAGGAAATATAGAGATAAGGAAGCAGGTGGTCTATGCAGTGATAGTCAGACAGAGGAGACCCTACAGGAGACCGAGCGGTGTTATGGTTCAGTTTGAAGATAATGCAGCCGTTATTGTTACTCCAAATGGGGAGATGAAGGGTTCCATGATAAAGGGACCTGTAGCCCTCGAGGCGGCCGAAAGATGGCCGAAAATAGCAGCGAATGCGTCCATGATCGTTTGAGGTGATAACGTGATAACTTCAAAACAGCCGAGAAAACAGAGAAAATTCCTGTTCAACGCACCCCTACACCTGAGAAGAAAGATGCTATCCGCTCATCTATCGGATGAGCTCGCAACAAAGTATGGGAAAAGGAGTTTTCCCGTGGCCAAAGGCGATACGGTGAAGGTCGTTAGAGGAGATTTCAAAGGTCATACCGGAAAGATAGCGGAGATTGACCTCAAGAGAGGGACCGTGAAAGTGGAGGGTGCACTCATAACAAAGGCTGATGGTAAGAGGGTGATGAGACCCATCCATCCCAACAACCTGATAATCACCAAGTTAAACCTGACGGATCCCGTAAGAAGGAAGAAGCTCGAGAGAGGAGTATCGGAGGAGGTGAAGAGAGAAATAGAGAAGGAAGCCGAGGAACAGATTAGAGAGGCTGAAGAATTGAAAGAGGAAAAAGAGGAGGAGAAAGAAGAGGAGGTAAGGGAGAATGAGTAAACATCTCAAAAGGCTGGCCGCACCGAGGGCGATGCCGATCGCAAGGAAGGTATCAAAATTCGTCATGAAACCGTCTCCAGGTCCCCACCCGCTTGATGGTTCTCTTCCTCTGGGAGTGATAGTGAGAGATATCCTCAAACTCTGTGACACCGGAACCGAAGCAAGAAAAATCATAAAGGCGGGCAATATTCTGGTCGATGGAAGGGTTAGAAAGGACGTGAAATTCCCGTGCGGTTTGATGGATGTGATCTCCATCCCCAAACTCAAAAAATCGTATAGAGTATTATTCAATCAGAGGGGAAAACTCGCCCTCGTCCCAATAGATGGAAGCGAAGCCGGCTGGAAGCTCTGCAGGATAGAGAACAAAACCACGGTGAGAGGCGGAAAGACCCAGCTCAATTTGCACGATGGAAGAAACGTACTCGTGGAAAAAGACGGTTACAAAACGGGAGATGTGATAAAATTATCGTTTGCGGATAACAAAATCCTCGAACACTATCCCATGGAGAAGGGAACCACCGCTCTCATAACCGGAGGAAAGCACATCGGTGAGATCGCAACCATTGAAGAGATAATAATTACAAAATCTCCCAAACCAAATCTCGTATCCCTCAAGGGTAAGGATGGTACATTTTCAACCATAAAGGATTACGTATTTCCAATCGGTAAAGAGAGACCAGCCATCAGACTTCCAGAGGTGGAGATAGATGAAACATAACAAATTCGAACCAAAAATAGCGAAGGTGACGATCAACATAGGCGTCGGCGAGGCGGGCGAGAGGCTGGAGAAGGCGCAGAAGGTGCTGGAGAGAATAACCGGTAGAAAGCCGGTTAAAACCATAGCCAAGAGAACCAACAAGGATTTCGGTATAAGGAAGGGCATGCCCATAGGTTGTAAAGTCACGCTGAGAAAGAAGGAGGCGGAGGAATTCCTCAGAAAGGCTCTGAGGATCCTCAACAATAAGCTACCATCGTACTCGTTTGATGATTGGGGAAACTTCTCTTTCGGTATACCGGATTATACTCTCTTCCCGGATCAGAAATATGACCCCGAAATAGGTATATTCGGGATGGATATCTGCGTGACCCTTGAGAGAGCGGGATACAGAATCAAATACAGAAAGATAAAGAGGAAAAAGATTCCCGTCAAACACAGGGTAGCGAGAGAAGAGGCCATGGAGTTCATGAAGAAAAAGTTCGGTATAGAGGTGATCGAGTGAAGATAAAGGAAAGGAAAAAGATGTATGGAAGGGTTAAGGGTTGCGAAAGGTGCGGAAGAAAAAGGGGAATAATAAGAAGGTATGGACTCCATCTTTGTAGGCAATGCTTTAGGGAGGTAGCGGAGGAGTTGGGTTTTAAAAAGTATTACTGATAGGGGGTAAAACATGCAGCACGACCCGTTGTCGGATGCAATGTCCGCAATAAAAAATGCAGAGATGAAGGGAAAGAGAAAGTGTATAATAAAACCCGCATCCAGATTAGTGGGTAATGTCCTCAATCTGATGAAGGAGGAGGGTTATATCAAGGAGTTTGTTTACAGGGATGACCACAAAGGGGGTTACTATGAGGTTGAACTCAATGGAACCATAAATGATTGTAAAGCCATCAAGCCGAGATATCCCATAAAGAGAGACGAGATGGAAAAGTGGGAATCAAGATACCTTCCCGCAAGGGATTTTGGGATACTCATACTCACCACCAATCAGGGAGTGATATCGAACAAGAAGGCAAAAGAACTTGGCATAGGTGGGAAACTGCTCGCTTACGTGTATTAGGGTGATAGGGCATGGCAAGGAAGAGATTGGAGGAGGTCAGAAAGGTGATCGAGATACCGGAAAACGTGGAGGTCAGAGTGGAAGAGGACAATAAGGTGTACGTTAAAGGCGAAAAAGGAGAACTGTTCAGACAGTTAACACATCACAAGGTGATAGTGAGGAAGGTTGATAACAAAGTGGAGATATACTGCAAGAAGCCGAGGAGGAAGGACCTCGCAATGGTTGGTACATGTTATGCTCACATTAAAAATATGATTAAAGGCGTGACAGAAGGGTTTGAATATACGATGAAGGTTGTTTATTCCCACTTCCCGATAAAAACCTCAGTGAGTGGTAATCAGTTCATGATTCACAATTTCCTTGGAGAGAGAAAGCCAAGGGTGGCAAAGATACTCGATGGGGTCAGCGTCGAGATAAAGGGAGATTTGATATTCGTCAGGGGAATAGACAAAGAAAAGGTTGGACAGACCGTCGCGAACATAGAAATGGCTACACGGGTGAAGAACAGAGACGTGAGAGTGTTCCAGGATGGGATATATAGAATATCGAGAGGTGATTGATAGATGGGCAGGGAAGATATCATAAAATTTTTGACCAGCATTCAGGGCATAGGCAAGGCGAAGGCAGAAGCAATAATAAAGGCCGGTTTCGATTCCATCGAAAAACTGAAAGAGGCTGATGTCAAAGAACTGAGCGGTATAAAGGGTATCGGCGAGGAGCTCGCAAAGAAGATAAAGGAGGAAGCGGAAAAACAGTTGCTTCGGCCCGGCGGCGCAGA
>CAYSPA010000017.1:3832-9989 GCA_964432835.1 uncultured Thermoplasmatales archaeon | reverse complement strand
GAAAAACCGGAGGAGAAAAAGGGAGAGGTAGCAGAGGAAGTCAAGGAGGAAGCCGAAGAAAAGGAGGTCAAGGAAGAGAAGGTCGAGGAACCTGAAAAGAAGAAGGTCAAACCAAAGATAAAACCGAAACTGACCAGCGAACTGAAAGATGCTCTCGAGAAAAGAAAGATTAGAAAAGAGAAGGAGCCGACCTTCCGCAGACAGGAATGGTTCAGGTACAAGAGGCTTGGAGAATGCTGGAGGAGACCAAAGGGTCTTCACTCCAAGATGAGAAAAGGCTTGAAATACAGACCACCAAGAGTGAAAATAGGGTACAGAGGACCAAAACTGGCTAGAAATCTCCATCCATCTGGCTTTGAGGAAGTTATGGTTTATCGAGTTGAGGATCTTGAGAAGATAAATCCGGAGCGCCAGGCGGCGAGAATAGGGGGAACGGTTGGAACCAGAAAGAGGATTGAAATAGTGAAGAGAGCGGATGAGCTCGGAATAAGGGTTCTGAATAGGGGTGAACTATGACGGATTTAAGGCATCAGAGGAGAATGGCTGCTGAGATACTGAAGTGCGGAGAAAATAGAGTGTGGATGGACCCAGATAGATGCGAGGAGATTGCGAGAGCGGTAACCAGAGGAGATATCAGATTGCTCATAAAGGGAGGGGCTATAGCCAAGAAACCGATAAAGGGAATATCGAGAGCCAGAAAGAAGAAACTCAAGGCGCAAAAAGAGAAAGGAAGGAGGAGGGGTCACGGCTCCAGGAAGGGTGCAAAGTATGCGAGATACCCGAGAAAGAGAAGATGGGTCGTCACCATAAGAGCGATGAGGGCGTATCTGAGGGAACTCAGAGATAGTGGAAAGATAGACAGAAAAACATACAGAATGTACTATCTGAGGGCAAAGAGCGGTGTCTTTAGAGATAAATCTCATCTCAGAACCCATCTCATAGCGGAAGGCATTCTCAAGGAGGAGAAGAAATGAAGCATGGACCAAGATATGTACCTCCGTTTAAGAGGAGGAGGCTCGGCATAACGGACTACCGGAAGAGGAAGAACCTACTCAAGTCGAGAAAGGTGAGAGCAGTCGTTAGAAGGTCCCTCAAGTACATCACCGTACAGTTCATCAGGTATAATGAGAAGGGTGATGAGGTTCTCGCGAGTGCAACGTCCAGGGAACTGGAGAAATACGGATGGAACGCATCCAAAGACACGACGCCGGCCGCGTACCTCACGGGCGTGCTCGCCGGAAAGAGGGCAAAGGAAAAGGGTATAGAGGAATGCATAGCGGATATAGGGAGATACACCGCGAGTAAAGGATGCAGGGTCTTTGCCGCCATAAAGGGAATAATAGATGCCGGTATTCACTGCCCGTGTAGCGAAGAAGTGTTTCCGAGTGAGGATAGGATTAAGGGCGAACATCTTGAGAAAAAACCAAAAATCGATGTTTTTGAACTTAGAGATAAAATAATAGGGGGAGAGAAATGAACGGTGTGGAGTGGGAGCCAAAGACCAAACTCGGCAGACTGGTGAAGAGCGGGAGAATCACAACGATGGGAGAGGCTCTCAGAACCGGTTTGCCTCTTAAAGAGCCGGAAATCGTTGATATCTTGCTGCCAGACCTGAAAGATGAGATACTCGATGTGAACATGGTTCAGAGGATGACCGACTCCGGCAGAAGGGTAAAATTTGCGATCACCGTTGTCGTTGGTAATGAGGATGGGTATGTTGGCCTCGGGCATGCCAAAGGTAAGGAAGTTGGGGCGAGTATAAGAAAAGCCATAGAGAATGCGAAACTCAACATAATCGAGGTGAGAAGGGGCTGTGGCTCATGGGAGTGCAGATGCGGAAAGCCCCACACTTTACCCTTTGCGGTCAGGGGAAAATGCGGCTCCGTTGAAGTTTACTTCAAGCCAGCGCCTCAGGGTCTGGGGCTGGCGGCGGGGGATGTCGCAAAGAAAATACTCAGATTGGCGGGTGTGAAAGACATCTGGGCATTCACGAGAGGTACCACCAGAACGACGGTCAATTATGCTAAGGCGGTATTCGATGCTCTCAAAAACAATGCGGAGATGCGACTTACGGAGGAGGAGATGAGAAAACTGAATATAGTGTCGGGATCTGTCGGCATGAAGGAGGAATAACATGGTGTACGCGGTAATAAGGGTAAGGGGTACCGTCAATGTGAGGCACGATATAAAGAAAACCTTACAGATGCTGAGATTGCACAGGGTGAACCACTGCGTGATAGTGGAGGAAAACGAATCTTTCAAAGGAATGCTCCAGAAGGCGAAGGATTATATAACGTGGGGTGAGCTCGATAAGGATACGCTCGTTGAGCTGATAAAGAGGCGGGGTAGGCTGATCGGAGACAAACCGGTGGATGATGAATACATCAAGAGGTCCACACCTTACAAATCCGTGGAAGAGCTCGCGGAGGCCATACTTGATGGGAAGATAAGATACAGGGAGCTTCCAGATATAAAACCCGTCTTCAGATTATCTCCACCCAGAAAGGGTTATGAAGGTATAAAGAGAGCATACTCCGTAGGCGGTGCGCTGGGCTACAGGGGAAAGGATATAAACGAACTCATAAGAAGAATGATGTGAATGAGATTCGAAAAGATTATTTATATTGAAAAACAACAGATAATGGAGGGGGCTGATATGGAAGAGACCCTCTACAGCATAGAGATAAGGAAAGAAAAGGATGTATATATAGGAAGAATATACTCCGATGTGGATGGAGTAAAGGAGTTCAGAAATCCAAAGATAGAAGGACTGCTGAGGGAGATAGCATTTGATATCCAGCTGGCTCTCGATGCCTTTTCAGCAAGATCGGTGGATTTCTCCGACGAGGAGCAGATAGAAGAATTCTGAGAACATCCAAATGCTGGTCACAAGATCCTCAAGAAGCCCTCTTATCCGTAGGATACATTAACTCGATCCCAGAAATTTTGACACACTTTTTAGTAAAGGAAAAGTCTAAATCTATCTGAGAGTCCTACCTATCAATGCGAAGTTTGCAAGCAGGGCTTCGAGCTGAATCCTCTCGTTGCTGCCTTCGACGATCCTGTAATCGGCTTCTCCTATTTTCTCTATAAGGTTAATCTTTCTGTCTTCCGGTATGGGCAGGTCGTAGATCGTATAATATATATGGTTGAGAATATCCTCTCCACTTAGCCCATATTTCGTGAACAGCTCCTCCAGCATCTTTCTGGATGCCATGAACTCTCCCTTTAAAGCCAGCTCTACGAGTTCCCTTATCTTCTCTGGTCTTATCGTTGCCGTGGATTCATAAACGATATCCGCATCTATTTCTCTGCTCACAGATGCGCAGATCTGGAGAGTGTTGATGGCTTTCCTCATATCCCCCCTCGCCATAAAGGCGATCGCATCGAGAGCATCCTTTGTAATCCGTAGATTTTCTCTGCCGGCTATCATCTGGAGATATCCTTTAATATCATCATCGGAAAGCGGTCTGAATCTGAAAATGGCGCATCTGGACTGTATCGGCTCGATAATACGGGATGAATAATTTGCAGAAAGTATGAATCTGCATATCCTCGAATACATCTCCATGGTTCTCCTCAGCGCCGCCTGCGCCTCGCTCGTCAGAGCATCCGCCTCATCGAGAAATATTATCTTAAAACCAACATCGCCAATTGGCGCGGTCCTCGCAAAATCCTTTATCTTGCCCCTGACAACGTTTATTCCCCTTTCGTCACTCGCGTTGAGTTCCTGAAAATTCTGTTTCCAGTGCTCTCCGAAGAGTTCTCTCGCTATGGCTATGGCACAGGTTGTTTTACCGGTACCGGCTGGACCCGCAAACAGAAGGTGAGGTATGTTTTTCGTTCTGACATAGGCTGATAATCTTTCCACGATTTCCCTGTGACCCACGACCTCTTTCAGGGTCTTTGGTCTGTATTTCTCTATCCAGATATCCTGCATACGGTACAGATAATGATAACATTTTTAATAATCTTTCATTTTCCCGATAAGTGATGCCATTTATACCAAATTCTTGGATAAAGGATGAAATGCTAAAAGAGATGGGTCTCAAAAGCGTGGACGAATTGTTTTCCGATATACCCGAATCCATCAGGATAAGTGATTTGAATCTTCCCGATGGATTACCGGAAGATGAGGTTGTGAAGTTAATTGATGGCATATCAAGAAAAAATAAGCCCTTTCCAGAATTTCTATCCTTTGCAGGCGGAGGCATTAAACCTCATTATATCCCCTCTGCCGTGAGACACATACTGCTGAGGTCCGAATTCTACACATCTTACACCCCCTATCAACCAGAGGCGTCCCAGGGATTCCTGCAGGCGATGTTCGAGTATCAGAGCGTGATAGCAGAATTAACGGGCATGGAAGTTGCGAACTGCTCGCTTTACGATATGTCCACCTCTCTTGGAGAAGCGGTTAGAATGTCCATCAGGATAAATGGAAGAAAAAGGATTCTCATTCCCAGAAATATATCCCGGGAGAGAAAGTCCGTCCTGAAAAACTATATCACGGGTCTGGATGCGGAGATTGTGGAAATCGAGTATGATAAGAAAACCGGAAAGATGAATCTGGATGACCTTGTGGAAAAGATAGATGATGAAACGAGCTGTGTGTACATTGAGAATCCGAACTATTTCGGAATCTTTGAAGATGATGTTGAAGAGATTTCAGAGATCGTTCACAGCAGAAATGCTCTCATGATAGTCGGTGTTGATTTACTATCTCTCGCTATTGCAAAGCCGCCGGGCGAATACGGTGGTGACATAGTCATAAGCGAGGGGCGCACCTATGGAACTCCCATGAATTTTGGCGGCTCCTCTCTTGGAATATTTGCATGTAAAAAACGCTTCATAAGAAATATGCCGGGAAGAATCATAGGAATGACCCATGATATTGATGGCAACAGAGCGTTCTGTATGACCCTGCAGACGAGAGAACAGCATATAAGGAGACAGAAAGCCACAAGTAACATATGTACAAATGAGAATCTGAATGCACTGGCGACGCTCGTTTATATCTCTTTACTGGGAAGTGAAGGGCTGGTCAAACTCGCAAAGAAGAACATGGAAAATGCACGGAAACTCTACGAAAGTCTGATTTCTCTACCGTGGTTCAAACCCGTATTTTCTTCCTCTTTCTTCAACGAATTTGTTCTCACGTCTACGCAGGATGTTTTTTACATGAACAGGGAACTTTTAAAGAAAGATATGATGGCGGGTCTTCCTCTCGAGAGGGAGTTCCCCGAACTCGAAAAATGCATGCTCTTTGGAATCACGGAACTTTACGATGAGAATGATATTGCAAAGCTAATTTCAGCAATAAAGGAGGTCTACCATGTATAGATTTGCGAGCTTTGATGAGCCGATTCTCAACAGGTTGCCTCAAAAGAGAGTGGAAGTGAATCCAGAAATCGAGTGGATTCCGGAAAAACTGAGAAGAAAAGCCCCTCCAAACATTCCGAATCTTGAAGAGCAACAGGTTGTGAGACATTTCTTCAGATTGAGTCAGATGAATTACGGGATAGAGAATGGAATGTATCCCCTCGGCTCATGCACGATGAAGTACAATCCCAAAATATGCGAAGATATAGCAAACTGGAAAGCATTTACAGACATCCATCCCCATCAGGATGAGTCAACGGTTCAGGGCACTCTTCAAATCCTCTACGAACTGGAACAGATGCTGAAAGAGATAACCGGAATGCACGCATTTTCTCTGCAGCCGGCAGCGGGCGCGCACGGCGAGTTTCTCGGGATGCTCATCGTAAGAGCATACCACGAATCCATGGGAAATGAAGAAAGAAGAGAAGTTATAGTTCCAGATACAGCCCACGGAACAAATCCGGCATCCGCAAGAATGGCGGGTTTCGATGTTATAGAGATACCTTCAAACGGCGAAGGTACAGTCGACCTGGAGGTGCTCGATAAAACACTCTCAGATAAGACCGCTGCGCTCATGCTCACCAATCCAAATACGCTCGGTATTTTTGAATCAGATATTCTCGAAATAGCGGACATGGTTCATGACGCTGGAGCCCTGCTCTATTACGACGGCGCAAATCTGAACGCGATACTTGGCAAGGCGAGACCCGGTGATATGGGATTTGACATAGTTCATCTGAATCTTCACAAAACCTTCTCCACACCGCACGGCGGT
>CAYSPA010000017.1:0-3822 GCA_964432835.1 uncultured Thermoplasmatales archaeon | reverse complement strand
CGGCGGCGGTGGGCCGGGAGCGGGACCCGTGGGTGTAAAAGAAAATCTTTCCAAGTTTTTGCCGGTACCGAGGATCAAAAAGGAAGGTGATAGATATGTCCTCGACTACAACTGTCCACACTCCGTGGGAAAAATAAGGGATTTCTATGGAAATATCGAGGTGTGCATAAAGGCGTACGTCTATCTGCTTCTGATGGGTGGAAACGGTCTCAAGGAAGTCGCCGAAATATCTGTTCTGAACTCAAATTACATGAAAGAAAAACTGAAAAAATCCGAGTTCTACCACCTTCCATACAGGGATCTCAGAAAACACGAATTTGTTGTGAGCTGTGAGCCTCTGAGAGAGAAGAAGGGTATAAGAGCCATAGATGTGGCAAAAAGGCTGCTTGACTATGGTCTGCATCCTCCAACGATATACTTTCCCCTGATAGTCAAAGAGGCTTTGATGATAGAACCAACGGAAACAGAAACAAAGGAAGATCTTGATAGATATGTTGAGGCATTGCTATCCATAGCGAATGAGGATCCGGAAGTTGTGAAAGAGGCACCATCAAAAACACCGAACAGAAGGATAGATGAAGCTTTCGCTGCCAAGAATCTGGTTCTCACGTGGAAGGATATCTAAATTTTTTAAGCAATGAAAGAAAAGAATGGCACAATGAGAAGAATGATGCTGATTATTCCCAACGAGAATAAAACCGGTCCTGGTCTGTATTCCTTGGGCAGTGTCACATAGTTGATGTAGAGGGTTCCTATCCCATAGATAATTACTCCTATCACTCCTATGAACAGAAGGGTTATGCTCAGCATGACTATTACCGAGAGACCAAAACGCATCAGTATGGCAAGAGGTACGCCAAGAGCAATGACATATATCAGGAAATACTGCAGGAATTTTCTGTATTCGAGTTTTGCTACGAATCCAAAGAGGTTTTTACTTGTTTCATAAAGCATCCTCGATGCGGCTTCGAATCCTCCGTAAATGGTGCCAAAGAGAGCGAAGAATACGCTTATCTGATAAAGTGGTTTCAGCCACGGAGCTATGTTTGAAAATATTATGGCCTGCTTCTTAATAAGATTGATATCTGTTGGTATTTCATGTTTTGGTCCCAAAAGGTAGGCGCCGGCGAGCATGTAAGCAGCGGACGCTATAGACACAAAGATGAATGCAAGAGCGAGGTCAACAAGTATGGGTGTGGTAAGGAGTTTTGCCTTTTTGATTTCCTTCCTCTCTTTTGGGAGATAATTCACCTTTCCACTTTTTACAAATATCGAAAATAGCCTTCTTGATAACTTCTCTGGATCATCTTCACCCTTGAATACGCCCCACCCCTTCACTTTAACCCAGGATGCATAGCTTATAAGGGTAATGATTGTTATGGTAAGGGTGCCAACGTATCCCAGAATGAGAAGTGGTATCGGTTTAGTGTTCTCTCCCATCTCGAGAACCCACTCGGGATATTTCGGAAAATCACCTATTGTGAAGAAATGGGGAATTATTTCAGAGAGGTTCAGATTTGGTATGAGAGCAACAGATACGATGGCACCAACTGCGAGAATAATGACAAATAACAACTGCGTGTATTCGAGTAACCGGTACCTACCCGCAACGGCGAGCACTGCGGCGAGGAGACCAAAGATAATACCCCAGACAAGATAGTCTCCGAAGCCGAAAGACCAGCTTAAAGTCTGGCCCAGCGATGTTATGATCGTACCCGCAAATATTGGGACAAATATCATCATAATTGCTATGAAAATCAGATTGATCAGACCCCTCAGTTTGGTGGAAAAAACATCCATTATATTGAGACCCGTGATCAGAGTATATCTGCAACTGATATAAGCTATGATGTATGAAGCTATATTTATCGTTATAAGCCATAAAAGCCGGGGTCCAGCCCATGCTCCTATCTGAGGACCGAGTATCAGTTGTCCTTGGCCAATCGTTACAGAAGCTATGATCGCTCCCGGTCCAAAAAACATAAGGTATTTGAGATACTTTTTCAGAGAAGGTTTTTCTTTAAGAACTTCATCCGGCTCGGGAAACGTGATCTTCTCCGTTTTATCACTCTCCTGTTTTTAAGATTCAAGGGAGAGCATTCTCCTTACCTCTTCAGCACATCCTCTTATTTCCTCTCCCCTCGCTCTTTTTATTTCTGGCTCGAGGACAGGGCCAGGTCTATCGCACACTGGGCAGTGCTCCAGCATCCTCACCCGGTCACCAGTGATGATAAAACCA
Source organism: uncultured Thermoplasmatales archaeon (assembly GCA_964432835.1). Lineage (GTDB taxonomy): Archaea > Thermoplasmatota > E2 > DHVEG-1 > B18-G2 > B18-G2. Next base: position 1,583 of record CAYSPA010000017.1, on the reverse strand, counting down.
GGATAACTGTACGCCGTGGCATCCAGAAAAGCGAATCTTCCATACTCTCCGTAACCGACGGGTTCCAGATTTTCATCCACAACAAGGGGATAGTAAAAGGTTGTGGGCAGATGGAGATAATGTCCCTCCGGGCAGTGAATGGCGGCTCCATTACCTTCCACCATTCCATAGAGATCTAAACAGAGTTCCTTATTGATACCAAGAATCTTCTCGACGTCCTCTCTGAACGCATCCACGGGCAATCTCTTATCCTCCTGTATTTTCCATCCACCTCCAGTAACGACGGCGCCTCTATCCCCAAAGCTGAAAGTTTTTCCTTCTTTCCTCAGATACTCCATCACTTCATGCAAGATGTAAGGTGCTCCTATGAAAGCCGTCTTTCTGCCCTTTTTCTCGTTTTCTTCGAGCCAGCTGACAATCCTCTTTATCATTTTCCTGTTGCTTAAAGCAGCTGAAAATCTCACGATCTTAGCCTTTATGCCCCTGCTCCTCATCAGCAAACCGATTAACTTGGTCGTTATTTTTTTATCGATCGCAGATGTCACATCCTTAACAGCATCGTACAGTACACTGCACACCTTCCCGGCAAAGAGAAAGGTTTTAAATGGATTTGGCATGAGTAAATATACAGAGATATCGTACTCCCAGTAAGGGTATATCATCGTAACAACTGCCTTCGCAAAGGAATATTCAGCCATACTGAAGGTTCTTTTATCCCTTGGAATGAAGGTGTGTCTCCCGCTCGTTCCACTGCTGTGCGATATAACCAGGCCCGCAGAGTTGAAATCCTTGAGTATATCGTCGTAAGATGGCTTTTTCTTTCTGATTTCTATCTCGGGAATCTCTCCCGTAAATATGTTAGCAAGCCACACGGCAAAATCTTTTCCATCTGGATAATTCTTGAAAAATCTGTCCTCTAACAGTGGTATTTTTAGCAGGTCGTCGTGGCTTTTTATATCGTCTGGAGATACGTTACGATTCTTGCACATATTCCTGTAAAATGCATTCTTTTCGTACTGTCTTTTGAACTGGAATTTTATTGATTTGAACCTGAGTTCGTTCGCTTCCTTTGGCTCCACTCTGTAAAGATCCTTCACCCCATATATTGCCTTTTCAACAGGTCCCCATTCAGATTGAGGTACTACATACTTGCTTATCTTCTCCTCGAATTTCTTTATATAATCCTCAAAGGATATCATCAATAGGAGATGAAATTGTTTTTTCCTTTATATCCCTTTTCTTTGAAATATTATTGTGGTGTCTTCTCACAGGATTTTTTTCGTTCTATCTCCTGAATTTTAGCTTCTCTGTTTTCTCCATAAGATGAGGTTCAAGTGCTACCGGTCTGTATCGCTCTCTTGCTTTTCTGTCATATTCCTCTTCTCCACCAGCTTCTTCGATTATTTTTCTCCCCCTCTCTATCTGCTCCAATATGCTCTGATTCAATCTCGCAAGAGGCACCTTTGCTATCTTTTTATACATCAGTTTAATAAATATATTCGAGAGGGTTCCACCCAGACCTATAGACGTTATAGATTCAACTCTCGTTATGGTTCCGGGTACCGCATAGAACCATGTCCCTA
>CAYSPA010000016.1:0-20544 GCA_964432835.1 uncultured Thermoplasmatales archaeon | reverse complement strand
GTGAAGGTAACCGTCGAGAATGAAAATGGTGTCACGGTATGGAGTAGAACTGTCGTCATACCCTCGCTGAATATCTCGGAGGAGAAAAGGCTGCACTTCGTGTGGGAGAATACCACTTACTGTAACTACAACGTGACGGTGAGCGTGATAAGCCCAGATGATGCGGTGCCCGAGAACAACGCCATGTATGGTTTTGTTATCGTAGCGCACGAGATATTTTATGATGATATGGAGTGCGGACCCTGCACCGAGAGAAACTGGAAACACCTCGATCTGACGGGTAGAGAAGGACACTGGATTATCTGCACATCCGGATATGACCACTATCTGTGGTGTGGTCTCGATAATGCCACCACGTATGATAACAACTGGAATGACTTCGCTATGATCGAGGACTCGTTCGATACCTCCTCTTTCGGTAAAGTAACCCTTTCCTTTAAAACATGGTACAGGATACTGCCCGGAGATTATGGATACGTTGAGGTCAGCACGGACAATGGAACATGCTGGCAAATTGTTGCAACATACACCGGTCAATTGAACTGGACCAATGTGACCCTGAACATATCGGCTTACAAATCGACCGGTATGAAAATCAGGTTCAGGTTCGTATCGAATGAGACGGGGGTAGAGAGAGGGTGGATAATCGATGATGTTAGTTTGATGGGAGATAGCATTACCCTTTTCGAAGACGATTTTGAAAGTGGCACGGATGGCTGGATCATAGAATATGCGGGAGACTGGTGGCATATCACCACCAGAAGATATCACAGCGAGAGTCACTCCTGGTGGTGTGGAGACGAACTCTCTGGCAGGTATATGCCCAACCTCAACAACGCTTTGATGATGAGGGAAACGATCGACCTCTCAAAGTCATTCGGTGCAGATATTATCTTCTGGACATGGTACAATTTCTCCTCCGGCGACGAAGGATATCTGGAAGTGAGTGAAGATGGTGGCGCAACTTGGACGATAGTAAAGTCATTTACGGGAATGAGTTCGACCGACTCAACACCTGGATGGACCAAAGTGTTGTGCGTTCTCGACAGTTGGGCCGGTAAAAACATAAAGATAAGGTTCAGATTCTCCTCGGATTCAACTGCGGAAAGCGAAGGATGGTATATAGATGATGTCAGGGTGCTTGCAAAGATAGATAAGGAGCCACCGGTAACCACCCACAGCTTATCCGGAACGATGGGATTAAACGACTGGTACATCTCACCCGTCACCATTACCCTGACGGCAGATGATGGTGATGGATCTGGCGTGGAGCATATCTATTACTGCCTGGACGGTTGCGGAATCGAGGTCTACACATCTCCGATAACGGTATCGACCGGCGGACCTCATACCCTTGAATACTGGTCCGTTGATAAGGTTGGTAACCAAGAGGCTCATCACACGATAACCTTCAAGATAGATACGGTGAATCCGACCGTAGAAATCAGCCAGCCGACGCCCGGAATCTACGTAAAGGGCAGAAAGATATGGCCGATATTTGGTATATTCAAGTGTCCCTTCACGCTGATAATAGGAAGTATCGATGTCAAGGTGAATGCAAACGATGAAAACTCCGGCGTGGACAGGGTGGAATTCTACATAGATGAAGATCTCCTGAACACGGATACGGAAGAGCCATACGAGTGGACATGGAACGAGAGAGTATTTTTCACGCACACGATAACGGTGAAGGTTTACGATAAAGCGGGTCTGACCGCGGAAGATAGCATAGAAGTGAAGATATTCAATCTCGCACTCGGGGCAGGACCCTCGTATGGCAGACTGAAAGGCAAGGTCTACGAAAATGGAACTTTTCTCAAAAAGGGTATCGGAGGGGCGGTTGTAACAGTTATGGATATCGGAATGAACACGACGACCGGGGATAAGCTGTGGAATAAAGGGTGGTATTCCATCCAGCTCAGACCGGGAACCTATGATATCAAAATAGAAGCCCCCGGATACCAGACGAAGATCGTGGAGGGCGTCGTGATAAAGGCGGGCAGAACCACGAGGTTGGACGTTGGACTCGATAAAACGAGCTAATGAGCCACACCTCTCCTCTTTTTATAGTTTATCTACCCTCACAGAGAGTGTCGTTTTAGCTGGAGTATCCCATGAAAAACGAAAGGTTTATATGTGATGATTATATTCACTTTTATGCTTCTTAATATAGATTTCTATCATCTCTCGTTGGATATGTGAATCGATAAGGATAGGAATATCCAAGGGAGGTGATAAGGTGGGAAAGATAAAGATCGCTATATTTGGTGTCGGAAACTGTGCCAGTTCCCTTGTCCAGGGCATATATTACTACCGGGATAAAAGTCCGGAGGATGCGATTGGCTTGATGCACTGGGATATAGGGGGTTACAAACCTTACGATATAGAAGTTGTAGCAGCGGTGGATATAGACAGAAGAAAGGTGGGAAAGGATGTCAGCGAAGCCATATTTGCGAAGCCGAACTGCACAAAGGTATTTTGCAGAGACATACCAAAGATGGGTGTGGAGGTCGTGATGGGTAAAATTCTCGATGGGGTTGCTCCTCACATGAAGAACTATCCGGAGGATTACACATTTGTTCCATCCAATGGTAAAGAAACGAACATAGTTGAGCTCCTCGAAGACAGTGGTGCAGAGATAGCAGTGAATTACCTGCCTGTTGGATCAGAAGAGGCTACAAGATACTATGCAAACTGCTGTCTCGATGCCGGTGTTGCATTCGTGAACTGTATGCCCGTGTTCATAGCGAGTAACAAGGAGTTTGCCAGAAGATTCGAGGAAAAGAATTTGCCGGTGGTCGGAGATGACATAAAATCCCAGATAGGTGCAACAATAATCCACAGAACCCTGGCAAAGCTGTTCACGGATAGAGGGGTAAAGATTGACAGGACATATCAGCTAAACGTCGGAGGAAATACGGATTTTCTCAACATGCTGGCAAGAGATAGGCTTAAATCCAAAAAGATATCCAAGACGGAAGCGGTGCAGTCTGTACTGGATGTTCCGCTGGAAGCGAGAAACATACACATAGGCCCCTCTGACTACGTTCCATGGTTAAACGATAACAAACTGTGTTTCCTGAGGATGGAAGGTAGAATATTCGGAGATGTTCCAATGAATCTCGAGCTGAGATTGAGCGTTGAAGATTCTCCGAATTCGGCGGGCTCGGCAATCGATGCAATAAGATGCTGTAAACTGGCTCTCGACAGGGGTATAGGGGGTCCCCTGATATCGATATCCGCATACACCATGAAGCATCCACCGATCCAGTATCCCGATGATGTGGCGAGAGAGATGGTCAAGGAATTCATCCAAGGGAAGCGAGAGAGATGAAGGCACTAATAATAGCGGCGGGTGAAGGGAAGAGAATAAGGGATGTTTCCAAAAATCTTCCAAAACCTCTCACCCCCCTCCTCGGCCTTTCTTTAATAGAGAGGGTTATTCTCTCCGCGAAATCCGCTGGAATAAACGATTTTGTTATAGTTTTGGGTTATAAAGGAGATAAGATAAGAGAGAAACTTGGGGATGGTTCTAAATATGGCGTTAGCATAGAGTATGTCGAAAATAAGGAGTGGAAGAAGGGTAATGGATTGTCTGTTTTATCTGCCGAGGATAAGATCAACGAAAACTTCATTCTCCTCATGTCCGACCATCTTTTTGATCCCGACGTACTCAGGGAATTAAGAAGAAGAAAACTCGCCGGCGCCGACGGCATTCTTGTGATCGATAGAGGGAGGAGAGATCACATAGACCTGGAGGATGCAACGAAGGTTAGAATCAGGGATGATATGATCGTGGATATCGGGAAGAATCTGGACGAGTTCGATGGTATAGACTGCGGAATTTTCCTCTTCTCCGAGAGAATATTCGATGCTCTGAAAGAGAGTTTGAAAAGGGGAGATGACACGCTGTCTGGAGGAGTTAGAGTCCTTGCGGAAAATGGGAGAATGAGGTTCATGGATATCGGGAACGGATTCTGGATAGATATTGACACCAGGGAAAGCTTGAAATTCGCTGAAAAACATCTTCTAAAATCCCTCATCAAGCCCACAGACGGACCGATATCGAGATATATCAACAGGAAGGTCTCCATTCCGATATCAAAGTTTCTGGTGGAGAATACGAGGGTTTCACCAAATGCCATATCTATTGTGAGTTTTCTCATATCTCTATTATCTGCTTTTCTCTTCTCATTTGGTCAGTGGCTATACATCGCTCTCGCCGGACTTCTGGCACAATTCTCTTCTATAATCGATGGATGTGATGGAGAGATAGCGAGACTCAAATTTCGGGAGAGCGAGTATGGAGCATGGATGGATTCCGTGCTCGATAGATATGCGGATTGTCTCGTGATTTTTGGAATGATGTATGGTCACTGGATGGTGCATACGGATTTCATGATCTGGATATGGGGATTCTTCGCTGCGGTTGGAGGGGTCCTGAACAGTTACACCGCCATAAAGTTTGACCAGATTGTCAAGAGGAGGAAGATAAAATACAGATTCGGTAGAGATATCAGGTTGTTTATAATCATGCTCGGGAGTATCGTCAACCAAGTCTTTCTCACGCTCATCATACTCGCTTTTCTCACGAATATCGAGAACCTCAGGAGAGTTATCATATCCTCCAAGCAAAAAGATTATTAGATACCGCCGGGCTTTTAAGAAGTAGACCATGAACATGGAGAAGATAAGCAGATATCTATCCTATCTGCTCAGACACGATCCGGAAGATTTACCCATGAGAAAAGATGGTTTTGTACCCATAGAGGATGTGCTGAAAAAGTTGAAAAGAAGATTTCCATCGGTTGACAGAGCCATTATCGAAAAACTCGCTGAAGGTGGCGAATCGCGATTCGAGATCAAAGATAACATGATAAGAGCACTCTATGGTCACACCATACCGGTCGAGATCCATCTGAAACCGGCGGATGATGTAAAATATCTCTATCACGGAACCACCCCAAGCGCAGCGAGAAGGATACTGAGGGAAGGGCTCAAACCGATGGGTAGAAGAAAGGTTCACCTATCCCCAACCATAGAGCAGGCAATTAGAGTGGGTAGAAGAAGGACAAAAAATCCGGTTATTCTGCGCATAGATGTGGAATCGGCAAAAAGGGAGGGGATAAGATTCGAAAAAGCGAATGATCTGGTTTATCTCTCGGATGAAATCCCTCCCAGATTCATATCGCCGTGGATACAGAGGGGGAACGGTTGATCATTCTCCGTATTTCAAGAAAGTCGATACGATATCTGGCAGTAAATTGATGTTTCTGCTTATTCTGTGGTCGTCCTCTATGAATTTCACGGTCGCTTCCTGAAACATCGCGAATCTGAGAACCCATTCCCGGGGTATGAGCTCATCCCTCGTTGACATGACTATGTACACGTCACAGGGTATCCTTTTCTCAAACAATCCGGAATTCTGTATATCTCTCACAACTTTATCGGGTATGGAAGGGTCTGATACGATAGCATCTGGAGGTACGACGGCGGGATTAAGCAGAACTATACTCCTCACGTTTCTGTTTTCAAGCGCAATCTTTGCAGAAAGGAATCCTCCGAAGGAGGAACCGATGAGTATGATGCGGGTATCATTTCTTATGGCATTCTCTATGTTTTCTATACATCTGCTCACATCAACCTCCTCGCCATCCATATATCTAAGCGGTATCGCGCCAAGCTTTTCCCTGAAGAGAATCGCCTTTCTGCCGTTCGGTCCGGATGCGTAGCCATGTATGTAATACAGCATGGTTCTATAAACGAATTGCACCTAAAATAATCCTTCTATTTCTCGGTCCGTCTCCCTCAAAGAAAAACACCTTCTGCCATGTCCCGAGCAAAAGCTTCCCGTTTTTTACGGGAATCAACTTACTTTCCCCAAGGATGGAGGATTTTATGTGAGCATCGCTGTTTCCCTCGGAGTGACGGTAATCTCCGTGCTCCGGTACCAGCTTTCTCATGGTTTCGATTATGTCTCTTCCCACATCCGGATCAAAACCCTCGTTTATAACTATCCCAGCGGTCGTATGCGGAACGTATGCAACAACGAAGCCCTCTTCGATATTCTCCTCCCTAACAAATCTCTCTATCTCGTGGGTAATATCTATCAGTTCCTCCCTTCGCTTGCTACTCACGTGGATTTCTTTCATCGTGCGTGAGAAAAGCATCAATCTTAATAAATGTGTACCATATCACGGGTGGGGGATATCGTGAAGAGAGCGGTGATTGTGCTCACAAACGGCTTCGAGGAGATAGAAGCCCTGTCCGTGGTCGATATTCTGAGAAGATGCGGGATAATCGTGGATGTGGCGGGGACGGAAGAAAATATCGTCGAGGGTGCGCACGGAGTGAAGGTCGTACCGGATAAGCACCTGAACGACGTTAAAATAGATGACTACGATGCTCTCATCCTCCCCGGCGGCGCACCGGGATACATAAATCTGAGAAAGAACGAAAGGGTTCTGGATCTGGTGAGAGAGGCACACGAAAAGAAGAAGCTGGTTGCCGCGATTTGTGCCGCGCCGGTGGTTCTTGCCGATGCGGGTATTCTCAAGGGGAGAAGGGCAACCATCTATCCGGGTATGGAAAAAGAGATCGAGAGAGGCGGAGGTGAGTTTGTTGACGAATTGGTTGTTCACGATGACAACATAGTAACGAGCAGGGGACCATCAACCGCTCTACTCTTTGGATGGAAACTCGCAGAGATTCTCGCCGGTAAGGAAACCGCCGATCAAGTGGCCGGAAGGATGCTCAGGGGTCTAGTCTTCGGTTAATTCGTCTATCCTCTTCAATTTTTCCTGAAACTGGCTCCATGGTGTTATGTGGAGGGTATTTCTATCGTCGGACTCTACCGGACTTATATCTATAATGTTTTCTCCTCTTCTGGCGAGTATCTTCAAATCCCTACTCTCTATGTCCCATTTCCTCTCCTTCGCGAAATCTTGTATGGATTTGAATAGTTCGCTCTGGATCATTCTCGTCTTAACCCTGTCAAATTCTATTCTGCCATCGATATTCAGATCAATTATATCCTCGCAGAAGCTTCCCTGGAATCTTCTGAAGTTCTTTTCAATACGCCTTATATCCACCATCCAGACCATCCTTTGTATCGGATTTTCTGTATTTAAGTCTTTCATGCGAAACATCGAACCGCAAAAATCGTTATATACGGATATCGCATTCTTTCTTTGCTTTCGAAAAAAGGAGGTTGAGGTGGATGGCCGTAAAGGTGGATGAGGAAAAGTGTGTTGGTTGTGGAGCATGCGTCGATGTCTGCCCCAACGGAGCCATAACGATAGAAGGCGATAAGGCAAAGATAGACGAATCAAAGTGCATAGAGTGTGGTGCCTGTATAGATACCTGCCCGCAGGGAGCCCTGTCTCTCTAAGATAAGGTTTCAAACGAAAAACATTTTACCTTCTTTCTAATATTATATTAATGTGCAGGGGTAGCCAAGCCAGGCCAAAGGCGCGGGCTTGAGGGGCCCGTCCCGTAGGGGTTCGCGAGTTCGAATCTCGTCCCCTGCACTTCTCTTGATTAAGGTCTCAATCTCGTCCTGTCCCTTGGGAAGAGTATACATTCCCTTACATTTTTCAGATTCAGCAACTGCATGAGTAACCTCTCTATTCCCAGACCGAAGCCCCCGTGCGGTGGCATACCATACTTAAACGCTTTAAGGTAATCTCTGAAATCGTCGGGTTTCAATCCATTCTCCTCAATTCTTCTAACGAGCAGACTATAGTCGTGGATACGCTGACTTCCCGAAGAGATCTCCACACCCTTACAGCACAGGTCGAAGGATTTTGATAGCTCTCCTTCGGGCATCGTGTAGAAGGGTTTTACCTGTATGGGGTATTTTGTTATGAAGTAGAAATCTGTTCCCTTCCTCTTCATTATCTCTCCAAGAACTCTTTCTTCTTCGCCACCAAAATCCTCCCCCCACTCGAGCTCAACGCCCTCCTTTTCCAACAACTGGATCGCTTCGCCATAAGTGATTCGCGGCAAGGGAATCCTGGGAGGTTTTATCTCAACGTTGAGTATTTCCATCTCTTCCTCGCATCTTTCTTTAATTTCCTCGCATATATGCCTTATCAGCCCCTCTAGTACGGACATCACATCTTCTTCATCTTTTATAAAAGCCATCTCTATATCTATGGCGGTTGATTCGTTCAGATGTCTCCTCGTGTTGTGCTCCTCCGCCCTGAAATACCACGCTATCTCATATACCCTATCGAGACCGCTCGCCATGAGCATCTGTTTGTAGAGCTGTGGAGATTGCGCAAGAAAGGCATCTTTTTCAAAGTATTTTAACCTGAACAGGTTGGTTCCGCCCTCGGATGCGCTTGCTATTATCTTTGGGGTGTGAACCTCCACGAATCCGTTTTTCCTCAGATAATCTCTGGCCGAATTTATGAGAACATCTCTTATCGTGAATATGGAGCGGACCTCGCTCTTTCTGAGGTCTATAAACCTGTTATCCAGCCTGGTGTCCATCTCCGCTCTCACCTTATCGACGACTCCAAGGGGAAGGGGAGCATCGGATTCTGATAGAATCTGGAGTTCTTCCGGTATTATCTCGTAGCCATTCCTGACCTTTTCGTTTGCCTTGCAAACGCCTTTGACGGAGATAACCGACTCTCTATTTAGATTGATAAGTTTTTCAAAAATCTCCCCGTGCCGTTTTTTGAACGTGGTTATCTGAAGGGTTCCCTGTCTATCTCTAAGGATTATAAAAGCGATCGAGCCGAGGTTTCTTACATCCTCAACCCATCCCGCCACGGTAACTTCTTTACCATCGTCTTTATCGCTCAATTCCTTTGAGTAGTGGGTCCTGTAAACTTCCATGCTTTCGATAAAGGCTACGGAGGATTTATTCTTTTTGAAATATGTTCCAGGATTTTTTGCAGAGATTTTTTGTTATCCCAACCGTCCACCATATTCCGCAATTCATCTCTATCTTTATCTCTCAACTCATCGATCCACTTAGATATGTTGGGTATCGCCCTAACCACATTGTCAACTATCGTTATGCTCGCCCTTTGGGAAGTTCTGGATAGCGGATTCAAATCTATGGCTATAACCCTTTTACCCATCTCCACGAGGGCTTCACATCTGTCACCATCTTCGAGGGGGACGAGAATCACATCCGCGCTGTATATGCCTTCTCTGCAACACAACCCTCTTGGGTGGTCGAGACTCTCTATTCTTGCATCCGGCTCATCCCCGAGTACATCACGAGCCCCAAATGATTCGAGTTCTTCGATTATCCTCCTAACCCTTTCCTCCGTCCTGTGAAAGAGATTCACCTCGATTTTTGCGGGTATCTTTCTCGCCAGCTCCACGCACTCCCTCCCAACAAGGGAGGCGGTGTTCCCGTTCACGGATATGACGGGATGTCTCGCGATCAACAGCAGGGCGGCGGCCGTCTTCTCGGCAAGTTCGGCGATCTCCGTGGTTCTCTCTCCAATAAGGTAATCGAAAGCCTCTCCCCTGCCGTGGGCTATGAGACCCGTCTCATGAACCAATCCCTTTCTGAAACCCTCTGCGAGTTTCTCTCTTATAACGAGAGAGTGATACCTTGGATGAGATTTCGGAATTTTCATCCTCACCCATACATCGGTCCCAGTCCGTGATCCGTCGTCACCACGGGTTTGGCCTGTTTGTGCAACTTCTGCAGATGCTGTTCTATCCTCTCCGCCTCTTCATACAGCGGAGCGACGTTTATATCAAGATCGAGGAGAGATGCTATGACCTCTATGGTCGCTGCCGCCGCCCTCGCGTCTGGATAGTTGGGATGGGCTTCCGACAGGATGGAAATGACATTGAAGTTTTTGTGTTTGCCTTTGTTCAGTAAAACCCCAGAAACCCCGGCGATGATACCGTTCTTGAACTGCGGAATCCCCCTATGAATGAGCATGTTTCTCGCTTCATCCGTCGATGCGATAGCGTAGGCTGTCTCCTTTTTCACCATCTCTAGCTCCCTGCCCTCCACGACCATGCCTTCTGGAGATATCAGGAGTTTGCATTTCTTCTTAACAGCCCAATCCATTATCACATCCGCTATCGGTACGATCAGGTTTGGTTTTGGTCTGAATTCCGATACAAAGATGGCCATCTTTTTCCCTTTATCAGCGACCCCTCCATATATTCTCACGGGTGAGAGGGGTTCTGCGGAATGAACAACGGAGAGAGTGGGGAAGTATCTTGATTCGAGGGCACCAATCTGCTTGAGACCAAGGGAATCTATCAGGTAATTGGCCGCGATCGTGCTCACGAGACCAATGGATGGGAATCCCGCTATTATTGTACCATCCTGCATGTCCATCTCCTTAAACTCTATCAGCCTGACCTCTTCCATGCAACCTACCATTATAAATTTGGTTATTAAATTTATCCCTTCACCACGCCAAGGGGAACCATCTTTGCAACCTTTTTCGATATTCCCGCATTGTGAGTGATTCTCACGACATCATCGACATTCTTGTATGCATCCGGACTCTCCTCTGCCATCACCTTCCAGCTCGCTGGATGGGCATAGATTCCTTTCTTCTGGAGCATGTTGAATATTGCCTCTCCCCTCCATTTCCTCAATGCCTCGTGTCTTGACATGACCCTCCCCGCGCCATGACATGTCGAGCCAAAGGTTTCTCTCATCGCCTGCTCCGTTCCTCTGAGAACATAACTCGCTGAGCCCATATCTCCGGGTATAAGCACGGGCTGACCGATGTCTCTGTACTTCTGCGGTATCTCAGATCTACCTGGACCAAAGGCTCTCGTTGCTCCCTTCCTGTGAACGTAAACCTTTATCCTTTTGCCATCCAGTTCGTGTTCCTCCAGTTTCGCTATGTTGTGACAGACGTCATAAACTATGTGCATCCCCAGATCCTCTGGATCCTGTTTGAGAACCTGATGGAAGCTCTCTCTGACCCAGTGAACTATCATCTGCCTGTTGCACCATGCAAAATTGGCTGCGGCCGCCATGGCTTTGAAGTAGTTCTGACCTTCCTTTGATTTAACGGGTGCGCATGCGAGCTGTTTGTCCGGAAGGGAGATTCCGTATTTTCTCACCGCAGATTCGAGAACCCTCAGGTAATCGGAACATATCTGATGACCGCATCCCCTCGAGCCAGTATGAATCATAACGGTGATCTGATCCTTTTCGAGACCAAAGACCTTTGCAGCCTTTTCATCGTAGATTTCAACAACCCTCTGGATTTCAAGGAAATGGTTTCCCGCTCCAAGAGAACCAATCTGGGAAAGACCTCTCTGCTTCGCCTTATCAGAGATGAGCGTGCTGTCTGCCATCTCCATGCATCCGTTCTCCTCGAGAACCTCGAGATCCTCTTCCCAGCCATACCCATGCTCGACCGCCCACCTCGCGCCATTTTCGAGAACCTCGTTGAGTTCTTTAACAGATACCCTTACTTTTCCCTCGGAGCCGAGCCCGGATGGAACGTTCTCAAATAATTTGTCTACAAGTTTTTTGATCAGATCTTTATTCAGATCATTTACGGTGAGATTTGTTCTGACCAATCTCACGCCACAGTTTATATCAAAACCCACTCCTCCCGGAGATATGACGCCTTCTTCAGCATCTGTTGCCGCAACTCCACCTATTGGAAAACCATAACCCCAGTGAATATCCGGCATCGCCATCGATTTCGCGACAATCCCGGGAAGGGTTGCAACATTCGCAACCTGCTCGAGGGAATCGTCCTTTCTCACCTGGTTCAGCATCTTTTCATCGACGTAAACCACTCCGGGTACTCTCATTTTGAGATTTCCTGATTTGCCTCTGTAATCCTTGGGTATCTCAAACCTGTAATCATCTATCTTTTTAACGGGACCGTTCCAGACCATGGCACTCTTTACAGAAAAGAAGAGGTTATTTAATCTTTTCTAAGGATGGAACTCCCTTTCTGTTTACTTTTATAACGTAACCATCCGGTATCTGGCAGGGCTTTCCCTTCCTTGGTGGCTTTTTGCTGAAAACATATTTTACCTTACCTCTCTTTTCCACCATGTAGAGAGTGTAATCCTCATATCTGTACGGCTCGTTTTTCTCAACCGTCTCCCACTCCGGGATCTCTTCCTCCGATGGGTGCGTCTGCATAATTTTCTTGATGTCTCTCTTCAATTTCCTGGCGAGTTCTGTGCTCATCCCCTTGACTCTCTTGGATATATCGCTCGGTTTGGCGCTCGCAATTTTTTCAAAGGTATCGAATCCGCTCTCATAGAGCATCTCTGCCCTCTTCTCGCCTATTCCCTTGACCTTTGAAACCGCCTCAACGAAACTTTCCTTGGAGAGAGTTGTCTCCTTTACATCCTCTGTAATTTCTTTCATTTCCGGCGCCGGCGGAGGAGATGGTTTCTCCTCAGATTGCTTTTCGGTTTGTTCCTTGGCTCTTTCCCTCTCAAGAATGGCTATGAATTCCTCCCTGCTTATCCTCTCTATCTCAAAAACGTCATCCACGCTTCTTTTTTTCTCCGGTTCCTTCTTTCTGGTTATTTTCTTGGGCTGTATGATTTTAAATTTTGGTTTGGGAAGGTTTACGGGGAGTTGAGGAGAGGGAGATTCCCGTGAAATTTCGGATGAAGGTTCTGGAAGGGTGACCCTTTTGAGTCTCCTCTTGACACTTTCCATATACTTATCCTCAATTTCCACCTCATTTTTACCATCGGAATCGAGAATCCTGTAAAGTTTGCCGAGTTCATCCTCTCCCTGCATACAATTTCTTATCCGCAATTCCATATTAATAGGTTTTGACATAATTTTATATTTTTTTCTAATTATAAATTGGCTGGCATCATTCGAGCATTTACCGGGGTTTCCATCGCTCTGTGAAAAGGTTAATCTTCTAAAATCTCCACGGTATTCGGACTCTTCGATGAACAGGGTGTATATTTCCGGCGTTTTTGCCGCCGTCGGGCTGCTCGTGCTGTTCGCTCTCGCCGGTATAACGAAAACTCCAGAGATAGAATTGAACGAAATTTCAGAATACGAGGGTAGAAAGGTGATCGTGAAAGGAGTTATAACAGAAATCCGTCCCACGTCTGGTGGAAACACCCTCCTTCTTCTCTCGGACGGAGTACATGATGTCAAGGTTTTCGCATTTGGAAAGAGGGATCTCTTCGTGGGAGACGGGATCGCGGTTAGGGGAACCGTTCAGAAATACCAAGATTCTCACGAAATACTGGCTGATCATATCTACGTTTTGGAGCGCAGATGCACGGAGGTTAAACTCTGGCAGTTGGCGGAAAACCCGTTCAAGTACCTGAATGATCACATAAATCTCTCGTGCTATATTACCAGAATAGATGGCTATAGGCTTGTGGTCAAAGAGGGCAATTACACATTAACGGTTATATATCCCTTGATATCCACTGAAAAGCTGGATAAGGGGGACAGAGTGAGGGTTACAGGAATGTTTCTCTATAACCCTGAAAAATTCTCCTTTTACATCCTCTCCACAGAGGTGATGAAAATTTGAGTGTTGATTTTCTCCACATTTTGACGTTTTCGCTGATCGGTTTTGTGATAGGAGTATTCACCGCCTTGATTCCGGGCATGCATGTGAACACCGTATCCCTGATGCTGGTTTCCTTTCAGTCTCCTTTTCTGATTATATCAGATATCATGAGCGTGGATGATTACCTGATGCCATTGCTTGTTTCATCATCTATTATCTCGGTCTATATTGCACACACCTTCGTGAATATAATCCCGGCGACATTTCTCGGCGTTCCGGAGGAAGGGGTCGCTCTCACCATGCTACCAACCCATTCCCTTCTTCTGAAGGGAAGGGGATATGAAGCCATCTGCCTCTCCGCCATGGGAAGTTTTTTCTCCGCTGTTATAACGATTCTCCTCATGTTCTCTTTAAAATTTCTGCTGTCCGACCCTGTAAACCTGTATGCCTCACTTAAAGAAATCATGGTGTGGATAATAATCGCGGTGATATCAGTGATGATTCTAACGGAGAAATCCCCAAAAGCCATGCTCATCTCTTCCACGATTTTACTTCTATCGGGAGTTTACGGATTGATCGTTCTGGACTTGCCTTTGGAATCGCCATTTGGACTGCCGTCCAGCTCTCTTTTTCCCTCGCTCGCCGGTCTATTTGGGCTTTCAACTCTTCTGAGTTCGGTGTTATCAAAAACGAGCATGGTCAGGCAGGAGTTGCATGAACCCGTTTTTCAGAGAGAAGATAAACTATCCGGCATTGTATCCGTGCTCACCGGCTCCTTTTCGGGTATTCTTGTTTCGATTATCCCCGGCGTGACAACAGCCATAGGCACGATTATCGCTCTGGTAACACGCGGAGAGAGCGATGAGAGACAGGCGATCATAACTCTATCATCCGTGAACACGGCTGTATCCATAGCGACGATCTTCAATCTCTTCGTAATCGGAAAGACGAGAAGTGGCGTTGCGGTAGTGGTGAGAAATCTCATCGGTGCGGAAACATGGAAGGGTTTCCTTCCACCGTACAGTTTGCTCTGCCTGCTCATCCCGGTGGTGATATCAGCATCTCTTTCTCTTCCAATCACATGCCGCATCGGTAAATTCCTCTCGGAAAAGATTGGAAAAATAAATTACCAGAAAATCACGTGGGCGGGCATCTCTCTCATCATCGCACTCGTCTTCATGTTCTCGGGATTCGCGGGTCTGCTCATTCTTCTTACGGGTGCATCCATAGGTCTACTGCCCATCTTCACGGGCGCAAGGCGAAGCAGCTGTATGGGAATATTGCTCATCCCACTCCTTATCCGCTTCTTAGGAAATTCCTGACCTCATCGATGTATTTTCCCACATCGAGACCGAGTTTGTTTGCATAAAATAGGGCTGCCACTTCTATGTGAAGGGATTTCTCCGCCGAGATGTTTTCAACTTCCCTCCATATTTCATCGACGCTCTTACCCGTAGAATCGGATATCCAGTGAACTATCCTCTCCTTCAGTTCTTCCTCCACCTCTATCTCATCGAAGATTTTTGGTCTGAAACCGAAGGGTATCTCTATATCATCGAGAGGAAAATTGGGATAGAGCTTTCCCTCGATATTTGATATCAGTTTTTTGTCCATCGCGTACCTCAAGAACCTCTTCGCCTTCTCGATGGAACACCATCTCAGATCCATGGAGAGGGTGAGATAGAAATCAGATGGAGAAACCCCCCTTTTTCCCGATCTCTCAAAGACGAAGGCTATCGTTCTCTTCGCATCCTCGATTATTTCCCCATCTCCCATAGTGGATACACCACACCCCGGATGTCTCTATCCTCTATCCACCCAAAGTCGATGTAATCCCTCCGCCTTGCAACTATGTAGAGATTTTGTAACTTGGATATAAATTCCTTTACCCTTGCATCCATGGCTCTGTTGAGGAGATAGACAAATCCATTCCAACCGTTTTCTGGAAGATGCCGCTCCACCGCATCCTCTGAGAGAGATAGATACAGTTCTACCTCGACATTTTCAAAAAGTTTTTTCGTCTCATCTTCCGTGAATTTCCCTCTTATGACAATTTTGTCTGCTCCGGCAACCACGATGTCCATAACATCCTCAAATCTCCTCGGATATGCATCTATCCACTTCTTTTTATATATGGACTGGTAAAAATCAAGGTTGGGCTCATTTTTCGATATCCCATCAAGATCCATTATGTAAATCTCTCCAAATTCCCCGATCTTTTCCTTCCATTCCTTCATCTTTCTTCCGCTCTCGTCGATCACCTTTCCGCCATACACGTAAATCAACGGAAATCTTTTCATCAATTTATGAACAGAAAACATAATAAAAAGATTTTATCTTGGCATTCTCTGTGATTAAATTCTACTATCACGAGAGGTATAATGAATATGACCTCGGTGAAGACCATCCGCTGATAGGAGATAAGCCGAGGAAAACGCTCGACTTCCTCAGAGAAAAGGGATTGGATAGATATTTTGAAATTATAGAACCCGCGCCCTGCGACGAAAGGGATTTAGAGAGGGTGCACACCAGAGAATACATAGATAAGGTTAAGTTTCTCAGCAGGATAGGAGGATATCTTGCAATAGATACGCCCGCACCAAAGGGAATTTTTGAAATTGCAAGCATCGCATGCGGAGGAAGCAAGGAGGGCGCAGAGTCTCTGATGAAGGATTGCGAGATAGCCATGAACCCCCTTGGTGGTTTCCATCACGCCTCGAGAGATAAATCCTCAGGGTTCTGCTTCTTCAATGACATTGCGGTAGCAATAGAGTATGTGAGAGAGAAGTACAATATTAAGAAGGTAGCAATAATAGACCTCGATGTTCATCATGCAAATGGTACCCAGGAGATATACTATAGAGATCCAGATGTTCTCCTGATATCATTCCATCAGGATGGCAAAACCCTCTATCCCGGGAGTGGATTCATAGAAGAGTTGGGGGAAGGAGATGGAGAGGGATACACCATAAATCTACCATTTGTCCCTGGCTCAGGAAACCAGAGTTACATTGAGGCGTTTGATGAGATTGTTCCCGATATAATTTTTCAGTTCAAGCCGGAGATGATCGTTTACCAGTCTGGCGTTGATACACATCATACCGATCCCCTCGCAGATATGCTCCTCACATATCAGGCATATCACATGCTGGCGAGCAGAATAAAAGAGCTGAGTGAGAAAACCTGTAAAAAACTCCTCGTTCTTTTTGGAGGTGGATACAACAGTAAGGCGAGCGTGAAATCCTATTATAATATTGTCTGCGCACTCACTGGCAAAGGAGAGGTGATAACAGAAGAGGAAATACCCGACACGAAAATAGAGATAACGAGGGAGAGGATAAATAAATTGAAAGAGGTGCTGTCCTGGTACTGGAGCGTGTAATTTACTGTATTCCGAGCTTCTTCTCGACCTCTGCAACCAGGAGCTTTGTCTTCACGACAACGTCTGGATTCAGGGACATCGAATCGATGCCACACTCTACCAAAAATTCCGCAAATTCCGGAAAGTCGCTGGGCGCCTGGCCGCAGATTCCAACTTTTCTCCTTGGATTGTGTGCATGAGCAACCTCTATGACCTGTTTGACCAGTCTCTTTACCGCTTCGTTTCTCTCATCGAAGAGGTGTGCAACCAGATCAGAATCTCTATCCAAACCGAGTGTGAGCTGAGTGAGGTCATTAGATCCAATGCTGAATCCATCGAAGATTTCTGAAAACTTATCTGCGAGGATCACATTCGATGGGATTTCGCACATCACGTAGACTTCAAGACCGTTTTCTCCCTGTTTGAGACCGAATTCTTTCATCACCTCTATGACCTTTCTACCCTCCTCTGGAGTTCTACAGAAAGGTATCATCACCTTGACATTCGTGAGACCCATTTCATCTCTGACTTTCTTTATTGCCTTGCATTCGAGAGCAAACGCCGGCTTGAACTTCTCATCGTAGTATCTCGATGCACCTCTCCATCCGATCATGGGGTTGTGCTCTTTTGGCTCATAGAGGAATCCGCCTATCAGATTTGCATACTCGTTGCTCTTGAAATCGGAGAGTCTCACAATCACATCTTTTGGATAAAACGCTGCCGCTATCCTTGCAATGCCTCTCGCGAGCATATCCACGAAGAATTCCGATTTGTCTTCGTATCCATAGGTTCTCTCCTCTATGATTTTCACTACCTCGGCGATCCTCTCATCTTCTTTGGCTTTCTCCTTGAGTTTCTCGTAATCTATGAGGGCGAGCGGATGAATGCCTATGTACGAGTTTATGATGAACTCCTCCCTCGCGAGACCGACGCCATCGTTTGGTATCATTCCCTGGGAAAATGCCTTTTCTGGCACACCAACATTCATCATGATTTTCGTTTTCGTTTTTGGAAGTTTATCCAGATCAAGTTTTTCAACCCTGAATTTGAGAAGACCGTCGTAGATTCTTCCCACACCCTCAGAGCAATCAACGGTAACCTTCTGACCATTCTTCAGAACCTCTGTCGCATTTCCCGTACCTATGACACATGGGATTCCAAGCTCTCTCGATACGATTGCTGCGTGACATGTCCTTCCCCCTCTGTTTGTAACTATCGCAGATGCTACCTTCATTATCGGCTCCCAGTCGGGGTCTGTCATATCAGTAACGAGAACCTGTCCCTTCTTGAACTTGTGAATGTCCTTTGCACTCTCTATGACGTTTACCTCTCCCTGCCCTATCTTTGTGCCCACCGCCTCTCCTTCTATGAGTACCTTCCCTTTCTCCTCAAGAACATAAGTCTCAACGGTTGCGTAACTCTTCTGAGAGTGGACTGTCTCCGGTCTTGCCTGAACAATGAAAAGTTCTCCCGTAATACCATCTTTTGCCCACTCTATGTCCATCGGTTTACCATAATGCTCTTCTATGATGCACGCCCACTCGGCGAGTTTGAGAATCTCATCATCATTCAGAACGAACTTCTTTCTGTCTTCTGGATCCACATCAACCTCTACGGTGCCTCCGCCTTCGCCATAGATTAGCTTCTTGTCCTTTGTTCCGAGTTTCTTCTCTATGATTGGCCTGTAGCCTTTCTTGAGGGTTGGTTTGAAAACGTAGAACTGGTCGGGATTTACCTTACCCTGAACCACGTTCTCTCCAAGACCGTATGCTCCGGTTATGTAAACAACATCTCTAAATCCGCTTTCTGTATCGAGAGTGAACATCACTCCGGAGCTTGCGAGATCTGATCTCACCATTTTTTGCACGCCAACGGAGAGATACACGCTGAAGTGGTCGAATCCCTTGTCTTCCCTGTAGGATATGGCTCTGTTTGTGAAGAGAGAGGCGAAACACTCCTTAACCTTCTCTATGAGCTCATCTTCTCCTCTAACGTTGAGGAATGTCTCCTGCTGACCCGCAAAGCTCGCATCCGGTAAATCCTCTGCGGTTGCACTGCTTCTCACTGCTACATCTACATTCTTTCCGTACATCTTTTCCATCTCTCTGTAGTACTTTCTGATTTCTTCCTCGAGTTCCTTGGGCAGGGGTGCGTTTCTTATGAGGTTCCTTATCTTTTCTCCTCTCTCCGCGAGATCCTTAACATCATGAGTATCCAGTCCCCGCAGTATCTCCTTTATCTTCTCGGCTATTCCCGCCTTCTCTATGGTGTACTTGTACGCATAGGCAGTTATCGCAAAACCATTTGGAACGTTCACGCCCTTGCTGGAAAGATTCTTTATCATCTCTCCGAGCGATGCATTCTTGCCCCCAACCAGTGGAACGTCCTTGATCCCGAGTTCGTTAAACCACTTTATGAACACTTCCTCCATGGTAACAACCTCTCTTTCCTTAATCAGCACCCACATAAAACATGTTGTATTAAAATGTTGCTGAAGGTAAACCTCGTTTCAAAATGGGTGAACCGGGATAATGGCATTTTTGAGTGAATATTTATATATCGTGGAAGTCATTATAAATCTCGTGAAAATAGTTCATCTACCGGAAGGTATGAAAAGAACGTTGTTTCCCATCTTTGTGATAGTTGTCCTGTTCATCGGCTCCATATCATCATCCGGAGTGGCATCGAGAGAAATCGTTCATGGCAAAGAACGATCTCCGCGGGAATCAACGGGTATCACGATCAATGTTTATTCGCCCGATGGCGTGAAAAAATACACGGTTAACGTATCTTCCAGCAACATTGTAAAGCTCTATAAAATAATCAATGAGAGTAGAAGAAAGCTTCAAAATACAACAAGTATGGAAGATGCAAAAAGGATTTTCAATGAAACCGTTCTGAAACTTGCAGAGTGTGGGTTTATCCCCTCAACCGATGTGAAAGAGATACAAAAAATGGTGACGGGCAGTTATAGGGCTATAAAGGTTCTGGAAAAGAAGCTACAAAAAACGGGTTATCTTTCAGGAAGTGATAATCTCATGTGTCTGGTTTCTGGAAAACTAACTTTCACTTCGTGTGTATCTTTGCCATCTATGCCATTTCGTCTCCTTTCCACACTGTCTTTCCTCATCGCTTACCAGTCATTATCCATGATACTACGATTACTCGAAAGATATACAGAAGAATATGGGCCGATTTATTGCCACCTCGAAACGCTTCAAACATTTATCCTTGCCATATGGACGCTTACTCCAGTTGCCCGCTTTAATTTTCTTCCTTTGCTTCAGTTTGGAGCAAAGATTGGGATAGGTGGCGTGAGTCCGGCGATGTATGAACATCAAACCGATTCATATTATCCGTCTGAGGGATGGCTGTGGACATGTGGACTTAAAGGCGTTAAAGAATGGGACGGAAAAATTTGCGGAGAATATGCTCAGATTATTGAATATCGGGCTATGCAAATCGAGGAACAAATCTCGAATTATCATCTTAGACTGTTGTTCGATTTTCTCTCTTTCCTGTTCTTGGTAGCATTTATGGGGCCTCTCTTTATCCAGTATCCATTCCCACCACCCCCGTATTATATCCGTCTTCCAGGTATAATCGGATTTACTGGGATATCCATACCAATAAATCCAACAGAAGCATTTTCCAACATTTCTGACTGGGATTCCCTCATCGATTTTTGTATGGGTCTTGATCACTTCTATA
>CAYSPA010000015.1:0-20769 GCA_964432835.1 uncultured Thermoplasmatales archaeon | reverse complement strand
CCACCCCTCACTGCAGGGTCGCGTGTCGCTCTCTCATTTTCTCCTCGCTTTCTCCCTTCATCTCCATGAGTTTAGCCACGAGTCCATCCGTGAAAATCCATGCCGATGCCTCGAAGAGCGTCCCGAGCGGAGAAAGACGTTTCTTTTTCTCCTCCTCATGTTCAACAGAGAGTACCACCGTTATATCTGCATATCTGGCTATTCTCGAATCCTCTCTGGATGTTATGACCACTAGTTTCGCACCCATCTTCTTGGCGATCTCCGCGGTCATGACAGAAGGTATCGTCTCTCCAGAGCCGGATATGACAACAATCAAGTCGTTTTCTCTAACCGGAGGTGTTATCGTCTCACCTATAACATATGTCTGCAAACCGAGATGCACAAGTCTTATGGCAAAAGCTTTCGCGACGAGACCGCTCCTGCCGGCGCCGTACAGGAATATTCTATCCGCTTTCAGGAAAACCTCACAAATCTCTTCTATCCGTTTCTCATCTATACTTGAAAGCATCTGCTCCACTTTTTGCATTATATACTTTGTGGATTCCTTGAAGGTGTTCATAGTGAAGATAGGTCTCTATAATCTGGGTTTTCTATTCCCGTCCTCTTCTGTATGGCCCTCTCTATCTGCAATCTTATGTACATGGCGTCATGCTCAAGGAGAGGCGACTCCGAGATGAGAGTTACATTGTACTTGTTGTCCAGTATTATGTCGATGAGTGGCTCGAGTGGCATATCACCTTTTTTTATGGGGATGTGATAGTATTCATTTCCATTTTCATAGAGCACGCCCGTTACATGAATCAGATAGTGCTTCAATTTCAGCGGTTTGAGTTTTTCAAATATCTTTTCGAAATCCTCTCTTGTTTTGAGACAGCCATTGCATCTTGCATGGATATGTCCCAGATCTATGGCGGGAACCGTTCCCTTTACCTTCTTACAAACTTCTATAACCTCATCTAAGGAACCGAAGACTTTCTGTTTACCCATCGTTTCTATTCCGAGTTTCACCTTTATTTTTTCCTCCTTGAATCTCGATACTATATCCTTCGCATTCTCGATTATCCTTTCCATCGTTTCTTCTTTGCTCCTCCCTCCATAAAAACCGGGATGGATCACCAGTATTTTTGCGCCCAATCTGTTTGCAAGTCTCCCAGAATAAAGGATTTTGTTCTTGCTGAGTTCTATCTCTTCATCGTCACCTGCCAGATTTGTATAATACGGGGCATGGACGTGAAGTTCTATATCATTCTCCTCTGCAAATTTTCTTATGAAATCTGCCTCCTCGTCATCCATCGTCTGGATTCCCCTGATTAGCTGTATCTCCATCGCATTCAGGTCGAGGATTTTTTTCACATAAATTATACCATCCTTATTTGTTCGCCCCTTACACGATAAAGGAATTCCAGCCGGCCCGATCCTTATCATTTAAACACTCCTAAACGAGTTCTTCCAACTTACTTATAATATTCCATATAAGAGTTCTACCATGAATGGGTATATTCGGGTCGTTCGCGAGCTCATCCAGAAGTGACGTAACCGATGCGACCCTCACATCGAGTGGGTTTTTCTCATCCAGGAGCATTTTTTTCGCTTCCTCCGCCCCTCTCCTTATGTTTCTCGGTATAGAGGTATCTTGATTTAACATATCCAGACTTCCAATAATCTGTTCCATTAAATTGCTGTCCTTCTCCGCCATTGTCATCACCTTCCCAAAACCCAGAGCATGTTATATGACATCTCTATAAAAACGTTATGCGTTTTTCATGGAAGGAAACAGACATGTTAGAGGCTTTTATTCCTCCTCATAAGGTTCGTTGAAGACCTGAAAAATCTCTTTTGCTATCGATTTTCCGATACCCTCTACGAGATGCAATTCTTCTTCGTTGGCATTCGCTATGTTTTTTATCGTTTTAAAGTGCCTTAACAACCTCTTTGCAAGAATCGAAGAGATATTTGGCAGACCTTCGATTATATACCGTTGTCTTTCCCTGAGGTTCATCGTTTTCCTGCCCGACCTCAATGGTATTTCTTTCTTCATTCTGAATCGTTCTCTTTTTGCTACCGCCATGATAATATTCGCGGTTTCCCTCTGGCTCCTCGAGAGCAAAATGGGTACGCCATAATCCACAACTATGGATGCCAGACAACCGTATATTGATGATGGGTTCACGTTTCTCGAGGTAAATATATCACCACCTTCCACTATCAGAATCGGCACCTCATAGGCATTCTTGAGGTTTGCAAGCTGTTTGAAGAGATTACCATTTATCATCGAATCCACAAAATCTCTTGAACTCTTTCTCTCTATGCATATTCTGTCCGATATAACATAATCTCCAACCTCTATCTGCGTTGGAATAACCTTCACTCCCCTATCTGCCAGCTCCCTCACCACCTCCGTTCTGCATTCTCTTGTATCGGCAACCACACTGATATCCTCCGCTTCTTTCTTCTCATGATCCTCGCCGTCCCCTCCATCACCCCCTTCCTCCATATAATCCGTCAATCTTTTTTGAGAATTCAGAAGGGTTATGTTCTCCTCTTTCAGTTTCCTTTTCAGTTTCTTCCTCAGAATCTCCAGTTCCCTTCTCATCCTCTTTTCCTTCTTAACAGCTGACCAGTAATAGCCCTCATCGGGTGTTCCCTTGGCCATAAGTATAACCACCTTTCCAGCCTGCCGGCGCCCGGTTCTGCCCCTCCTCTGTATGGTTCTTATCTCAGAGGGGATGGGTTCGTAAAATATCACCATATCCATAGAAGGTATATCTATGCCCTCCTCCGCGACAGATGTCGCTATCATGACATTGTAAGCCCCCTCCCTGAATTTCTCCAAGATTTCTGCCTGCCTCTTCTGACTCATGCCCTTTTCCTCTCCCCGGGAGCTCTGACCTATGAATCTCACGGGTCTGACATTGGGCAATTCCCCGAGCGCTTCTTCAACCTTTATGGCCGTGTCTCTGTAGTTCGTAAATATTATTATTCTGGAATCCGGGTTCCTTTCCATCTCTTCTCTGACTATATCGACAATCTCCCTTATCTTCGGATGCTCTATCTTCAAATCTTTAACATACGCCATGGCTTCCATTATGAGAGGGTCTTTCATGAGAACCTTTGATGCTTTGCTACCTCCCTTGGATCTTGCTTCAACCTGAAGTTTTTCAAAAAACCTCTTCAAAGCCGTGGAGCCCTGGGTCTGAAGAAGTTCAAGAGCATGGTATATCTTCAGTGCCTCATTTTGAAGAGACGCTATCGTGAACAGGACGTTACTGACTCTACCTTCATCTATAGACCTTCTGACCTTCTCCTGTATCTCGAGCAGTTTTTTTCTGCTTATTTTCGATACCGATGCACTCTCTATGGCGCCCGCCTCTTTAAGCGCCCTGAGCCTCTCGGAAATAGCTTCTTTCAGAATGTTTATTATTCTTGAGAACTCGTGAGGGAGTTCAACCTTTTTCCATATGATTTTCATCTCCTGAACGTAGGGTTTAACATCCGGATCATCCTTGGTCCTTATCTCTATATTTTTAATATTCAGATTTCTGCAGATCTCCATTATCTTTTCTATCTCGCTACCGGGGGATGCGGTCATTCCCACAATCAGACCATCTGGATTTTTTTCTCTGTATTTTCTGGCAACGAATACATAGGAGTATGCTCCGACTGCCCTGTGGGCTTCATCAAATATGACGAGAGCAACTTCAGAGAGGTCTATTCTTCCGGAGAGGATATCGTTCTCTATAACCTGTGGGGTCGATACGATGATCTTTCCTTTCCTCCACAGATTTTCTCTCTTTGCCGGAGGCACCTCACCGCTGAATGATACTATGCTCTCTTCATCTATGAGCAGATGCTCTTTCAGAAACTTTGAATGTTGGATCACGAGAGGCTTTGTTGGTGCCAGAAACAGTATCTTCCCTTTCCCTCTTTTCAGAATTTCGGCAATCACCAGCAAAACGATAACCGTCTTTCCCATACCCGTGGGGAGAACTATCAGCGTATTCTGATTCAGCGCCGACTGTGCTATGGACACCTGGTAACTTCTGTGCTCTATGGTTCTCGGCTT
Source organism: uncultured Thermoplasmatales archaeon (assembly GCA_964432835.1). Taxonomy (GTDB): domain Archaea; phylum Thermoplasmatota; class E2; order DHVEG-1; family B18-G2; genus B18-G2. The sequence goes on along the minus strand of CAYSPA010000015.1, from coordinate 16,706 downwards.
TATGAACTCGTGACTGACAAACACAATAAGTGATAAGTATCGAGGGATTTTATTTTTACCATGATGAACGCTCTATTAGATGGTCAGATCTATGTTAACCGAGGTTCTCCATATTACAGCGTTTTTGATCTTTTACAGACCACACAGATTCTGTGCAGTGGATCATAACATCTCTCACACACAAGTCTTCCACACAGCATACATGTATATCTCGCTCCGGGTCTTCCACACACACTGCACAGACCGGTAAGCTCCATCCTATCTCCTTTTCAGAGAACGCATTCTCTCTATTAATTCTTTCAGCGGTATATCTGTCAGTATCAGGGGTATATTTTCGGCGTCCGCGAGTTTGATTGCGAGGGGGTCGATGGCACTCGGTTTATGGTATACAACCACCGTTGGCTTCACCGGATGAACCTTTATAGCTATCATGGGGCTTCTCCCATACTGTACGCCGGTGAATATGATGGCTCTCTCGGTGCTCCATCCGTAAAGATGTATGAAATCAGAGGAATCGAGAGATTTTATCGTTTTTATGCTGTCAACGAGTGTGAATCCCTTTATGGTCATTCTGTCAACATTTCTGGGGGAGTTCAATATTTTGCCATCTATGGCATCTATGAAATCCCTCACCGGTACGGAGTAGGGATACTCCATGATATCTATTATACCCTCCGGCAGATTCACCATCGAAGCATATCTATGCAGTACCTTACCGCCTCTCTCCTCATCTATTTTGAATAGTGCCTCCACTATCCTTTTAACACTCTTGATCCTCGGTGATCTTCTCCTCCCAGATTCATAATCGCTGAGAACACTTGGAGATACACCGAGGGCTTCGGCGAGTTCCACCTGTGATATCTCAAATATCTCTCTCCATTTTCTTATCGTCTTCCCCGGATTTGGACTGAGTGTTATCTCACCGGCTATCTTTTCGGCCAGGTTATCTTTCGCTCTCATTTTCTACCGGCCTGAATTTGAAACCATAATATATGGCTCCCGTATCCCCATCTTCCTGTATCTTTCTGAATACCGCTTCCACCTTCATACCTATTTTGATCTCGTCGAGTTCGCAATCGACTATCTGGGAGGTGATTCTCGGTCCCTCTTCGAGTTCGACTATTCCCACGGCATACGGCGCCTGGCCCTCGAATTTGGAAGGAGGGGTATGGATTATGGTGTAGGAATATATCGTGCCCTTTCCACTCAATCTGATTTTTTCCATGTTTTCCAGACTTTTTCTTCTACAGTAGGGGCATACCTCCCTCGGTGGGAAATAGACTCTTCCGCAGATTTTACATTTTGTTCCTATGAGATTGTACCTCTGCGGAATCTCTCTCCAGAACCTCGGGACCGTGGTCATCTCACACCACCTCCAGTATGTGAACAACACATGTTGCTCCACTTCCTCCAATGTTGTGAGTTAACCCTATCTCCGCATCCTTCACCTGTCTTTTACCCGCTTCTCCCCTGAGCTGGAGTGTAACCTCCGCTGCCTGAGCTATACCAGTGGCACCTACAGGATGACCTTTCGCCTTCAGACCGCCACTTGGATTTATCGGGATATCGCCGTCTATCCTCGTTCTACCCTCCTCCGCCGCCTTCCCACCCTCTCCCTTTTTGACGAATCCAAGATCTTCTATAGCCAAGATCTCGGCGATCGTGAAGCAGTCGTGAACCTCCGCGAGATCGATATCCTTGGGTTCCACGCCCGCCTGCTTGTACGCCTGCCTTGCTGCTTCTACAGTTGCCTTGAAAGTGCATATATCCTCTCTACCATGCAAAGCGAGGGAATCCGATGCCTGACCAGAACCAGATATTTTTACTATCTTATCCGTGTACTGTTTTGCCTTATCGAGAGGAGCAAGCACTAATGCGGCGGCGCCATCGCTTATCGGAGAACAATCTAAAACTGTGAGGGGGTCTGCAACCATCGTTGCATTCAGAACACTGTCAACCGTTATCTTTCTGCGGAAGTGAGCGTTTGGATTGAGCAAACCGTTATCATGATTTTTAACTGCAACCTCTGCAAGTTGCTCCCTCGTTGTACCATATTCGTGCATGTGTCTTCTGGCGATCATCGCATACAGCGCGGGAAATGTCACACCAAAGAATGCCTCCCATTCCTGATCTGCGGCCATCGCGAGAATATCTGTGGCTTCCCCTCCTATAACATCGGTCATCTTCTCAACACCGCCAACAACGACGATATCGTGCATTCCGGATGCAACCGAGATATACGCCTGTCGCAGGGCGAGACCTCCGGATGCGCATGCATTCTCTACCCTTGTTGTGGGGATGTTCATCACATGCAAACCTGAACTATCGGCAACCAGCGCGCCAACGTGCTCCTGACCAACGAATCTACCCGGACTCATCGAACCAACAAACAGGGCATCTATCTCCTTTCCCTCTATGCCAGCATCGAGTATGGCTTTGGTTCCCGCTTCAGATATCAGATTTCTGAAAGACTTATCCCACAACTCACCAAATTTTGTTATTCCAACACCAATAATGGCAACATCCCTCATACGGATCACTCCCAATAGAGAAGGTCTCTATATTTCGCATATACCGCATAGTTAATGTACCTCTTCCTCTCGATGAGTTGCTTCACAGTTGGGGCTTTTTCTTTCTGAAAATTCTTTATGTTGTCGGTAACGGTTATATCAAATGCGTCCGAACCCGCTCCGGAACCATAGCTCACCATCATTATCCTGTCACCCGGCTTCGCAACATCCAAGACCGAGCAGAGACCAAGTGGTGAACTTCCGGAGTAGGTATTTCCTATGAGTGGCGTCAGCAATCCCTGCCGAACCTGCTCCTCCCTGAAACCGAGCATCTTTGCCACGGTCAGCGGGAATTTTCCGTTCGGCTGATGAAAAACAGCATAATCGTAATCCTCTGGTTTTGTCCCCATCTTGCTCATGAGCATCTTTGCAGCCTCCGTTATGTGCTTGAAATATGCGGGCATCCCCGTGAATCTACCCCCATGTCTCGGATATTTTCTCGCCTCTCTCCTCCAGAAGTCGGGTGTATCGGTGGCAAAAGAGCACGTGTAATTTATCCTGGCTATGACGTTATCCTTTCCTATAATAAAGGCCGCACCGCCTGCGGATGCCGTATACTCCAGTGCGTCGCCCGGCGCCGACTGGGCGGTATCTGCACCTATGGCGAGACCGTACTTTATCATCCCCGCCCTCACGAGAGCGAGACAGTTCTGGATTGCCGCCGTTCCCGCTTTACATGCGAACTCGTAGTCCGCAGCCATGAGCTCTGGAGTTGATCCTATCGCCTCTCCAACAATTGTACTGGTCGGTTTCACAGCATAGGGATGAGATTCGCTTCCTATGAATATCGCACCGATATCTGCGGGATTTATATCAATCCTGGAGAGAGCGTATCTCGCTGCGGTTACGCTGATCGTGGCGGTATCCTCATCCGGGGATGGTACGGATTTTTCCGATATTCTGAGACCTTTCTTTATGTTCTCTGGATTTCTCCCCCATGTTGATGCTATCTCCTCCACCTTTATCCTGTTCATCGGTATGTATGCACCATAACTCGCTATACCAATCTCTTCCATGGGCATCGGTGGTGCAAAATCCCTATTTTATTTAAAATTGTCGATTTGAATTTCGGCAATTTACGAATATTATAAACCGATGCTTATCTTTCCGCCCTTCTTGAGGTTTTCCACGGCTTTTTCGGCAAGCTCCTCCAGTTTCTTCTCATCAAAGAGAGCCTGTTTCGCTCTGACATTTATCTCCTCTATGGCTTTTTTGGCTTCGTCGATCTTCCCTCTCAACTCTTTTCTTATCGATATAATCTTTGATCTCATCTCCACGGCTTTTCTGTGATATTCATCGGCCTGTTTCTTAACCTCCAGGAATTCTTCCTGTTTCTTCTTGATCTCGTTTATGAGGGCAGCCACCTCATGAACGAGTTTGATGTATCTCTCATGATATTTCTGACTCTCCTCGTAGAGTTTGATGACCATCTCGTGTTCCCGATTGGCTCTCTTGAACAGTTCATCTATGGCTTTTTCCGCCTCGCTCAACTTTATCTCTATTGCCTCCTGCTTTTCCAGTTCCTTTTTCAACCTTTCATACTCTTCTCTTTTCTTCCTTATCTCCTCGATTATTCTGTCTTCTTCTTCCTTGGTCAGAGGTGTGGTTTCCTGTCTGTATTCAAGCATCTGTATGTCAGCTTTTATCTCCTCCACCCTGAGTGGCAGGCTCTTTATCATGAGTTTTCTGTTTTTCCTTCTCTCCTCTATCAATCTCTTTGCCTCCTGTTGCAGTTTGTTTCTCATTTCCTTGTGCTTCTTCATCTCCTGAACGGTTTTGTCCCTGAGTTCCTTGGCTTTTTTCATCTCTTCGAGTAACTGTTTCTTCCTTTCAACGAGGAGTTTTCTTTCCTCCCTGAGTACCCTTGCAATCTCGTTGAGCTCGTTTCTCTTCTCGATCAGCATCTGGTACTTTTTCTCGGCCTTTATCAATTCCCCTCTATCCACTTTTTCCATCATGGCTTTCACATCTCTGCGGTGATATGAATGTCATTCTTACCGGGATATGCCAGCCAGGGGATCTCGACCTTTGCGCATCCGCCTGGCGGGATCTCGGGAATGTCAACCTCATTCATCTTTATCCCATTGAGATGCAGGGAAATCTTTATGTTCTTTGCGCTTACATTTCCGCTGTTGACGATATTAAACTTTGTTGTTACGGTGTCTCCGGATTTGAATGTCTTGGGGGAGTGAGTGACGTTTTCCATCTTCAAATCAATTTTTGCATCCTTGGGTAGAGCAAGCAGTGTCATCTTGTAACTTTTCCTTCCCTTCTCGGGAATGAAACGGAGATTGATTTCGGCCCATTCATCGGGATTGATGCGTGGAGTTGCTTTTACATTTATGGATAGCATCCTTTCCTCTCCGGGGTTGAGCTCGATTTGCTCTTCCTGTACCTCTATTTCCCATCCTTCCGGTATGTAAGATTTTTTTGTGTCTATTTTATAAAAAACTTTTTTCTTGGTTATATTTTTTACTAAAATATCAAATCTCCCTTCCTCATTTGGAGTGAGTTCCTTTATTCTCTCGGTACATATTACAAGGATATCTTTTTTCCTGAGAATGTAAAGCAGCACGGCAAAAATGGAGATGATCAAAACGATTGCACCGGCCACGATATATATGGCGTTTCCTCCGAATTTCTCCTCCAGTCCACCGTATACACTTCCAAAAAAGGTGCTTATTCTCTCTATGATGGTCGGCTCGACGGCCGTCGTAATTACCCACGCCGTATCCATTTTGGATGGATCAGATAATGATGTCACAACCACTTTGAGGTCATCGTCAAGAGGCAGATGGGGGAGGCTGTCAGGTATCCTTACCGTGATGTTGAACTCGCTCTCATTTCCCGGGTACAGATTGTCTATCACAAACTCGCCATCGCTGAGTAACCAGTTGTGCTCGGATGTAGCATTTACCAGGAAATCGTCCACGTCATTTCCGGTATTTTTCACCCTGAAAGTGTATGTGCAGGTTTTTCCGAGTGCAACCTCCCTGTTCTCAGGCTCCTCGACAAAAACTATCCCGATTTCGCCCACGGATAATTTGATGGTGTCATGAATCACATCTGACCCCCTGTACTCTCCAGATGCTGAGAATATGAAAGTGATTTCCATGCCATCTTTGGAATCTGGAGACGGGTATATATCAACGGATATCTTTTTGCTGTCCTCCCCGGATAGGTACATCTCTCCGTCCCAGTCCGAGTAGACCTCTTCTTCCGTGCCGTTTGGAAGCTTTATCACCACCCGCCAGCCGGATGGCCACTGATAGTAGTCCTCATCGTAGAGAATTAAGCTGAGAGTGATGTTATCTCCCGTTTCTCCCCTGTTTGTGATCGTTACGTTGTAATGCTTTACGTCAACTCTCCTTATTTCCTGATTTAATTCGGTGTCATTAGAGAATGCGAGTTTGATGTCATCGAGGGGTGCCGTGGTGAATTCCACACAGGATGGATATTCCGTGGAGTTAAACAGGATAGTTGGACGGTACAGCGTGAACTCTATGCCAGCCACGCTTCTGTTGGTGAGCGTCAATCTCACCGAGAGGGAGTGACCCTTTTCAAATGTATGGTCAACATTCTCTATCGTGACATCGAATATGGAGGGTTTAATGTACTTAAATCCATATATTTTCGTTGTAGTGGTTTCTATCTCTGTAGAGTAGTATCCTAACTTGTCAAGGAGAGATATCTCTACCGGATAGATTCCTGCCGGATTCTTACATTTTATATAAAGATGAAGGGAAAAATTACCCAGTATCCTGACCGGCTCGGCAAAAGGCTCGGATACCCACGTGAGGGCATTTGATGATATCTCTTTCTCTATCGTCTCATTGGATAATTCCTCGCTTTCATCCAAGATGAGAGAATGACCGGATGCTGTTTTCACACCTTTCAAATAATACCTCTCCATGCCAAATCGCTCACTTCCAGATATGAAACCGTAAAATTTGAGGTTAGACGGATAATCTGCAGAGTTGTAGATAAACCCAACACTTCCCGATATCCAATTTATAACCATTATGAGGATGTTCACAAATGCTCCCGAGAAAATACTGAACTTCGTCAGATTCGCAAAACCGAGATATAGTTCCACAAGCGCCTTCAATTCGCTTTCGTTCGCAAGCTTAAAAAGTTCTATGAAAGGTGCGATAGCCCGAAGAGTTTCATCGGTACATTGTACACTCACAACCATATCCTTTTTATCTTTCCCATCCACTTTTATACCATCTATCTTGAAGGTCTTGTGAACCACTCTGTTTTTCATTTTGGTCAACATCTGGATATAACTGGTGAGATTTTCGAAGATATCCTCCATTGAGTGCGCCGTTTTAAAACCATCATCCTCTTCCATCAGTTCCACAGTTATAACCTTATGCACCGTCACGTTACCTATCGATATAGTTATGTTGTATCCGATTTGAGGAAGCACTAGGTTTTCCCGATGCAGGGTGAAGTTCCAGCTTGGCTTGGAAGCGTTCTCGATCAGCTCCTTCATAAAATCGATTATGCTCTTATTATCGGCCGACATTTCCATGCTCATGTTGGAAAACGCAGAGACCACTATCACGAACAGATTTATGAGTCCCGTTAAGTTGAAAAGAGGTGCCTTGAAATAAAGGTCGAGATAGATGGTGTCCTCCACCGCGGTAATGTTCGATATGCGGAACTCCTTTGCCAGCGTGAGATTTCCCTCTCTCTCGGTGGGCGGCGATCGAGAGAGATAGGGCAACATGTTCTCCCTGAAATAAAGAATGTAAAATTCTCTGGTCTGAGAAGATGAAAAGACTGTGGGATAGCAAAAGGTTAAAAGGAGAGATGTCACAACGATTAATATTACCAAGGTTCGTCTTCCCATAAGTGCACCGGATTACCTCTTTTCTGGAAAGTATAATATGCGCACTATATTTAATAAAGGTTTTGATTTTTCGGGATAGTTTCCAAATTTTGGTTTCTATGAAAATATTTCGATAATATTTGATTGCAATGTCACCGTTTATTGCGTTTGATGTCAAAGTTTTTGACGTTACACCGCGGAAGAAGAAAAAATTAGAGGACGCCTATATTTTACTCCGGAATACTAGGACGGTGCCGAACGTACAGATATTCTTCCCACAGCCCATCCACTTACTCTTGGAGACATCCACTTTACCATGACCATCTTGTTATCTCTGTCGAGTTTCAGTAGCCCTACCACGGGTACGGTCTTGTTATCGTATCTCACGACCCCGTTAAGGAAGCATCTTTTCGCTATTCCAAAAAACTTCGCCTTTGCTGAACCATCCGTCGTGTTCAGTAACCCCTTAACCAAGATCAATCTCTTTCTCGCTCTTTTCAGTACCATGACGAAATATCCCGCACTTCGATTTTCCCCTCTGTATCCCCACTTACCGATTACCTTCACTCCGTGCCCCCTCCTTTCCGGCTCTTTGGGAAGTCTCAGAAGGGGATCACTGCGCGATTTCTCCTTCTCTGAAGGCAATGCTGACGATGCAATCGGTATCGAGAGTATCAGTAGCCCCATCAATATTGCCAGGATCATTCTTCTCATTATCTCACCACGATTTTTTTCTTATGGATATTTCTCCTTAATACAATTTTACCAGATTCTTTTCCAATTTATTCCATACTCAGGTAAAAGAGGATGATGAGGGCAATCATTTCAAATATGTCCTGCAGTGCCCCTATCAAACTGAAATTGGGCAAACTGGCGAAAACTACATGCAAAACCGGTAGCGAAAGCACGGATTGGACCAGAAGGACACCGATGAATACCGACAATCCGAGAAGAAAACTCGATGATGTCCTGAGAAAACTGTGGATATATACGACGAGTAAGCTGAATAGCAGGGAGATATTGACCATGACGATTATATTTTTGAATACGTATATCTGCCTTATTGCTCCAATTGCCCTTTCATTGAATTTATCCTCGATCCTTTTTTCAAGTTTTGGAAATGTACTCACCGCAACGAGATAACCGAGTGTGAGACCAATCACCAGCAACATTATCATGATGAGTGTAGCCTTTGCCCTAGGTTCCATACCCATTCCCATCTTATTTCACCTCTTTCCCCTTTATTTCCTTTTTCCCAATTTTACTCCAAATCTCAAGAAAGATATCCCTGTTGTTTTCCAAGAGATCAGAAGGAAAGTAAACCTTACCATAATCGACACCCATTGAGGTTACCAGATTGTTCTTCTCGAGAACTTTTAAATGATGCCTCACCGTCTTGTAATCCAGTTTCAGGATTTTCGATATCTCGTTAGCATTACTCGGTTTTTCGAAGAGGATTTCCAGAATCCTTCCTCTATTTAGCCCACCGGCAGATCCCGCAAGTATCCACCAGAGCAATCTCTTTATGGGACTCATTCATCACCCTGTCCGTAGTGACTTTCCTCTAACTGAAAAATTGTTCCACTTTAAAATAATTGGCAAAATCAAAGGATGTCGATGACATCCACGCACTGCCAGCTTCTCGGTACCTCGTATCTCGATCTCCACTTTGCTCGTCCAAATCGCCCGTGGTGGCTTCGCATATCCGCCATCCGCCTCCAGGCTCTTAACTGTTGCCAGAAAAACGGGCAGGATGTAAATAACCCTCTAGATCTGTATATTCCCAGGAAAATCTCCTGAGCAGAACATAATCAACTATGTTCCCTCTTTCCATTCGCTCAGGTATCTTTTCTGCTCCTCGGTGAGCACATCTATTTTTATACCCATGGTTTCGAGTTTCAGTTCTGCAACCTTCCTGTCGATTTCGTATGGCACAGAGTGAACCTTTTTCTCGAGTTTTTCCGCATTATCGAGTAGCCATTCGGCGACGAGAGCCTGATTCGAAAAACTCATGTCCATCACTTCGCTTGGATGCCCTTCTGCAGCTGCAAGATTTACAAGCCTGCCATCTGCCAAGAGATACACCTTTTTACCATTGATGAGATGATATTCCTTCACATTTGGTCTTATCTCTCTCCACTCCGTAGATACGCTCTCGAGATAGGGTATATCGATCTCCACATCAAAATGCCCCGAGTTGGCGATGATTGCACCATCCTTGAGGTTGTCTATCGCCTCCTTTCCTATAACATGCTTGTTTCCAGTGACGGTAACAAGAATATCTCCTATCTTCGCAGCCTCCGCTACCGGCATAACCCTAAAGCCATCCATAACCGCCTCGAGTGCTTTTACGGGGTCTACCTCCGTAACTATCACATTGGCACCCATTCCCCTGGCTCTCATCGCTAGACCTCTCCCACACCAGCCGTATCCGCATACAACGAAATTTTTGCCTGCCAAGAGTACAGAGGTGGATCTGAGTATACCATCTATGGTGCTCTGCCCGGTTCCATATCTGTTGTCGAAGAGATGTTTGGTGAGAGCATCATTCACAGCTATTATCGGATACTCGAGTTCTCCCTTCTCAGCCATTACCCTCTGTCTATTTACTCCGGTTGTTGTCTCTTCTGTTCCCGCAATCACCTCTCCTATCTTGTCTCTTCTTTCAGTGTGCAACCTCGTTACCAAATCACCACCGTCGTCCATGGTAATTCTCGGGGATGCATCTATCACGCTGTCTATACACTCGTAATATTCCTTCTCGTTAAGCCCTCTCCACGCAAAAACATGTATTCCATCTTCTGCAAGAGCGGCAGCTACAGCATCATTGGTAGAGAGTGGATTTGAACCCGCAAGATATACATCGGCGCCGCCAGCCTTGAGAGTTTTGACCAGAACAGCTGTCTCCTTTGTAACGTGCAGACAACAACCTATCGTTATGCCATTAAGGGGTTTTCTCTCTTCGAAATCTTTCCTTATCTTCATCAGAACTGGCATGTGCTGTTCCGCCCAGTAAATCAGTTTTTTCCCTTGCTCTGCAAGACTAATGTCTTTTACTCTGTAATCAGCCATGCTTTCAGGAAAGGAAAAAGTGGTTAAAGTATTTTTGCAGCGGATTACTCGTAGTTTCCGTAAATCTTTATTTCGATGGTGTAGAACTTACCGTAATCGGGTTTGTCTAACTTCAGCATATCAAACCAGTTATTCACGAAGAGGTGATCGTTCTTTTTTAATTCGACGTAGCTGAATACCTGCTGGTTGCAATCTATCACCAAGATGGATATTTTGGTGCACAGCATGTCAAGTGCTACATGTCCTGGTGGGACGATTTTACGGAAGAGGAGTATGACATGGGCTTTTTCTTTCCCGTTGAACACCACAAATAAACCGAAAACGGTTCCACCGTCTATCCTATCCAGACGGTATTTTAATGGAATATGCTTCCATACCGTGAGTCTTTCTTTATCGAGTTCGTTTTGAGACACATCTGCATTTACCATGCTCAACAGAACAGGAACAATGAGCAGGAAACTTATCAGAATTGCACTTATTTTCCACATAGTTGCACAGCAATTATTAACATTGTCATCATAATTTTTCTATGTTGCGGTACGAATCTGGATGAATGGAATCCGGATAACTGAGAGAATCTGTTAATAGAAAAGTAGAAATATACATTAAATTATATGCTCTAAGCTGAGGAGGGGACAAGGAGGGGAAGAATCATGAAGAGATCCGCCCAGAGTATAGTGTTTCTTATAGCCATTGTTATCCCTATATCCTATCTGCCTCTGGCAATGGCATCGGGTTTTCCCGATCTTCACATAGCTGGAACATCCATTCGCGGTGGCGAGGTTATAGATGAAGGCATTGTAAATCTCAACGTATCTGTAGAAAATTCGGGAGAGGATGTCTATCAGACATTTTGTGTGGCCGTGGAGGTGGATGGAAGTATTGTAGATACAGAGGAGATAAATGGGTTGAGAGGTGGGATAACCAAAAATGTCACTTTCACTTTGTCTCTCGCGCCGGGCGACCACCTCATAAGAGTTATTGCGGATTTCTATAACTGGATATGCGAGGAAAACGAGCAGAATAACGAAAGGATTATACTGGTCCATGTGAGGGAGACAAAACCCGACCTATTTGTGAGCAAAGTGGAGGGGTTTGAAGAGAAACTCGCCGATGGTAAAAACGTTGAGCTCAGGATACACATAGAAAATTCCGGACACGCGGTAGAGAGAACATTCAAGGTCGAGATAACAGCGGGTATGAGCAAAAAGACTATATCCGTTGAAGAATCGATAGGTCTTGGAGATACGGTGGTTCTTCCGGTGAACATCACACCGCGTGGATTTGATTCCCAGAAGTTTGTGATAAAAATTGATCCCGAAAATGTTGTAAAGGAGTCCAACGAGAGCAACAATGTATGGGAGAGAAATGTTACCATCTACAAGTACCTACCATGGTATAGCAAGGATTTTCATTACAGATTGCCACTGAAAACAGATGGAGATGGCGTTGCAGAATTTTCTATCAGCATTGAAAATCTTCTTTCACGGCTCGGTTTAACCAGATGCGCCTTCGATAATAACTCTGTCAGATTGATAGAATATGATTACAGCGGGATCAAAAATGATAGCGTCATTTATTGCTACAATATAGATGGAAATGGAATGCTTAATTTGAAATGGTTCGCCGAAGAAGGATACTATATGATGTACTTTGATGTTGTCGAGAATGGCAATAAAAGCGGGATCAACTGCACGGATATAGAGGACAATGTCACCGTAAATGCAAGAGAAATATTCTCCGTAGAGACATGGAATATTGAAATAATCGGTCTGGAAAATCATTCCGCGATAGCCAGAAACTCGACATACTCTTTCATGGTCAGGTCGAATGCGGAGATAGAGAATGTCAGAATGGGTGTTTACAGAGATGGTTCTCTTGTAAAAAGCATTTCCTTTGATAGCTCTGATTACATGAACTTCACCGGGTCATATACGTTCAGCAAAGGTGGAAACTACACCCTGAAACTTGTATCTACGGATAAAGCAGGTTACAAAATTTTGAAATCCATCGAAATTGCTGTCAGAGAAGCCGATGTTGTGCTGAGTGGAGTATCTCTACCAGAGAGCATATACAGGGGCACGCCGGCAGCCGCCACGGTTAAGATCGATACCAATGTGGTGATAGAAAATCTCACCATCTGCATGAAACTCGTGTATGAGAATGGGATGGTCTCTTTCTTCAATGTGACAAAAGCTCTGAAGAGTTATCACGATGAATTCCCGGTGAGTTTCTCGGCAAAGGAAAGTGGGAACGTGAGCATGGAAGTGAGGGCGTATCTACCCGAGAATGTACCCGATGAGGATCCGGAGAACAATGTTTTCATCGTTTCCATGTTTGTTCTGGAACCTCCAGACATAAAGGTTATAGGTGTCTCCGCATCCCACAATCTGAGCGGAGAAAGACCAGCCGTGGTTTATGCTCTGATCAAAAATTCGGAAAACGAATCGGTGGAGGCGAGGGTTCTTCTCTACATAGCAAAGGGTTCTCTGGACTGGTCTCCATCAAGGGTGGTTTATTCCAAACCAATAGATCTCCCGCCACACAGCGTGGTCAACGTTTCTCTTATATGGGAAAATCCCAAGGGTGGAAGATGGATGTTCGGAGTAGAGGCTAGAACAGTGGGGATAAACGATGGGAACATCATGGATAACAGAAAAGTGGGCGTGATGGAGATAAAGGCGGGTGACGAAAAGCCACCTGTAATAGAAGACCTGGGGATCGATACCGGAAAAGGTGAGGTGGGTTATCCGGTAAAGGTTTTTGCAAGTATATCCGATGAAAGCGGTATAAGCGATGCAAGGGTATGCCTCATATATCCCGATGGACACACCGGGTTCTATCCAATGATTCTTATAAATAATAGCTGGTATTCGGAAATCGATAACCTCACATTACCTGGGCATTACATGCTTTACATAGAGGCAACGGATGGCTCTTACCTATCAAATGTAAACAGATCAAACATAATCAAGTTCGATATATCAGAGGACTACACCCCTCCTCTCATCCAGGGTGTTTTCACCATACCACGCGAAAAACAGTTAATAGATCAGCCTGTAACGATCGGTTGTATAATCAGAGATAATGTTGCTGTGAGAGAGGTCAACATAACCATAGTGAAACCGAACGGAGAGATTATCAACGGAAAGATGGATAGATACGAAAACGATCTTTTCATGATCAACCGAAGCTTTTCAGGTATAGGAAAATACTCTTTCTTCATCAGTGCCGAGGATGTAAATGGAAACAGAAACATCTCTGGTATACACACCATCTGGATAACGAGAAACCTGAACGATACGGATTCCGATGGAATCCCCGACTGGTGGGAGAGGATGTACGGACTGAATCCGGAGAATCCCGACGATGTTACCGGAGATATGGATGGAGATGGCTTTACGGAGATAAAGGAATACATGAATGGATTAAATCCAACCATACCAAATACCGTTGGTGGCTTCTCGCAGTACGAGATGCTCATAACTATGCTCATCGGATTGACCCTTCTCCCAATGATGATAGTGATAATTCTATCTGATAGGCGAGATTAAGTGTGGTACCTTATCTTAACAGCCTCTCCATAATCCATATCCATCATTTCTTTTCCATTCATTCTTGCTATACCCACGCCGCAGATTCTATCATCTCTGACGACAGCAACCTCGTCTTCAATTCTTATATCTTCATCGGCCGCCAGCACGCCGGGCGCAAGAATAGAGCCTCTTATATCAAACCCTTCAGCCACTTTAACCGTGTACGCTCCGTTGGAAAACAGAAATCTGGCACCTTCCATGGATAGGGAGAACATCCTCCTATCAGGGGAGAATGATGCGAGGAGTTTACCCTTCCCATAGATTCTGACATTAGGAAACGAGCCTTTGATTTGATCACATGAATCCATCAGTTCTTCAGATACTTTTCTGCCAAACTGGTACATCATCATCGATTTTATGCTGTTCCTGAATCTTTCCGAAGGTTTTATCGTTCCGTTATATTGAGATATTAAATCTTTCAGCACATCTCTCAATCTATCCAGAGATTTTTTCGATACGGGATTGTCTATACATGTCGCCAGCACGTCGCCGGTTTCTTCCATGATAACCTCGTTTAAACTCTCTGGAAGATGGGAAACTATTGCATCGTAGCGATTCTTTTTGATATATTCTCTGAATGTATCTCTTATCATCCTTTTCTCATCTTCGAACCAGTGCCCGGTAACCGGAATATCGTAGCTATCCGCTGGATAGAAATTTTCCAGTTCCCTGGGTACAATTCCGAGGGGGGATGTAACTATAACCTCGTGCACAATGTGATGATTATCGCATGATAGTATCGCTTCTCTGAATTTTCTGTGACTCTTGGATAGCGAATAAGGTTTTTTCGCGGAACATGGAAGGAGAAGCAATATACTTACACCTTCTGGTTTAGTATACCTCTCCAGAAGTCTTTCTCTGAATCTTCTCACTTCCGGATAATTCAGCGAATCTAACAGCACCGCCTTGAGTTTTGTTCTCCTTGAGACGGGCGTTCTTTCCTCCAGAAACTGGTAGAATTCCTCGTTCAATATTCTGAATTTTTCTACCAGTTCCGGAGAGCTGGATATTCTGCTCTCCACAAGTTCCCTTAACCTTCCCGTAGATATTGCGTATCTCACCCTCCTCAGTTCCCGATTCATAACGTGTATGTTGTGCATCATGATATCTTTGAAATCCATATCACCGGGATTTTCCACTTTTCTGCAGGATGGACAATCACATGATAACTCTTCCATATCTTTGCTATGCACCATGCCTTCCGGGAAAAACATCATGCCCTTTCTCGCCCAGAGAATAGCCGATGTCACATCAACGAGGTCAATACCCATGTAAACGAGAAGTGAAAGGTTCTTGGCATTCGCTATTCCCGGCGCAAGAAGGAGCGCGCCGTATCCGGCTTTCTCTCGGATCTCGACAACATTTTTGACGAACTGACGAGATCTCGGGTAGATGGAGACCAGATTAGCAAGCAGATTGATCTTACTGTTCCTTTTGACGTTAACAATGGCTTCCATATTGCAGGGCACGATTATCTGATTTTCCTCCTCAACTGTACCGTGAAAGCGCGATGGCATACTTGCCGGATATATATCTCTGTCGAGCCACGGGTGTTCGGGGTATCTTATCCTTACTTTGCAACCCGTTTCTCTATCATCATAGACCCCGACAATCTCTGCAAAATCTGGAGGTTTGAATCTACCGGTATCGAAATATACTATGTTGGGTATACTAGCTTCCACACCTCCATCGATTTGCATTATACCTGTACGACCGGCGCCATCCCTTGATTTGATTTTCAGCTTCATCCTTCCTCTCCCAGAATATCATTTATACAGATGTTCAGGATTTCATCGATGCTCTTTCTTCCATCGAGTATCATGTATCTTTCATCCTGAGCGAGTTCAAGATAATTCTTTCTCACCTTTCTCAGAAGCTCTATTTTTTCGAATGTCTTGAAAGAGCCTTCCTTGTCGGATCTTTTCAGACCGGTTTCGGGGTCTATGTCGATGATGTATACCCTATCAGGGTGAATTATATGTGAATGTATTACTCTTTTCAGAAATTCTACAGGAGCATCGATTCTCCCCTCGAGTTCTGCTCCCTGATAGGCGTATGTTGAATCCTCATACCTGTCAGATATAACAACCTTGCCCATGTCAAGCCACTCCCGAATGATTCTGGAGTGTTCTATCCTGTCAGCCATGAACAGAAACGCCACCGATAGCGGGTCTGCCTCTCTCTTGAGAAATGAATCTATGCATGTTCTGATGTTCTCATCAAATGGCTCTCTTGTAAGTACACACTCAATCCCTCTTCTCCGAAGCTCCTCGTATAACTTTTTCGATATCGTGGTTTTTCCAGAGCCATCGATGCCCTCAAATACAAGGAATTTTTTCATTTTTTCACCTTCTTCCAGTAATACGAAATGGGATGCTTAACGGACCTGCATATATCATCCATTTTCTCCGTCGGACACAATCCATAAGTTCTCATCTTATCACATCCAGGCGGAGAGTATTCTGTGGATGATATTCGACCCGTTATATGGTCTATCTGGTACCTTGTTCTCTCTTCATCAAAATCTGGGGCGGCGCTGAATAATTTGAATATCTCCTCTCTGCTTATCCCGAGCGCGTGAAAGAATGCAACGATTGCAAATCTGCCCATGTGAGGGACATTTTCTCCGGA
>CAYSPA010000014.1:0-21074 GCA_964432835.1 uncultured Thermoplasmatales archaeon | reverse complement strand
AAGGGTCTGATAAAGAAGCTCAGGGAAGAGGCGGAAAAATACAACGAGAGAAGAATGATAGTTCTATCTGGTGATAGGGAGAAGAGTTACAAGATAGTCAAATCATACCTGAAGAAATTTGAAGGAAGGGTTGCGGTTGTGGGATACCTCCTTGATCAGGATATCGAGGGAGAGCAGTACCATCTCAAGGATTGTGCCAAACTCCTCGGAACAACTTACGATATCTTGATTATAGATTTGTATCACTCTTTACAGCCTGCGGATATAGGTAAACTTTACGGGATTGTGAGAGGGGGAGGTTTAATCTTCATGATAACACCCCCGCTGGAGGAATGGAAGAATACCCTCAACAGATATCACTATCGAATTCTCACGCCGCCGTACAGCGAGAGGGATATCCGGAAAAATTTCGTTTCCTGGTTTGTGGACAAACTGAAATCTTCAGACGGTATAGCCATTATAGAGAATGGTATCATAAAGAAAGAGGGGTTCTATGAGAGTAAGGTTGAGAAAAAGAAAAAGCTCAGGATACCACGTGATGCTAATTTCAGCGAAGAGGTTTACAAGATGGCACTGACTCAGGACCAGATAGATTTCATAAAACTCGTTGAAAATCTGATCGAAAAACCCGATCCAATAACCACCATCGTTCTGAAAGCCCACAGGGGCAGAGGAAAATCGAGCGCAATAGGAATATCTCTTCCACCCCTCATTGAAAATCTCCTGGAATTCAAGAGGTCTATCAGAGTTATAGTTACGGCACCGGAGCTTGAAAATGTGCAGGAGATATTCAGATTCTCCAAGGAGTTACTGATCAAGATGGGATACGAGATAAGAGAAAGAAAGCGGGAAAACCTGACCTTCTGGATAGGTTCTGATAACATCACCATAGAGTATATGAAACCGGCGGATGCGATAGAGAGATATGCAGACATCATTGTTGTGGACGAGGCAGCATCCATACCTCCAAACATTCTGCTCACATTCCTTGACAGAACCAACAGGATAATCTACTCCTCGACGGTCCATGGCTACGAGGGCGCCGGGCGCAGCTTCTCCGTCAGATTCCTCCAGAGATTGAGAAGGAAGAGAGTGAACATATACGAGTTTGAGATGGTGGAACCGATAAGATACAGCATAAACGACCCCATAGAGAAATGGGCTTTTGATACACTGCTTCTTGATGCGGAGGCGCCAGATATAAAAGTTGAGGATATCGAAAAACTCGAATACGAAAGGCCGAGTATAGAAGATTTGCTCAGAGACGAGAATAAACTCAGAGAGTATTTTGGGATACTCATACTGGCACACTACAAGAACAATCCAAATGACTTTGCTATACTGTGTGATGCCCCGAACCATTTTCCGAGGGTCATGACCTATGAGGGAAAGATAGTTTGCTCCATACAGCTCGCCTATGAGGGGAGCATGGGGGACAGAGATTGTGAAGAAGTTTTCTATGGTGGAGAGATGATCATGGGAAACGTGATTCCTCAACTTATGATAAGGCATTACAGAGACATGAAATACGGGAAATACAGGGGGATAAGGGTTGTCAGGATAGCGGTTCATCCAGATAACTTTGATAAAGGTATAGGAAGCAAGGCGCTCGAAAATATAATCGAGGACGCCAGCAAAGAGGGACTGGATTATATAGGAGCAACCTTCGGTGCAACAAAGAGATTGCTACACTTCTGGATGAAGAACGGATTTCTCCCCATCCATATATCAACAAGCAGAAACGATGTCAGTGGAGAATTCTCGGTCACAGTTATAAAACCCCTCAGCGAGGAATTCGAAAAGGAGATGAGAATCATAAGAAAGAGATTCATGACGAGATTCATGTACTGGCTTTTTGAATCCCTGAGAGACCTCAATACAAAGGTAGCTCTTGCCATACTGGATTCATATGAGGGCGATGATATAGATCTTGGACTGGATGACGAGGAACTCAACAGGGTGATGGCGTATATATGGAACGCGGGTCTGACCTACAGGACGGTAAAAGATTGCCTCTACAAGATGAGTTACAATTTCTTCCTGAGTAACAAAAAGAATGTTTTAAGTAGAAGTGAGAGATTGCTACTGCTCGCCAAAAACATACAGTGCAAGAGCTGGGATAGAACCGCAGAGATACTCGATGTGGACAAGGAGAGATGTAAGGTGTTGATGAAGAGAGCGATAGAGAGACTGGTCTTTGAATTCTATGGTGGTAAAGATGAAGTGTCTGAATTTCAAGAAAAAGTTCAAAGATTCTCTGCTAAAGGGGAGGAAGATATCGACACTTAGGATGGGAGTAAAGGACTACAGAGTCGGGGAGACGGTTAAAGTTGTTGCTGGAGACGAGGAGATAGGCTTTGCCAGGATAGAGAGCGTAAAACTGGTCAGATGGAAGGATATAAAGGATGAAGATGTAATCATCGAGGGAATGAAGAGAAAAAAGGACCTCGAAAGAGAGCTGAACAAGATTTATGGTAAATTCGATGGGAACAGCCTTTTCACCCAGGTGATCTTCCACATGATAAAGAAAAAGAGTAGATGAGAAACACCGCAGTTCGATTATCTGTTTTCATACTCCGCGCCCGCCGCCGCGAGAAGTTCTTTCAATCTTTTCAGATAATTTTCCGGTTTTGCTTCCAGTAATTTCTCGGCATACTCCTTTAGGAATTCACCGAACTCTATCTCTTCCTTCCTGTACTGCCACTTCCTTTCCTCTCCCCTTCCGAGAGCGAGCAGAAATGCATATGCTATCGACCTTTCTCTCGTATCCCGTGGAACCTTGGAAAGCTTTGTCAGAACCTTTGCTTTACCGTGCAGTATATATTCTTTGACGATGTCGTCAACAAATCTTGCGATTGGCGAGGCGTTCTCAACGGCGGGGTATCTGGATATTTTCTCCGATTTCTCCATGATGTCGGCGATCTTCTTCAACTGTTCGGTGGGAGGCTCCTCGAGGTTAAACACAGCAGAAGATAGTTCATCATCACCCGAAAACTCCGTGAGTATCTTCCTTCCAAATTTTTTCCAGTATGTTTTCAGTATCGCATTTGGGGAGATGTCATCCAGAAAGAGAGGCTCGTTGAGCAGGGAAAAAAGGATTTCGAGTCCCTTCTCTTCAATTTCATCTCCGTCCACTTGCTCCAGAAAACTATCCCCATCTTTGAAGACCCTTCCCTTCCAGTATATCAGAAAAACTCCTCTGGAAGAGAGATCCTTCTTCCATTTCTCCAGATTTTTTTCGAAGAAGCCAGAATCATTTGTCCTTCCCTCCAGATATTCCCGAGTGAAGCCGGTATCGAGACCATATTCGAGCAAGGGCGAGGAGATACCGACGCTGATTTTCTTTTTTAGACCCGGATCTATGAAGTATTTTGATATCTCCATGAATGTATTCCTATCCGTCAGACAATCCCTGCATATCTCCACACGTGCGTTCTTAATTTCTATGAACATGCACTCCTTATCTTTCTCCGATAGATGAGGGCATCTTAGAACATTTCCGTCTCTCTGAAGATCCAGATGTTTGGAAAGGAATTCCAGAAAATCTCCTGGTATATCCGAGGAAGTGGAGGCGCATAACAGTTTATCGTTCCACGAATAAAAAGCCAGTTTTTTCTTGAAAGCGATATCTTTATAGAAAAGCAATCTCAGTACCGGGTCGTCAAAGTGCTGAAGAGATATCAGTTTCTCCCTCTCGGCTTTTCCCCTTACCGCATACGAAATATTCTTTCCTCCAATGCTGACCTGTGCTAAATAGGGTGCCTTTTTATCATTTGCCAGTATCAGAACCGCCGCAAGAGCACCCTCCACTCCCTTTTTCTTCGATAACTTTTCGAGGCGCCGTGCATCATCTCTGATCATCCATACCTTCTTCAGTTTCTTTTCTATGGATTTCACGACCTTTCTGGATACATCATCAAGGGGTTCTGGTAGAATGATAGAAAGATCCTTCTCGATGAGAAGGGCGTTATCGATTATCCTCTTTTCAAGAGATTTTGGTGCCGTTTTTGCAAAACCCCTTCTTTTCATGTTCTCACATAATAATTCATCTGTTACAAAATGGTTTCCTCACCTGGTGCCGCAAAACTAATAAATAACAAAAAGAGCATAAAGGGTGGACATGATTAAAAGACCTTTCATTATAACGGCGTCTCTCTTGATGCTGGTTTCGGCAGTTGTTTTTCTCGTCCATGATGTGGATGCTCGCATTCTTTATGTTGGTGGTGCCGGGGATGGAAACTATACATCCATACAGCGAGCTGTCAATAATGCAACAGGTGGCGATGTGATATATGTTTACAGAGGGGTGTACAACGAAAACATCTTCATTCCAAAATATATAGATTATCTGAAACTGGTTGGAGAAAATAGAGACACAACCGTGATAAATGGCGTTGAGGAGGACTGTGCAACTTTGGAAATACATGGAGGAAACTGCACTTTTGAGAATTTCACCATAACCAGCAGTCAGAAAAGTACATCCATCGTGACGATTTCATATACAGACCGCGTAAAGATAATCAACAACAGGATAGAAGCGAATAACAACGCTTGCATCTACATGTTCTTCTCAACAAACGTCACCATCCTCAATAATTCCATCACCGGTGGAGGAATCAATATAGTGGGAAGCTCTCTGGAAAACTGGAATACTCACACCATTTCCAACAACACCCTTAATGGGAAAGAACTATGCTATATCAAGGATGCCACGAAATTCACCATCTCATCCAAAGAAGCGGGTCAGATCATACTGGTAAACTGTACCGACGGTAGTATAAAAAACGTTGATGTGACCGGAAGCATCATCGGGATACTGATGGCGTTTTCCTCCAACAACGTTGTGAAAAAATGTCACATCCACGATAACCACTATGGAATCTTCCTGCACGAATCGAGAAGCAACATCATAGAAGATAACCTTGTGGAGAATAACACCTATGGCATATACGTGACCCATTCATCGTATAACGAAATAAAGAGCAACCTGATAAGATGGAACGGAAACTGCGGCTGCTGGTTGTGCTGTGGCTCATTACACAACACGATTTATCTGAACAATTTCACCATGAATAAAAAGAATGCCCATGATACGGTGATGATCAATAGATGGTATCACGAGAATGTCGGTAACCACTGGGATGATTACAACGGTACAGACGATGATGGAGACGGCATAGGAGATTCTCCATATATCATATTCGCCACAGAGAACAAAACCGTGGAGGACAAATATCCCATCATTTCTTTCGAAAAGGTGATCCCTTCGGACAATCAGACACCCGGTGTTGATATCTCCCTCTCCGCACTGGCAATCGCCGTAATGGCGGTAATGAAGAGACTGAGAAGGAGAAAGCGAAGGTAGAACCGTCAGCATTATAAACGTGGATTGCATTATCTCTGAAAGAGAGGCTTTTAAAGGAGGAAAAAGATGTTTCAGGCAAAAATAAGGGCAGATATCCTGAAAAAAATGATAGACATCGTTTCACCACTGGTAAATGAAGTTAAGATCAAGGTGACGCCAGCCGGCATGAGTTTGAGGGCGGTAGACCCAGCTCATGTCGCGATGGTTGATCTGAGCATCAGCGCATCGGCATTTGAGGAGTACAAAGCGGATGAAACGGAGATAGGTATTGACCTCGATAAACTCGCGAGTATCATGAAACTCGCCAGTTCTGGAGATACCGTGGAGATGGAACTCGATGATGTGTCAAATAGACTGATTATCAGGATAGGAAACCTCACCAGGAAGATAGGGTTGATCGATACAACGGGAATGACCGAACCAAAAGTGCCGAATCTCAATCTTCCCGCCAAGATAACCGTAAAAGCGTCTGAGTTACTTCAGGGAGTTAAAGCATCTGAGAGCATATCGGACCACATAGCCCTTACCGCCACCGAAGATGCCTTTGAACTGTTTGCAGAGGGTGATACCGATACCGTAAATCTAAAACTGCCAAAGGATTTGCTGATAGAGCTCAACGCACCGGAAAAATGCAGAAGCTTGTTTTCGGTTGAGTATCTGAGCAGTATGATGAAACCCGTGAAGGGGGATCAGCCTCTCACCATCTATCTGGGCAACGATAACCCCATCAAACTGGAGTTTGATTTTGCCGATAAGAATGCCCGCGCGATCTACCTCCTCGCCCCGCGAATCGAATCGGAGTAAAAAGAAAAGACACAGATATATAGGATTCGTCGTGGTAGAGCCGGAAAGCGGGATAGATAGGGAAAAATTGAAGGCCGGTTTAAGATATCATTGCAGAAAACTTTTTGGAGATAGCTGGGAAGAGGTTGGATTGAGATTGACGAGATTCAACGGAAAAGAGGGCATGGTCCACTGCTATCACATATACAAGGATAAGGTGATAAATCTCCTCAACTCCATGGAGAAGATATTTAACCAGAGAGTGAATATTAAAACGATAGGTACATCCGGGACGATAAAATCCCTCAACAGAAAGTTTTTTGGCGGAAGGCTGCGGAAGGAGCACGATCCAGACTATATGAAAAGATTTGGGAGAGGTTGATCCAGCCTTACTTACCCCACGTAATGAAAAGATGCCGTGTGCGTTTCTTGCCGCCGGATCTATTATTCTGAACAGTAATACCTCTCAAAGTTCATTACATCATGGTGTGCAGTACGAAAACCATAACCAGAAAGACCAGCCCCAGCTTTGTTAAAATAATGCTTCTGTTTTTAACTTCCTTACTCCAGTTGTAGTCGTCAAGTCGATAAAAGAGGAGCCACCCATACTGACTGAAGAACGCAAACAGGGAAAGAAGGAAGAGTTCTATCCAGGGTTTAATACCCAGGGATATGGCACCATTTACACCATCTGGATATCCAGCCTGCACATAGAATGACCCTATAACGAGAAACATGGCGCCAAAAGCCATCTGGGATTCGTGATGCAGGAGCCCTTCCGCATACATGCAGACTACCGCTCCTATGATTGAAAACACCATGACCGGCCAGCCACATTTTACCGAGAGATATATCGCTATGAAGAGAAGTATCGCGAGAGTTATTGCGAGCAGGAGCTTGAGAGTTCCCTTGCTCATCGTGACTCTTTCCTCGATCCTCGAATGAATGAGGTCATGTATGGTATGGGCCAGAAAGTAGTGGGCCATGAACCCTCCAAAGGCAGTCAGTATTATACCTTCCCAGTATGCACGCCCTGTGAACATAACCGCAAAGAAGGAGCCCAGGAGTGGAAAGAATGAACCCGTGAGTATGGATGTCACCACGGTGAAGGGGGATAAGATGCCCTTCTTTCCCATGCCCGAGTTTATACCACCACCTCTACGGATTCGAGCATCTTGTTGACTATGTAAACGGGTGCTTCCTTAAGTATTTTGGCAAAATCCGGATTTATACGCTTTTCAGAAGAAATTATGCTCTGCGCCTTTTCTATGTGTTTTTTGATCTCCTCAATGTACATATTTTTCAGAAATTCTCTGTCAATGCTTTTGAAGATGTCCGTGAGATTATCGGCACCCTCCTTTCCAATATGTTCCCTGTATTTCGCAACCGCAAGCATTATGCTGTCATCGAGTTTTCCGTTAAGCATATCAACCAAGTCATCGGCGAGCTGATAGGCGATGCCAACCTCTCTCCCATATTTCGCCATGTTCTCGATGAGATCTTCGGGCGCATCCGCCTCTATGGCGCCGGCGCGGCACGCAACCGAGAAGAGAGAGGCGGTTTTTAGATTGATTATATTGAAATACTCCCGAATGATCTCTCCGATGTTCTTTCTCTTTATAAGCTCTCTTATTTTTGCGGTCACATCTATATCAAGAATCTGCCCAGTAACCGCTTCATTCCAGCTATCGAGAAAGATCTGGGCATTTTTCTTCCCGTGTTTGAGGGATATACGGAAAGCCTCGTTGATCATCTTGTGCCCGATGAGAATCGCTTTGCCCACACCTTTCTTGACATGGAAAGCGGGTCTACCCCTTCTCTCTTTGTCGTTATCCATTATATCATCATGTATGAGGGAAGCCGAATGGGCGAGCTCAATACCTACGGCACTCTCTATAGCTCTCTCAAAATTCTTACCATTGCATGCGACAAAAGATAGCATGAGAATGGAGGGTCTCAGGAGTTTTCCTCCATTGAGCGCGTATCTCATGTCTTCATCCTTTATCCTCTTGTTTATTTCTTCCCTGATAAGTTTTTGATAAGAAGAGAAGAACTCTTCGAAGCTCTTGTATTTCTTCATCAATTTTTTCCTCCTGGGGGTGTTTTTGGCCATTATTATATATGAATTCGCGATTTAAATAAATTTCGAGCCCTGGTTGGAAAAGTCAATAAATACTCGAAATATAAAACTAACGCCCACGGTCACCGTTCGACACATCTCGCGAAAGCGAGGTTTCCCGATATCTTTTCTATTTTCACCTTGACCCTTGCACCCTTTACCGTATTTGGCACGTAGATCGTGTACTTACCGTATCTGGCTATACCATCGCCCTTTTTCCCGATATCCGTGATTGTTACATCATAAACCTTCCCTTCTTCAAGCGTTTCCTCCCCAACGCGGGCAAGAACCTTTTTCTTCTTCGTTGTAACGCTCCTGACGGCGCCGCAAGCATCGCATCTCAGGAGAAGCAATCTATCCTTCTTTATCAGCTGGGTGTCCGGTCTCCCGCACTCCTGGCACAGAACAAATGTTTCAACGTACTCTTCAAGTTTATTCTGTATCTGGTGTGTCGGAATTCTACCTTGAAAAATGGCTCTACTCCCATCTTTCTCTCCAGCCGTACCAAGCTCTCTGAGGAAAAACTTCAGCAGGTGGTCGGCATCTCTATTCAGTATCGACAGTATCTTCTCGAAATTTCTGAGGATGGTGGTTCTACCCTCATAGATAACATCGACCTTGGGTACGGTGAACCTCTCGGTGTCCTCCAGTTTTTTCAAGCTTTCGTCTTCCTGAACCCTTTTCAGGAGTTTTCGATAGTCATATATGTCCATGGAGGGAATGTAAACATAAATCACTGTAAAAATGTTCCGATGCTAACCTTTTCCCGAGAACTTTCTCCGTATTCTTTTGCCGAGTATGGAGAGCCCCTCTTCTTTTGCTTTCTCCGCCGCCTCCTTGCTTCGCGTGTAAATTCTCATATTTCCCTTTTCCCAGTACCATATAAACTCGGTTATATCCTCACCCATGACGCCAAAGAAAATCACCCAGACTCTTTTAAAGATTTTGAAATTTTTGGTTGCACAAGTGATGTGGCAGAGTTAAAAATGAAAAAAAGGGGTACCTGACTATCCCGTTCCCACAAGTTCCATTGATACGTTCTCCACTACTGGTAAAATTTCATGGAAGTTGCCCTGTATCTTGACCACGTTGGACACATCTGGAGAGTAGAATATCTGTCCAATCCCCCTAACCATCGTTATCTCGTTTGAATCGAATGTTCCCGCATCTACCGTTACGTTTTTCCGTGATTTACACAGGAAGAGATGGATATCCTCATAGATGGGATCTGCAACCTTTGGTAGGTCGAAAACATTGGAGCGATTGTACATCTCCAAGACATCCTGGATGTTTATAACTGGTAGAAGCTCCGCGAGCTCGGGTGGCAGAATCTCTTTACCGAATATCTTTGCCAGTTTGTTCAGGATGTCTATAACCCTGAACCACACCGAACTGACCGTACCATCGATTGTGATCTTTGCGGGAGGCAGGCCCCATGATTTGCCCTTGACAAGGGGGAACGAAATGAGCTGGTATGATCGATTGAAATCGATCTGGAGATCCACGTTGAACTTGAACGGGATCATTTTCAGAAGAGATTTTACAATTTTGGGCTTGCCGGAGAGATTCAACGGTAGACTCGACAGATCCAGTTTACCGGTGAAGTCGAGTTTCACCTCTTTGAGACTGAGATTCTCCTTATCCCAGTATATGTAACCGGATAACTCGGCATCTGTCACGTTCCCGGATATAACGATGGGCTCTTCATCTTCTTCTATCCAGAAGTTAATGTCAATACGTATATCAGAATCCGGCAGAGAAAACTTTGTTATGTAGGTGTCTTCCGTGACATCGTCGACGATGAGTTCCAGATGACCCGTTTTGATGTGTATGTCCACGTATCTCCCCTCAACCTCATCGAGCGTGAAATCTATATCGCTTATCTTGTATGTCCATTTCATTCCCTCACTCCATACCGGTGCATTGACCTCGGTAAATGAAGTGTCTTCATTGTAATCGCGATACACAATCCACTCATCATCCAGCTTCCCGGTACCGTATCCGCCGATCTTCAAACTCGGATCTCCCAGGAGAACCCATCCCTCGATGGTTTTTCTATCTATGGTATCGCTGTTTACTCCTCCTATAATTGAGATGTAATCCACTATCGTCTGAGAATGCACCTCACCCAGATATTCCTTTCCTTGGACTGCATAGTTGTAGAAAAACCTCGGTTCTATCCATCCTCCAAGACCGGCCAGACAGTGCTCATTTATATAACCATATCCAAAGCCGGTATTTCCGATGGATGCTATCGAACCGCCATCCTGTTCAAGGAGCATTGACGAACTGCCATCCCATGGGTAGAACCACCCGAATCTCATTCCGACGCTGTTGTTTGTTGTTAGAAATTGCAAACTCACGTTGAACTGCGCATTGTGGCATCCTCCTATCACTACTATGGGTAGATGATAGCCGTTTGAGTATTTCCATATGTCGAGGATCGAGAAACCAAGCACAAACTCTTCTTCGGTTTCGGCATCCGGGAGGAAGTTTCCCCAAACTATGGGACTGCCATGGCCCGCGAAGTGTATGAATCCAGGTCCCTCATTGAAAGCCCTCACCACATCCTCGTAGCTGTTAAACGTACCGGTAGATGTCCACAGCTTTTCCACCTCGAAACCGGCTTTCTTCAGGTATTTTGCTGTCACGGCGGTTTCCATCTCACCCTCATATAACCCTCTCCTGGCTAGATTTCCTCCCCTTGATGGTGGAAACGTATCGCCAGATATCACGAAAGCACGCTCTTTGAACCAGGAATTATTCTGATTCTCATAATGAATTATCTTGTCAACGATGATATCCGCTTCCCATGTGTAACGTATCGGTAAACGACCGACGTAAACATCGGGATAATAATCTATACGGTCTATGATTTTATCCGGTCCCTCAGCTTCTGCGAATATTCCATTTCCGTTCCAGTCCCAGTCTTCAAACCATACGTTACCCGCATGATCTACTCGATAGATGTCAGCATAGTAAAGGTCGGTTGAGTATCCGCTTTCCATATCTGCGTTATTGTTGCTCCTCCTCTCGGGTACATACCAGTCCAGCGTCTCTCCCTTCCTTCCACCCATCAGGAGAACATACTTTACTCCCCATTTCTCTATAGCATCCTTTATGAACAGTTTGATCTGCTCCGGCTGGTCTCTCCCTTCATAGTGGGAATAGATGTACTGGGTTGTAACAACCTTCGTCTCTATACCCACGCTGTTCTTGTGCTCCGCCAGGCGCTGGGCGCTCTCGTTAAACCTTTCATCGGTTATTATCACCAAATCGTACTCTTCATCTGTCTTGAACAGTGATTTTTCGGGAAGGGAGTATGATATTTTGATATCTATTTGCTCGGGTATGTAAAGCAGGTTCCTTAACGGAGAGTACTGTGCATAACATCTGACATTGACATAAAGCACATGCATACCATCTTCGAGTCCGGCACCCATATCTATGCTGTATTTGTTTTCCGGATACAGACCCTTGCTACCATAAACGCTTTTATCTTCGAATACCAGATCACCCTCTATCCCGCTACCATCCATTGTGACGGGTTTTGGTGCCGGTTCCACCTTCTTGCTCACCGTGTATTTCTTCATGTTCATACTGACATCTATGTTCTTTATCCTCGTTCCCAGAGGAAAGGTGAAGGTTTTTGTTATCACGGGCAGTATGGGTTTGCCCGGTCTCATCAAACTCGACGTTGCACCGTCAAGCTCTATGGCCAGATAACCGTTTTCCTTCTCGATAAACACCGGCTCCGGCAGAGAAACCGAGAAGGTTTTCACACTCGATACCCTCGTGTCGCTACTCTCCGCTACTGCCATGACAGAGCATAGCAGTAAAACCACCGCCAATGCCGGCAACGCATTCTTTCTCATCGAACAGGTCACCTCCTTTTGCGATAAAAATATTGTTTTCAATGTATATAAATATTGCAGATTTGCGCGGTCTCAAATAAGCACTCACTCCAAAAATAACCGTCAGCAATAACTTATTAAAATATTAACCTATTACAAGCAAAACCCGAAGGTGATGAAATGGTGGAGTTCAAGGTCGTTGTGAACGACGTGAAACAGGGAAAGTCGTATCAGATACAGGTATCCGGAGCGCATGCAAACTCGCTGATAGGCAAGAAGATAGGCGATGAGGTGGATGGAATATTCGTGTCGCTCCCGGGATACAGATTGCAGATAACGGGCGGGACCGACAAGGATGGCTTCCCAATGAGACCGGACCTTCCAGGAATGGGTAAAAGAAGGTTGCTTCTCAGTGGAGGCGTTGGATATCATCCAGATATCAAGGGAAAAAGAAAGAAGAAGATGGTACGGGGAAATACGATATCGGCGGATATAGTACAGATAAACATGAAGGTGGTGAAATACGGCACAAAATCGATCGAAGAACTTTTGGCATTGGCTGAAAAGAGAGGTGAGGTAAAGGGTGAATAGCCTCCCCAAACAACCGGAAGTTAATATAGGAATGATAGGGCATGTTGACCACGGTAAGACTACCTTAACCCAGAGACTCACGGGAAAATGGACCGACGAACACTCGGAGGAGATAAAGAGGGGAATCTCCATAAAACTCGGTTATGCTGATGCGGCGTTTTACAAATGTCCCAACTGTCCCGACCCGAGGAACTACACGACAAAGGAGATTTGCCCTTACTGTGGAAGCAAGACGGAATTGTTGAGGGTTGTTTCTTTCATCGACGCCCCGGGTCACGAAACACTCATGGCGGTGATGCTCTCGGGCTCTTCATTGATGGACGGCGCCATCCTGCTTATCGCCGCAAATGAGCCATGTCCTCAACCCCAGACAAGAGAGCATCTGATGGCCATGGAAATTGCGGGTATAAAAAATATAGTGGTCGTTCAGAACAAAGTAGATCTGGTGTCAGAAAAACAGGCCATAAAGCATTATCAGCAGATAAAGGATTTTGTGAAGGGAACATGCGCCGAAAATGCTCCGATAATTCCAATAAGTGCGCACCATGACATAAATATAGATGTTTTGATAAAGGCGATCGAGGAGAAAATACCCACTCCTCACAGAGACCTGACCAAGGATCCGATTATGTACGTTGCAAGAAGTTTTGATGTTAACAAGCCCGGTACAAGACCAAAAGATCTCAAGGGTGGCGTGATAGGTGGCTCTCTCCTGCAGGGAGTTTTTAGGGTTGGGGAGGAGGTGGAGATCTCTCCCGGAAGAATAATAGAGAGAATGGGTAGGAAGGAATGGCAGAAGATAACCACGGAGATAACCTCCATAATGACCGGGGGAAGGTTTGTTGAGCAAGCAGGTCCGGGAGGACTGCTTGCAATAGGGACAAAACTGGACCCCGCCATGACCAAATCGGATGCACTCGTTGGAAAAGTGGTTGGAAAACCGGGAACCCTTCCGGAGCCGAGTTACAGGCTACAGTTGGAGGTTCATCTTCTTGAAAAAGCGGTCGGTACGGTGGATGAGAAAAAGGTTGAGCCCCTCAAGGCGCAGGAGCCTCTCATGCTGACGGTTGGAACGGCCACGACCGTGGGTATAACCAAGGAGGCATACTCTGATTTTGCATCGATAGACCTCAAAATACCGGTATGCTGTTTCGATGGACAAAAGGTGGCGATAAGCAGGAGGGTGGAGGGGCGCTGGAGATTAATAGGATATGGCATCATCAAGAAGTAGAGTAGTTCTTCTGGATACGAGCATACTGTTTTCGATTTTTGAGAAAAAGCTCCCCCTTCTTGATGATGTAACACTGGAACTGGGTAAGGTGGAATTTGTCATACCTGAATCGGTCATCAACGAACTCAAAAAGCTTTCCGAACATTCAAAGGGCTCGAAAAGGAGGATGGCAAAGGCGATTCTGGAATACATAAGAAATGAAGGATTCCAGATTGTCAAAAGCGAGGATATCAATGATGCGGATAGAGACCTTGTACTGCTTGCCAGAAGAATGAACGCAGTTGTTGCAACCGTGGACAAAGACCTCATAAAATTACTTAAAAGGGAATCCATAGATGTCATCACCTGGAGATATAAGAGAATGAGATTGATTTAATCTTTTCCAAATATTCTCTCTATCATCCAGTCCGGCTCGAAGGGAATCTGGTCATCATAACCCTGACCAACTCCTATAAATAGAAGGGGTTTTCCTATTGTGTATGCTATCGATAAAGCGGAGCCACCCTTCGCATCGGCATCCACCTTCGTTAAAATTATACCATCTACACCGACAACCTCGTTGAACTTCCTCGCCTGTTCGACCGCATCGTTGCCGGCGAGCGCATCTCCAACGAATATCACCATATCCGGCTTTGCGACTCTCTTTATCTTCGCCATCTCGTCCATAAGATTTACGTTCGTCTGCATCCTGCCGGCGGTATCTATAAGCACGAAGTCTTTACGTTTTGCCTTTGCATGTTCTATCGCATCATATGCAACCGCAGCGGGGTCGGCGCCCTGCCTGTGCTTTATCAGCTTTACATCCAACCTCCTCGCATGCTCCTCCAGTTGCTCTATCGCACCCGCCCTGAATGTATCGGCTGCGGCGATCACGACGCTTTTTCCGTGCTTTTTTAGATAATGTGCAAGTTTTGCTATGGCTGTTGTCTTACCGGAGCCGTTCACTCCCACGAAAAGTATCACGAAGGGCTTCTTTTCACTCTCGAGAATTTCCGAGAAATCTCCACTGCTTGCTCTGAGAACATGCGCTATCGCATTCTTCAGAGCGGTTCTCACAGATTCCCGGAGTGAGGATCTATCGAGGGGAAGAGATCTGAGTTCTTCCTTTACATGTTCCCTTATGGATTCGGCAACCGTTAGGGCAACATCGGCTTCGAGTAGGCTCATTTCAAGGTCCCAGAGGATTTCGTCTATTTTCTCATCGCTGACCACCGCTCTCTTTCTTGGCTTTTTCACACCGATGGCTCTCGCTATCTCCCTCCTCGTTTCGACGGTCCTCTTTATCTCCTCTTCTATCCTTTTTTCGATTTCTTCTTCCTTTTTCTCCTCTTCCTCCCTTTCCTTCTTCAACTCTTCTTCCAGTTCTTCTTCTATTTTCTCTTCGATTCTTTTGAGTTTCCTCCTCAGGAATTTGAACATGTTTTATCCCTTTCTTTCCTCTATCAGTTCCCTAACCTTTTCCGAGAGTTCCCCTATTCTGTCCCGTATCTTCTCATGCATTTCGCTCAACTGTTTGAGATTTTCCTGAAGAGCATTAATATTCCTATCAAGGCTCTCCTTTGCACCTTTCAAATCTTTCTTTATCACTATATCTGCACCCTCGGAAACGAGAACCTTCGATACACCCTCGCATTTTGCTGGAACGAACACACCGCCCCCTATCGGTATCAGTATCTCACCCTTTTCTCTCTTCTCAAGGTTCTCGATGGTCAGTTTTGCCTTCAAATAGTCATCTATAATAGCCTTGATGTAGGTACTCTGCATCTCTATATTCTCCATCTGCTCCCTGTACATCTCTATCATCGCCAGATATGTGTCTGGACTTTCCTCCATGGTATCCCCAGTGGCTTATCCAATCAAAACTTATAAAACTTTGTCAGAGATAGAGCGTCCAGAATGGAAAAAGACGAAACCATTTCGTTTCTGAAAGAAAGATTTGGCGAATACTACAGAAAAAACGGGATCGAACTTCCGGACAGATTTGGAAAGAGGGAGTTCGCCTTCATGCCCTTTGGAGTGAAAATGATGAAGAGACACCTTTCTTTCAAGAGAAAGTCCGATTTGATCAACTACATCACAAATATGGTTCCCGCCCACGCTTACTATTCATCCGCCTTTTATCAGAATCCGGGAGCGCCGACCATGGAGGAGAAAGGGTGGATGGGTGCGGAGCTGATCTTTGACCTCGACCTCGACCATCTGGAAAAGAAGAAAGCCAGAACATACGAGGAGGGTTTGAGAATGATAAAA
Source organism: uncultured Thermoplasmatales archaeon (assembly GCA_964432835.1). Classification (GTDB taxonomy): domain Archaea; phylum Thermoplasmatota; class E2; order DHVEG-1; family B18-G2; genus B18-G2. The sequence continues at coordinate 4,881 of CAYSPA010000014.1, read as the reverse complement.
GAAGAATTCACGAGGCTCGTTGAGGAATTCATTCTCGGGGATCTCGGCTTCGATGAAAAATACGTGAAACTGTACTTCAGTGGAGGAAGGGGGTATCACTGTCATGTTACGGACCCGAGGGTTTTACATCTCGATAGCTCTGGCAGGAGGGAAATCGTCGATTACATAATGGGCAAGGAGATGGACGAGAGAACCATTTTCAGAGAGAGGGTCGTGGAGAGTGACGATATCGGAAGACGAAGAAGTATAAAGAGACTCGAAATTCCAAGACCGGATGAGCCCGGCTGGCGGGGGCGCGTGGGAAGGAGCATCATCGACATAATAAAGAATCTCGATGACGAAAATCTCGTGAAGTCTCTGATAGAGGCGGGTGTAAAAAAGAAAAATATAGAGAGATTGAGGAGCGAGATGACACCGGAGAGGATTTTGAGGATAGAAAGGGAAGGCTGGATAGATCAGTCGCCATTTATAAGGAGGTTTTTCCTGAAAGCCGCTATAAGGAGGATAGCCATCTCCTCGGTCGCTGGAGAGACGGATGAGCCGGTTACCTGTGATGTGAAGAGGTTGATAAGATTGCCAACATCCCTGCACGGTAAAACCGGATTCAGAGTATGCCCGATAGATATCGATGATCTTGAAGATTTTGACCCTTTGTATGATGCCGTTGTATTCGGCGATGACCCGGTTAGCGTCGAACTCAAGGAGAAATTCGCCATAACTCTCAAAGGAGAGACCTTCAACCTTGCAAAAGGTAAATGCAGGGTTCCCGAGTACGTTGCAGTTTTTCTTGCCGGCAGAGGTATAGCAAAGATTATCAACTCCGAGTAATTTTTGTTCCAGGGGGTATATTTGGAAGATGATCTGACTTACAGGGATATCAGAACCATCCATCAGATCGAGAGAGATGAGAAAAACAACCTTACAGAGATAAGAAGAGATTTTTACGTGAAGGCGAAAGAATACATAGAGAAGCTCAAGAAAAATCTTGAAATCGAGAGAGACGAGTACAAGAAAAAACTGATATCCGATGAACTGAAAAGCGCCACCCAGATCATTCGAGATATATACAAGATGAGAGAAAAGAAGATAGTTCTCGCTGCTCTCTCAAAAGTGCGCGGAGGCAAGCCGGATACGAGATTTCTTCTCGAAAACGAAAAGAAACTGTTTGATGATGTTGTGGAGTGTCTGAAGAGGTACAGGGAAATCATACTGGAGGGAAAGGAAGAGGCTAAGGAGGAGGTCGGAGAAGAGAGGAAGGAAAGGAGATTCATCGCTCTCATAAAAGGTGACATACCCAGATTTGTGGGACCCGATATGAGGACGTACAGTTTGAGAAGGGGCGATATAGTTTGTCTCCCGGAGAGCATCTTCAAAATTCTCGAGAGCAAGGGTGTGGCTGAGAGTATACTCTGAGAACAGCTCTACAAAGTTACAGCATTTATCCTGTAGATGGCTATACCTTTTTATATGAGGTTTGGTATTACTACTCTCACCGCCCCGAAAGGTGGAGATGTTCATGAAACTACCCAAGAAAGTGAAGAGATACTGTCCATACTGCAAGAAACACACCCTTCACGAGATAGAGAAGGTTAAAAAGAGTAAGGCGAGCGAACTGAAAGCGGGACAGAGAAGGTTCAGGAGGGTTACGAGGGGCTATGGTGGTTTCCCGAGACCGAAGCCGAAGGATAGGGAGAAGACGAGCAAGAGACTGGCGATAAGGTTCAGATGCACGGAATGCGGTAAGAAGCACCACGCACCAACCATCAGAGCAAAGAGATTTGAATTAGCGGAGGCGTGAAAATGACCGAGACGAGAAGCAGGTTTATAAGGGTTAGATGTAAGGACTGCGGAAATGAGCAGGTACTTTTTGATAGAGCGTCCAGGACGGTCACGTGTCACATATGCGGTGCCGTTCTGGCGAAGCCGCGGGGAGGGAAGGCGGAAATTAGAGGAGAGGTGCTTGAAGTATTAGAATAGATATGTTGAAGAAAGAGGGTTTTCCGGAAGAGGGTGACCTGGTCGTATGCAGGGTCAAGAGCATTCAGAATTTTGGAGCATTTGTCGAGCTGGAGGAGTACCCGGGGAGGGAGGGTTTTATCCACATATCCGAGGTTGCCCCGGGATGGATAAAAAGAATAAGGGACCATATCAAGGAGAACCAGAGGATAGTTTGCAAAGTCATGCAGGTTGATAAGAAAAAAGGTCACATCGACCTCTCCCTCAAGAGGGTGAACGAACATCAGAGGAGAGAAAAGATACAGGAATGGAAAAACGAGCAGAAGGCATGGAAACTTCTCGAAATAGTTGCGGAGAGGATGGGTAAGAGCATCGAGGAGTGCTATGAGGAATTTGCGAAAGATTTGATCGAGAAATACGGAACCCTCTACGCTGCATTTGAAGAGTGCGCCTATGATCCCGAAACGCTCAAGAAGGATGGCTTTTCCGGTGAGTGGTTCAAACATTTTGAGGAGATCGCCAGAGAGAACATACAGATACCCTTCGTTACGATAAAGGGATTCCTCAAGGTCACGTCTCCCAGACCCGATGGGGTTGAACACGTTAGAAAAGCCCTCCAACTCGCCGAGGAGAGTAACTATGAGGATGTTACCATAGAGGTGAGCTACAGGGGTGCACCGTTTTACAACATAGTGGTGAGAGCTCCCGATTATAAGGTTGCGGAGGATGAGCTCAAAAAAGCTGTGGAGAGAGCCAGAGAGCACATAAAGAAGTATGATGGAGAGTGTGAGTTCACGAGGGAGATAGAAAAGAAATGAAGAAGGTGGATATAAGGTACTGCACATACTGTAAGATTTATACGATGAAAGAGATATGCAAGATATGCGGGAGAGAGACCATCGTCAAGAAACCTCCCAGATTCTCTCCCCAGGACAGGTATGGTAAATATAGGAGGTATCTTAAAAAACTGGAGAAAGGTTTGGTTTAGATGGAAGAGATCGTGGTTAAATTTGTTGGAAGAAAACCGGTGCTAAAGGAGCCGATCCTCATAGAGGGACTTCCGGGCATAGGCAATGTCGGAAAACTCGCGGTTGAGCATCTTATAGAAGAGATAGGGGCAAAGAAATTCGTGGAGATATACAGTAAGGATTTTCCTCCCCAGGTTTTCATAAACACCGATGGAACCATAAAGCTGGTGAACAATGAGCTTTACTATTGGAAGGCGAAGACCAAGAAACACAGGGATCTCATTCTCCTGACGGGCGATTATCAGGGTCTCTCGTCAAGTGGACAGTACGAGCTTGCGGATGCCATACTGAGGATAGCACGGGAGTACAACGTAAAGCAGATATTCACCCTCGGCGGATATGGTTTGGGTAGGGAAATCAGAGAGCCGAAGGTTCTCGGAGCGGCGACATCGAAGAGACTGGTTAACAGGATGAGAAAGTACGGTGTTATATTCAAGGAAAACGAGCCGGGCGGTGGGATAATCGGAGCGAGCGGTCTCCTGCTCGGTCTCGGCAGGCTTTATGGTATGGAAGGCGTGTGTCTGATGGGTGAAACTCCCGGTTATCTCGTTGACCCCAAGAGCGCCAAGGCGGTTCTCACGGTGCTGAGCAGGGCGTTGAATATGGAGATAGATATGACCGAACTGGAGAGAAAAGCGAGCGAGATAGAAGCCATAGCCCAGCAGTTGAGGAGTCTCGAGGAAGGTTTAAAGAGAGGAAAGGAAGACCTAAGTTATATAGGTTAGTCCCATCTCCTTATGAATAGTGCCGATACCAGGATCAGCATGGTGAACAGGGACAGCATGACGATCGTTTCGATCGCCGGAAATCTGGTTACGCCAAACGTTACGATGTTCGATATTCCATGGTTTCCGGCGGCGTCCCGCGCCTCTATTTTTATCTCATAATAACCATCGCCCTCCTCCGGATCAAAGGAAAGGTTGAACCATCCCGAGAAAACCTCTGATTCAAGCTCCTTCCATTCGCTCCACGTTCTGTTATCGGAGGAGTATCTGTACATGATTTTAACCTCTGTTATATCGCTCCCGTTCCCCGGTATGTAGCACGAAATCTCAACGGGAAGTTTCCACTGCCACACTCTTATGGGGCTTATGAAAGGTTTTGGTGGTGTCACATCCTTACCTATAATCAGCGCATCGGCGTAACTTTCCGTCTGGTACACATTTCCGACAATATCCTCCACCCTGAAGTATACGGGATATGTTTTACCATCCTCCATCTGGTTCCAGTCGTTTTCATTTATGTACCACGCTTCCGTATAATTGGTCGAATCGACGTCCTCCGCTATGGTTCTCCACTTGAAGTAATCCTCTCCTATCTTGTACTCTATGCCGTATATGCTGAAATCATCCGAGAAGGAAACAAAATCTATCCTGCTGTTGTTCAGCCAGTGCACGCCGGCGCCGAACCGCGGTTTGCCGGGTTTGTTCATGTCTATGAGTAAGAGGAGTTCACCCTCCTTCATGCTTTCCTTATTACCGGCATTATCTTCGGCTATCGTGAAAAGTTTGAAATATCCGCTTTCATCCGGGTCGAATATCCACTTCCATGGATACGAGGTTGCGGTTCCATATTTTACCGGTTCGGAGAAACTCTCATTGTCCTTTGATATTCTGTAATACAGGGTTACCTTCCTGATATTCGAGAGGTCATCCGATGCGTTCGCGGTTATCTCGACGGGTTTACTATGTTTGAAACCTATCTCTTCCACCCTGGTAGTTATCCACGAGTTGGGTGGAGTGGTGTCAACCTGGACGTCTATGATTTCGCTTTTGTTTTCGTTTCCCGCCATGTTCTCGATGCTGAACTTTATACCGGATAGTCTTATCTTTTCTTTTCCGCTCAAACCGAGGAGCTCCTTGAGAGAGTCATCATAAAAGATGGGTACATCCTCTGC
>CAYSPA010000013.1:0-21511 GCA_964432835.1 uncultured Thermoplasmatales archaeon | reverse complement strand
GATAAATGGTAGAATCACATACTGGGTTGTGGTCTATGACAGCGCGCACAATGTGGAAATATCCTCGGAAAGAGAGATAGTCATCGAATGAGCTTATACATTGACGATCCTGCTAATCATCTCCTTTATATCCTCTTCTTTGCAGTCCTTTGTTATCTCAACACCGAGAGACAGGGTTTCATCCTCTTTCCTTATGAAAGGAACAAATACTTCCTTACCATCGGGCAATCTCGTGTGCAGAAGAACGGCGTATATGGATTCCTCTTTTTCCAGCATTTCCAGAGCTTCTTTACTCGTTTTCACCGATTTCACTTTAACCCCAAAATCTTTCAAGAGGGAGACTATCTTTGTTGAAAACTCGTTCTCCTCGTCCACTATCATGACAGACTTCGTCATGAAACAACAATAAGTTCCTTTGAATATTAAGATTGTGGTTGGATCTTGAAAAATCTGTTTTGTGGTACAATTCGGATAAATCCCTCCTTCCGCACAAAAACTTTAACCTTGCAGGAATATCCATCCTCGCGGAGTAATGGAAGGGAAAAGAAAATGCCCAAGATGCGGATGTGAGGATTTTATCCTTGTAATAAAAGCTCCATGGTCTACCGACGGTTTAATTCCCAGAAGAAAGATTTTTCTCGAATGCAAATCGTGTGGTTACACTATAGAAGTGGGCTCGGAGGGATTTGAACCCTCGACCTCCGCCTCGTCAAGGCGACGTCATAACCCCTAGACTACGAGCCCTACCTAACAACTATGATATCTTTTTCACTTTTAAATTTTAGTGAAATTCAGACTCCTATCTCATCTATACTTAAACCAACGATTATCCTTCCAAATCTATCGTCACTCACTTCTTTTCTATCTCTGAGTTTCTTCAATACTTCCATGCTCTGTTTCATGTCTATTCTCTCTACAATCACATTATGAAGATGGATAATCACGTTGATATCCGGCAACCTGTATATCATCCAGTGTAGCGGCAATACAGCAGATGGTTCCTTTGGACCGATTACGATGGCGATATCAGACAGTATATTGTAATCCACAACCTCTACAAAATCACTCTCTTTCAATTCCCCAAGGTCATGATTCGCTGTTATAAGAATCCTGTTTCCAAATCTTGCGCTTATGGTGCCTTTCTTTCCGATCTTCTTTCCGATCCCGATTATTTCAGCGATGAGAGGGTTTCTGATTTTTTCCCTTGAGACAAAGATGACGTCCATGATGTTGCAAACATCTATCGCGTAATAAACCTTTTATAAAGAGGAGAAATATCGGTTTTGGGGATAGTTATGGATTGGGGAATGAAAAACAGATTGTCCAGGATAATAAAGCCGAGTGATAACAGAACCGTCATGCTGGCCGTTGACCATGGCTACTTCATGGGACCAACGACCGGTCTCGAAAACCTGGGAAAAACGGTTCTGCCTCTCCTTCCTTATGCCGATACTCTGATGCTGACGAGAGGCGCTCTCAGGAGATACATACCACCCGAGAACGACATACCGATCGTTCTCAGGATATCGGGAGGAACGAGCATAGTTGGAAAGGAACTTCTCCACGAGGGTATAATAACATCAATGAAGGACGCGATCAGGCTGAACGTTGCCGGGGTTGCATTTTCCATAATGGTGGGCTCCGATTTTGAGAGAGATACCTTACTCGGTCTTGCCAAGGTTGTGGATGAAGCCGAGGAATACGGCATACCAGTTGTAGCGGTAACTGCTGTGGGAAGAGACATGAACAAAGACGCGAAGTATCTGAGCCTCGCCTCAAGAATGGCTGCCGAATTCGGTGCTCATATAGTAAAAACATACTACTGTGAGAACTTCGAGAGAGTCGTTGAAACCTGTCCAGTTCCAATAGTCATAGCGGGTGGAAAGAAGATACCTGAGAAGGATGCCCTCGAGATGACATACAAAGCTATAGAAGCGGGCGCCGCCGGCGTCGACATGGGAAGGAACATATTCCAGTCCTCAAACCCGGTTGGAATGATAAAGGCGGTGAGGGCGATAGTTCATGAGGGGGCAACACCTGATGAGGCGTATCGAATCTTCGAGGAAGAGCCTCTCGTAGAGGTGAGGAGCGAATAAATCCATGAAACTGATGAAGGTAGCTGTATACTATAACAACAAAGACGTCAGGGTGGAGAAGAGGCCGATTCCGGAGATAGGGGACAGAGAGCTCCTCGTAAAGGTTAAGGCATGCGGGATATGTGGAAGCGATGTGATGGAATGGTACAGGGTAAAGAAAGCCCCGAGAGTACTCGGTCATGAAATGACGGGAGAAATCGTGGAAACGGGTAAAGAAATCGAGGAGTTCAAGGTTGGGGACAGGGTCTTCGTCTCTCATCATGTTCCCTGCAACAAATGCAAATATTGTTTGGAAGGGAACCATACTCTCTGCAAAACCCTTCACTCGACAAACTACGACCCCGGAGGATTTTCCGAATATGTAAGGATACCGGAGATAAACGTGAAGATAGGAACCTTCCTTCTGCCTGACGAGATTTCCTATGAGGAGGGTGTATTCATAGAGCCCCTCGCGTGCGTGGTCAGAGGATTCAGAATCGCAGAGGTGAAGCCAAATGACACCGTCGTTATCGTGGGAAGCGGAATGACGGGTTTGTTGCAGATAAAACTGGCGAGAGCCTGGGGTGCCAAGAAGATAGTGGCGATAGATGTTAACGATTTCAAATTGAAAAAAGCTATGGAGTGCGGCGCCGACCTGGCGATTCATGCTGAAGACGATGTTGAGAAGAGTATAAGAGAAATAAACGATGGATATCTTGCCGATAAGGTGATTCTCTCAGCGGGGGTACTCTCTGCTTTTGATACCGCGCTAAAATGCGTGAATCCTGGAGGAACCCTTCTTCTGTTCGCTCCCCTTGACCCAAAACACAACGTTCCCGTAAATATATTTGATATATGGAACAGACAGATACGGATTGTCTCAACCTATGCAGGTGCCCCCAGAGACATAAGAGAATCCATAGAGATATTAAAGAACAGAGAAATCGAGGTAAGGGATTTAATAACCCACAGATTCAAACTCGATGATATCCAGAAAGGTTTTGACCTTGTATCAAGCGGAAAGGAGTCGATAAAGGTGGTGATAGAGCCCTGAATCGCAATCTATATAATGCTGAGAAGAAGTTCCGCTGGTATGCTCGATGACTTGGAATATGTATCCAGAATTGACAGGTCGGGAATGCTTGACACAATATCAAAACTTCCCGAGCAGATAGAACAAGCGTTGGAGATATGCAGAGATATCGAAGTAGAGGCGGGAGAGATAGAAAACATACTCATTTCTGGGATGGGAGGCTCCGCGATATCTGGAGACATTATCAGAGAATGGCTGAGAGACAGAGCCGATATTCCGGTACATGTTAATAGAGATTACAATCTTCCAAAATGGGCCGACGAAAAGACCTTTGCCATATTCCTCAGTTACTCTGGAAACACAGAGGAAACTCTCTATTCTTTCAGAGAGGCCTTAGAAAGAAACATACCCTGTGTGGCAATATCTTCAGGAGGTAAACTGGAAGAAGAGAGCAGAGAAAAAAACATCCCTCACATCAAGATACCCCCGGGATACCAGCCCAGAGCTGCCACGCCGTTTCTCCTGTTTCCATCCATAAAGGTACTGGAAAAAATCGAAGTAATCGGCAACGTGGATGACGAGATATCCGAAACCTTAGACGTGTGCAGAGGTATAAGAGAGGAAAACAGAAAGGAAACTCCTTCCGAAAACAACCAGGCGAAAAACATAGCACTCAAATCAAAGGACACGCTCGTCCACATCTACGGATGGAGATATTTCATCCCGATTGCAAGAAGGTGGAGAACCCAGATAAACGAAAACAGCAAAATGATAGCGAGATATGATGGGGTACCGGAGTGCAATCATAACGATATCGTTGGATGGAGCAGAAGATGTGACCTTACGGAGAAATCAACGTGCATATTGCTTAGAGACTCTCGCGAACCTGTAAGGATAAAAGAGAGATACAGCTTCATGAGGGAAATCTTTGAGAGCGCCGGCGCCACGGTGGTGGAGGTAAATTCTAAAGGTGAAAACCTTCTCGCCAGACAACTCTCGCTGATGTATGTGGGAGATTTCGTTAGCTGTTATCTGGCGATACTCAACGAAGAAGACCCAACGCCTGTGGATGTTATAAGCAGACTCAAGCAGAAACTGGCGAGCATCTAGCCAAACTCTTTCCTAAATCTCTCCCACATGTCGTCAACAAACTTTTCGAATCTCTTTATCCTCTCTTCGTCTCTCTTTGGCTTGAACAGGTGCGAGAACCTGCCCTGAAGTTTAAGCCAGTCCTCAACGGGTTTTCTCTTGTATTTACCTTCGAAGATCGCTCTGCTTATACCATTGAAGGTCATTTCTTCGTTCTCATATTCATACAAAGGCCATACTCCCGTTTCTACAGCTAATCTCCCCATCTCAACGGTCCTATCCATCGGGAATCTCCATCCCGGAGGGCACGGGGTAAGAACCTCTATATATTTTGACCCTCTGATTTCCTTTGCCTTCCTCACCTTGTTGTAGAGATCCTCGGGATACGATATGCAGGCTGTAGCCACATATGGTATGCGATGAGCCCTCACTATCGCTCCCATATCTTTCGGAAACTCTCCCTTCCCACTAACCGTCGTTGTGGTCCATGCTCCATACGGTGTGGCACCACTTCTCTGGATGCCGGTATTTGAGTATATCTGGTTGTTGTAACAGATGTAAATGAAGTCCGTTCCCCTCTCGAATGCCCCCGACATCGCCTGTATGCCTATGTCATAGGTTCCTCCATCTCCAGCCCAGACAACCACATTGATATCATCTCTTCCCTTCTGCTTGAGAGCTGAAACTATTCCGCTCGCTGCTGCGCCCGAGGCTTCGAATGCTATATTCAGGAGAGGCACGTTGAAGGAGCTGTTAGGGTACCAGCTCTCGATAACTGCGGTACAGCATGCGGGAACAACCAGTATAGTTTTTTTGCCCAGGGCTTTGAGAACCGTTCTCAATCCAATTGTCGCGGGGCATCCGGGACATGCAGCGCTACCGGGAAGAAGGTATTCTTCTCTTGGAAGATCTTTCAGAGCCATATTCAACATCCCCCCATATCATACCACACAACCTCTCTGTACTTCCCATCGATAGCATGGTTTACCATCTTCTCTATATCCTTATAAGTCACATCCTTGCCACCAAGTCCAGCGATATAGCCAAATACCTTTGCATCGCTCTTTCCATAGAGGGAGGATTTTACCTCGGTAAAGAGTGCCCCTTCCATGCCTATGGATATGCTTCTGTCCAGCACTATTAAATCTGAATTCTTCGCGAGATCAAGGATATCTTCGGTTGGAAACGGTCTGAAGAATCTGATTCTTGCAAGACCGACCTTCTTTCCTTCTTTTCTCAATTCATTTATCGCGATCTTGCTCTCCGCACCGAGAGCGGCGTATGTAAGAAGTATATACTCCGCATCATCGCACATGTATCTCTCTATCAACTCTCCATGATAGGTTCCAAACCTCTCCCTCCATTCCCTCGCTATATCGGGTATGAGTTTCTTTGCATTCTCTTGGGCATCCTGCATTGCTTTTCTTATAGAAGGATAATCCTTCGGCATGATTATGTTTCCATGGGTAACTGGGTTCTCTGGATCGAGAACCCATTTCGGCTCCCTCTTTGGCAGAAAGTCATCTATCTCTTTCTGTTCGGGGACTTTTACAGGCATGGATGTATGAGAAAGGATGAAACCATCGTAACACACCATAACAGGGAGCTGCACATCTTTGTGCTCTGCCAGTTTGAACGCCTGGATAATAGAGTCAAATATCTCCTGATTACTTGAGCAGTATATCTGTATCCAGCCGGTGTCTCTCTGAGCCATGGAATCGTTCTGGTCGCTCCATATGTTCCATCCCGGACCTACTGCCCTGTTCACATTTACCATAACGATTGGCAATCTCGCCAAAGCAGCCCAATGTAGCATTTCATGCATCAGTAAAAGACCATGTGCCGATGTAGCTGTAAACGTTCTGGCTCCTGCGGCGCTTGCTCCTATACATGCACTCATTGCCGAGTGCTCACTTTCAACACATACATAATCTCCAGAGAATTCACCCTTTGCTACATATTCTGCGATCTTCTCAACGATAGTTGTCTGAGGAGTTATTGGATATGCTGCAACCACATCGGGCTTTGCTAATTTTGCGGCAAGAGCGGCGATATGATTGCCGGTATCAACAACCACTTTCATACTATTCCTCCCTCTCCATAGTGATTGCTTTTACCTTACATTCTCTGGCACATATTCCACAGCCCTTGCAATAGTTATAGTCTATCTCGACGCTGTCATCATCCTTCCTAATTATTGCACCTTCTGGACAGAATATCCAACATCTGAGACACTTCACGCATTTATCTTTGTTGAGAATCGGTCTGAAAATTCTCCATGTTCCCGTTTTTCCCATCGCACCTGTTTTAGGATACGAGAGGGTGGTAACGACATCATATTTTTTCATCTCTTCACCTCTGTCTCGTTATATGCTTCTTCGGCTGCCTTTGCATTTTTCTTTCCCAGTTCACCGGGCCATCTTTCCATTATTGCATCCCTTATTGATTCAAGAGTGACTCTATCAAGAACTTTCGGAATGGCGCCGAGGATGGGGGCATTTACTACGGGAATGCCACCAACGAGAAGTTCGTTTCTTATTGCTATACTCGTAGCATCAACTGTTGCGACCGCGTATTTATCAGAGAAAGGAAAATCATCTGGCTTTTTTGGAGAGTTTATTACAATGCACCCTCCTTCTTTCAAACCTTTCAGAACATCTGTAGTTTTCATTATGCCTTCATCGAGAACAACAACTATATCTGGATTATAGATCTCGCTCCTCAAATTTATATCCTCATCGGATATCCTCGCAAAAGCTCTTACTGGAGCACCTCTTCTCTCTGCACCAAAAAAAGGGAATGCCTGCACACCTTTGTTGCCATCTCTCAGAGCGGCGTTGACAAGAAGGTTTGCTGCAGTAACGGCGCCCTGTCCGCCTCTACCGTGAAAACATATTTCTATCAGAGAAGGTTCTTCTCCCATAGCCGCTTGAGTGTATGGAAAAGGGGATTATAACTCTTTTTATTTCTCAACTGCCTTGATCTTCGATTCTATGCTTGCATCCTTGTCCCTTCTATCGTCTATTTTAATCTCGGTTATGACTCTCCTGGCACCTTTTTTGATCACGGCTTCGTGTACCCTCTTTGCAACCCCGAACAGTTTATCAAGACTCTCAACCTCGATAACTGTAGCCATGGCATTTAACTCATACTTTACGCCACTTCTTTTGATCTCTTCCAGAGCAACTCTGACGTAATCACTCACGCTTGTTCCAACCCCAATCGGAGTTATAGATAGCTGAGCTATTATCATTTTAACCCCCATATAACAAAAGAAATCCCCCTCTTAATCGTTTTCGATGAAGATCTTTTGTTTCTTGTGAGAAGGCGACGCGAAGGTCGATTTTGGGCACAATTTTGGAAAAACGATATATAAAGCAAAAATCGTTATATTTTACCATGAAGCGGGTGGCAGAGACATTGATGTCTCTGGTGGTTGCCCTTCTCTTGATGGTATCGGGTTTGGGATACAACTTTTCCTCATATGGAGAATCTGGAATAGTGCTGGAAAATAATTTTGTGCGCATCGAATTTTCAGACTCTTTCACGCTTGAAGAAATATTTGATAAACAGACGGGAGAGAGATACAGCTTCTCTGGTAGTCCATTGTGGAGAATTACAGCTGTAGATACCAATGCCTCAACGATGGATGAAAGCGTATTTGTTACGGTTACTCCCCTCGACGTTTCCACTGAGAAGGAATATACAATAGATGAGAAAGAAGACGTAAATATTCTCCATCTTCAGTGGAATATGTCCCAATTTAAATCTCGCGTGAATGTCGAAATAAAATTACCAAAAGATTCTTTCCTCAGCTACTGGAGCATAGACATTGAAAATAACAACGATAGATATGCCATATGGTACGTTGAGTTTCCATATCTGAAGATTAAACCCATTGGTGGTAACAAATACGATGATTATCTGGTTATACCTCGACATGCGGGAGTACTGGTTAGTGATCCGATAGATAAGATGCACTGGAGTGTGTCACCTTTCGAAGAGGTTATGGCTTCCAGAGATGAGGCAGCTGCTGATTTCAAAGGAACCTATCCAGGATCTTACAGCGTTCAATTCTCGGCACTTTATGATAAGAATGGCGATGGAATATATTTAGCTGCATACGACGGAAAAATGCACTCCAAGAGATTTCTATTTGATGGTGATAATTGCGATACATTAACTTACAGTTTAAGACAGTTCCCGGAGAGAATGCTGACACCGAGCGAGGATTATAAGAGTCCGTACGATGCGGTAGTTGGTGTATTCCATGGAGATTGGATGGATGCGGCTGAGATATATAGAGAATGGGCAATAAAGCAGGTGTGGTGCAGCAAAGGACCTCTATACACCTGGGAAGATCTATCGGAAACTGCCTACAATATCGATATATCCATCGGCGTCGCATACCGGCTTGCACTTGATACCCCCATACTATATGACGAGAATCTGGAAAACCTTCTAGCCATGAAGGAATTCTTTGATAACATCTCCTCCGTAAATGGTGTTCCTCCCACGTATTGTGCGCACCTCAGAGGATGGTCAAAATATCTTGATGTCATGAGTGAAAAGGGCACTCCAGATTACTTTCCGCCGCAGCCGAGGCTCAAAGATTTCGTATCCACGCTGAAAGCCAAGAATTTTGTGATAAATGTGTACATGGGAGACATGGTTTTTGATAGGAATAATCCGCTCGATCCGGAAAGTCCATGGAACTGGAGTGAAGCACAACCTTATGCCATGTACAATCCACTTGGAAAAGTTTACTCAAGGTTCAGACCATACTATGCATGCATGGATCCATCCACAGACTGGTGGCAGAACAGCCTTGCATCTCTGGTACCAGAGGCTCAGGAATACTGCCTCGTAGATGGTATATACTGGGATCACGTGCCACAGATGAGGCTTGACTTCAAAAAGAGCATGAGCCACGAGGGAGGAGGAAACTACTATGGACTGGGTTACAGAGAGATGGCCCGCAGGTACAGGGATGCCGGCAGGATAAATGATCCAAATCACTTCATATGTGATGAAGGAGAATGCGAGATAGAAATGGGCGTATTTGATGCATTTCTAAATGAGTGGTTCAACCTGGCGGATGGAAACTTATATGAGTTTACCGGTCTGGGCATACCGATTCCTCTCATCACTTACATTTATCATGACTATGTGATGATGGCGGGTGGTATCAGAAATAAGAATAAAGGACTCAACGGCTTCTCCAGCCCAGAGCAGTTTGGGTTCTACACCGCATACACCTTTGTTAATGGAAACAAGCCCCTCTTTCCCGCAACCAGCGGTATGTCTTATACCTTCACGAAGTGGAAAAATGGCGAGATGGACGATGAATGGGTTAAAGAGATGGAGTACTTCGGAAAGATCGTGAAAATCTACCGGATAGGGAAAGAACCACTGACTTTCGGCAGATACCTGCGCCCGCCAAAGCTTGTGGGAATCGGGACGGAGAGAATAATCTTCAACGGACACGATACCGATATACCCGCAGTTTTGGCTGGAGCTTTTCTGTGGAATGACACAATATACATACCTGTCACCAACTGGGGAGAGACAGCGCAGAGCATAAAACAGATCGATTTCAGCGAGTGCAGATGGTTACCAGAGTGTTATGAGCTATCGCTGATGGATGAAGATGGCGTGCATTCTATAGGCATATATCAGGGCAAGGTAATTGATGTCGATCTCCAGATCAAATCGAAGGATGCATGTTTTCTGGTTATAAAGAAATCCGGCAGTGGCGTGAGCATTACCAGACCAAGAAATGGCTTATACATCTTTGACAGAAAGATACTGCCCCTACATGGTACAGTTGTGGTAGGTGGAGTAACAATAACGGTGGAAGCATCAAAAGATACAAGCAAGGTGGAATTTTACATAGATAATGATCTCAAATACACCGATGACACCTATCCCTTCTCGTGGTTCTGGGATGAGAGAAAATTCGGTATACACACCATAAAAGTTTTGGGTTATAGTCAAAGCGAAAAGCAGACAGATGTCGTGAGCGTTTTCAAGATACTGTAGGTCAGGACTCCCAACTCAGAAACAGACATTTTTCTATACCATCTGCCGAACTTAAACTCTCCGGTGCACAGCTAAATACACAGGCATGGAGTTTTGCATCCTCAAAACTGACATTCGTTAGATCTGCCCCGGTGAAATCCACGAATTCCATTTCACTTTCAGAGAAATCAACTCCTCTGAGCTTAGCTCCTTCAAATGATACGTGCTTCAGATAGCACCGTTGTAAGAGAGCTCCCTCAAGATTCGCATCTGAAAAATCCATCTTGCAAAAGATCGACTCTCTCATTATACACTTTCTGAGACTACTTCTCTCAAAGATAGAATGAGATATATCCATCTTTTCCATGTTTGCTTTATCTATGAGAGCATCGGTGAAATTTCCGCTACCGCAGACGCACTCAAGATTTGTTTCACTCAGATCGCTGTTTCTGAAGTCGGTTTCGAATATTTCACATCCGGAGAGATTGGCTCCATGTAGATTGCTGTTTGCAAAAATCGTTGAATGTAGTGTGGATTCGCTCAAATCGGCATTCTCGAGATTTGATCCAACAAAGTTGGCGCCCGATAGATTCGCTCTTCTCATCTTCGTTTTCGTTAGGTCTGCCTTTTCCATCTCTGCATTTTCAAGATCAGCATCATCAAGATTGGAGTGAGAGAGGTCAGAATTTGTGAAAACCGAATTCTTCAGGTTTGCTCCCGCGAAAACGGATTTCTTGAGAGAGCAATCGAGAAAGTATAGTTTTTTCTCATTATACCACATCTGGTTGAGGTTTTTCAGATATAAACCATCGGCTGAAAGATTTTGAAAATAACAACCATCGAATACGAGGAGATTGCGCTCCTTTACAGATGACATGACGACTTCGTTTATTCTTGCTACAAGTCCTCTTAGGTCTGTGCCTCTGGGAAATCTAATATCTATGAAAAACCTCTCCCCTTCCTCCAATCTTTTAAGGAATTCTTCGGCATCCATTTCATTCCCAAAAGAAACGCATCATCTAAAAACATTTTTGTGTATCGAGTTTCGAGATAATAATCCACGCAGCGAATGTTTTATTAAACAGAAAAGAGTTGCTGGATTGGAGGAGGGGACAGATTGGAGGGTAAGGAACTGGAAGTTAGCAAAAAAGCGTTAATAACGAGAGCATTCAGAAGAAGTAATGTGAGATGGAGAGTTGCGGAATACCTTTTCAAAATAAATCCAAACGCAAGCTACATATCCGAGATAGCTTACAATATACATGCGACACCAACCAACGTTATAGGCGCCCTCCGGGGGATGGGAACCAGATACCGAAGGGAAGAGTCTCTCGTTAACCTGAACATCGTCGAGGAAATCGATGCGGGAGGGGATATGAAACTTTACA
Organism: uncultured Thermoplasmatales archaeon; assembly: GCA_964432835.1. Taxonomy (GTDB): domain Archaea; phylum Thermoplasmatota; class E2; order DHVEG-1; family B18-G2; genus B18-G2. The sequence continues at coordinate 9,905 of CAYSPA010000013.1, read as the reverse complement.
GATTAACAGATTTTGGAAAAGAGGCCGTCCAAATGTTCATGAAAAATAACAAATCTATGCCGTGATGAAAGAAATCAACCTTTCCTTCATGATGAGCGCAACCAGAGAAGTATACATGCACATGCACCTGAATAACCACCTGAAGAAAAAGTATTTAAAAATACCATCTTTTTTGTTACTCAAGCTAGGAGGGGTGAATGAGAGATGATAAAACCGAAGGTAGGTAAGAGAGCGAAAGTCGGGGCTATAGGTATAGGAGCGATGATCGTTTTCATAGCGATGGTCTTGGTTGCGGGAATTGCCGCAAGTGTCCTGATCCAGACCAGTTCGAAACTACAGAGGCAGGCCATGACAACCGGTCAGGAAACAATAGGTGAGGTTTCAACGGGTCTTAAGGTCTACGCCGTGGAGGGACACGTTAGTGGAACCACAATAGACAAGATGGCGATCATAGTTACCCCGAGAGCTGGATCGGGGCCAATAGACCTGAACACCGCCATAATACAGTTATCAAACTCAACGATAAAATGCATAATGTCTCTTGATACCGCAAACTTCCAAACATCGCCAGCGGCAACAGGTCTGTTCAACACGAGCGCTTTCTCATTGAATGCGGACAAGTTCGGCGTGATCGTGCTCGAGGACGAAGATGGCTCGTGTACGAGTTCAACACCCGTTATAAACAAGGGAGACAAGGTTGCACTCACTATTAATGCCACCGCCGCCTTTGGAGGGCTTTCACCGAGAACATACGTATGGGGTACAATAATGCCGGAGCAGGGCGCACCTGGAATAATATCATTCACAACACCCGCAACCTACGTCTACGACGTGTACCAGCTACAGTAAAATTACACCTCTGATTAAAACAAAATCTCTCCCCATTTCAATTTTTTAATCCGTTTCCCCTCTTTCCTGCTCATAAGCAAAGGTATAACCAAATTGCGGGAGGTGCAGATGCAAAATTGAGTAACAACTACGGCTCCATGGGTATAGGAACGATGATAATATTCATAGCGATGATTTTAGTTGCGGGCATATCCGCCTCTGTAATAATTCAGACCATGAGCGATCTGCAGAGCAAGGCAAACAGAACGGGAAGAGAAACAATAAGGGATATTTCTACGGGAATAGAGGTCAGGCAGATATCGGGATACGTTGTTAATTCCAAGATAGACCAACTTGCTCTCTATGTCTCCCCGGTGGTTGCATCTGAGGGAATAGATCTTTCTCACACGGTTATATTTCTCTCAGATTCAAGTAACGAAGTCATGCTGAAATATGATAGCAACATGTTCAGCGATTCCGTATCGAGTAACGGTCTCTTTCACACGCTCAATTCAAGCAATCTGACATCCTCCTCGTTTGGAATAGTGGTTGTCCGTGACAGGGATAACTCGTGTACAGCATCCAGTCCCGTTATCAATGAAAGGGATATAGTTGTATTGATGGTAAATACGACAAAATGTTTCTCCGGTTTATCCCCCAGAACAGAGGTGTGGGGGAGGGTAACTCCAGAGTATGGAATAAGCGGGGTAATCGGCTTCACAGTCCCCTCGGTGCTGATTGATAGGGTGGTTGACCTGCAACCTTAGATATAGCTCCCTATGACTGTTTTTACCACAAATCCCGTCAAGCTCGATATCCATACCATCGGAACAAAGTAGAGCGGGGTTATCATTATGTGACTGCCCCTTAGCGTTCTGATGGTAAGGGCAAGTATAAGGGAGTGCACAATTAGAACAAGAAATATAAGGATGTACATGTTTGAAAATGTTTGCGGTGGCACCGTATTCAGGATGGCGCCGATGTCTATTTGCTGTAAATTCTCAAGTGGCTGACTGGCTTCGAGCCATATCTCGTTGAGCCTTTCGGCGATGACCAGAGATACATAGACGGAGAAAGCTATACCGAATGTTATACCCAGGAAGAGAGACACTGTCGTCTTGATTATGGAGAGCTTTTTCAATCTCAGATCCCTGAGTTTTCTTATGTTCTCGGTTATCATTCTCGCAACCTCCCTCGGATTTGCCGCCGCATAAGTTGCCTCTCTGAACATCTCGCTCGCCCTCTGTATATAATTGCTACACGTATCCACACCAAACCATTCCCATGCGGCATCATCATCTATTCTTGTTCTCAATCTCTTGTAGAGATTTCTGATGTGGGGCGTGAGTATTCCATAATCCTTCTCGCTAAGGTACTGTACAGACTCGTTTATCTTTCCTCCCCTCATGGCAGATATTGATCCAAGGGCGGGTAAAAAACCGAGAAAGTTTCTTTCTCTTCTCGCTATATCCTGCTCCTCCATGTAAGTTCGGATACCCGGTATAATAAGTGGAGTGAGGGCAATGGATACAATTATCTCCATTGGAAGAATATCCAGAGACATTGTACTCCTCATGTAGAGGAGAAAGATACCTATACCAATACACGCAATCAGCGACTTGAAGAAGAGGCTGTATATCTTCTTCTCCGTTTCACTCTTCTCCCCAGTCTGTGGCCATATCTCGTCTGCTGGCATCATGGATTTCAACAGATAGAGTAACAATCCCTCCACCGCTATCAGTATAAATGCGGAGCCATAGACGAAGGTGTTCATATCCGCCGTTCCGACCACCATTGGTAAAACCAGACCGAAGGAGAGGAGAAAGGAGATCGATATGAGCAGGCTGATATATACCTCGTTGAGTATCGTCAGGTTCTCATTTGCGGACTCATACATGGTCTTGTACTCTTCGAGGACGGCGCCCTGCTCCTGCTCTATAAATTCTCTATGGCTCACTCCGCTGACCAAACTCTGAGAAAATCTGTCCAGAAAATCTTTCAGCATCTTGCTTGGAGTCCTATCTGATATGAATCTGAAAGCCCTTGCGAGGGGAACCTTCCACTGCGTGGATAGGATACTTATCTTCCTTATCTCATCTCCCAGACTCTTGTAGACCTTTCTTTTCTCTCCTATTATATTGATTATATCCTTCAGAGAAAGGTCAGATATTGCCAACACCCTCAGGTGGGTTATGAAAAAATGCATTTTTCCATTTATCTCGTTCTCTCTATTCTTCCAGCTTATGTAAGGGTACAAGACACCGAGAATTATTGTGATGATTCCAATGGATGAAAATGCGATAGGATTGAGATCTATATGCAGAAGACTTCCAAGCATAGAAGGTAAAAACAGAAGAATTAAACCCCCAGCTAAAGAGGGTAGCAATATCCTTTTAAAGAATTTTTCAGGGTCTTCGAGATTTCTGTAAGCTATTTTGAACTCCTTTATGAACCTGTTTTTCTCTATCCTTTCCTTCTTTTTCCTTGTTTTGAACAACTTTTTCTTCTCTTTTTTCTCTTCAGCCATGCCCAAAACCTAAACATTTATTGGAAGAGCATCCACACCCTCTCTGTAATATGTCCATATGATCTTGACAACCTCATAGTAATCCAGTATATCTTCCTCAACCATCCTCTCGAGAATTCTTTTTCTGAGGTCAAATTCTTCATATATCTCTGTTGGATCCGCATAACCTGCATTTCTGGCTATTTTCTCTTCGAGAATATAGCTGTTCTTGTATGCAACGAACCTGTGAACATCCTCAAGCGGGTCCCACTCGAAAGCCTTTCTCGCCATTATACCATCCGCCTCTCTGTTGTAACCCTCTATTTCATCCACCGATATACATCTCCTGACCTTTTTGCCCCTTCTCTCAACAGCAGACTGAATCAGAACCACATCCAGATTGTCCATGAAAGTTTTTGGCACATTTATTGGGTCACTGGTAAATCTCTGTATGACCTTTGTTACACTTCCTGCGTGAAATGTGGTCATTACGGGATGTCCGGTTTGCATTGCCTGGAAGACTATGTTACCCTCCGCACCTCTAACTTCGCCGGGTATTATATAATCTGGTCTTGATCTCAGAGCGGCAACCAGAAGGTCAAAGAGATCAACCCTGCTCTCTTCGGGCCCCGTTGTTTTCGTGAGCAACCTCTGCCATACCTCGTGAGGCACCTTCAACTCCGGGGTGTTCTCCGCCGTATATATCTTCCTCTCCGGAGGTATAAATGGGATGAAGGCGTTCATCGTTGTGGTTTTTCCGCATGCAGTTTCTCCACACAGAATGATGTTCCTACCATACTGGAGACATATCCAGAAATATGCAGCAATCCCCGCGGATATGGTCTTCCACTTTATCAACTGGGTTACGCTTATGGGAACCTCTGTAAATCTTCTTATACTCATACTCGGTCCTTTGATACTCACGGCAGAACTGTAGATTATGTTTGCTCTACTACCATCTGGAAGTACACCATCTGATATCGGCTTTGCTTCGCTAACGGGATTTCCCATTTTTTCACTCAATGCTCTCGAGAATTTTGGAGCCTCATCTTTCGGTATCATCACATTCGTCTTTATCATGCCAAAAATCTTGTGGATAAGATGCACGTGTTCTCCAGTTATTACGTGGATATCCTCTATGTACGGGTCTTTCATAAAAGGTTCCAAAGGCCCTCCGCCGACGAGCGTCTTCATGATTTCATATTCCAATCTTTCTTTCTCGCGGGGTTTTACATAGATTTTGTTCTCGCCCTTTCCGAGGAGCTTTGATATCCCCCTCGAAGATTTTATCTTGACATCGCTCTCGGTGGCGACGATAATTTCATCCAGAAGCTCCTTGAGAACCTTTCTGAGTCCCTCATCTCCCTCTGGGACATCCTTTCTGACGATATCTCGTAACATGAGCTTCATCACCTTGTCTTTGAGCTTCTTTTCCTCCTCACCCAGTGAAGGCTCAATGGCATGATACTCTATTTCTTCCATCCCCGGTAATCTGTAAATATGTACGAAGATGCAGCCCTTTGTCGGATAGATAATGTTCGGAAACTTTTCCTCGCTCAGCTCCATGGGTGGCGATTTAAGGAATTTCGGCATCTCCATTCTATCTTTTATACTCTCGAGATACTCGGCAAGGTGGGGATTCTGTTGAATGAGTTCTTCAATTTCCTCCCTACTCATCTCGTACATACTCACCATTACACCGAGAAAGGTAGTCCACCAACACCTTCACGATAATACGTCCATATTATCTTCACAACCTCATAGTAATCCATTATTCCCTCCTCAACCATCCTCTCAAGGATCTTCTTCCGGAGGTCAAATTCCTCATATATCTGCATTCTGTCCACAAGACCCGCATTTTTCGCTATCTTTTCCTCCAATATGTAACTATTTCTGTTGGCCCTGAACAGATGGGTATCATCTACGGGATTCCATTCAAAGGCTCTTCTTGACATGATCGCGTCAACCTCTTTATTGTATCCCTCTATTTCATCCACCGATAAGACCCTTCTTATTCTCTTTCCCTTTCTCTCCACAGCCATCTGAATGAGAATAACATCCAGGTTGTCCATGAACGGCTTCGGTATATTTATCGGATGACCGGTGAACCTCTGTATAACCTTTGTCACACTTCCGGCATGGAATGTCGTGATCACGGGATGTCCCGTCTGCATCGCCTGAAATACAACTCTCGCCTCAACGCCTCTCACCTCACCCGGTATTATATAATCTGGTCTCGATCTCAAAGCGGCATCCAGGAGGTCTGTCAGATCCACGTGACTCTCTTTCGGTCCGGTTGACCTTGTCAGAAGCTGCTGCCAGACGGGATGCGGAACGTGAACTTCTGGAGTATTCTCTGCAGTGTATATCTTTTTCTCCGGAGGTATGAATGGAATTATCGCATTGGTAGTGGTTGTTTTTCCCGATGCGGTTTCTCCACACACGAATACACTTCTTCCATACTGTAGGCAAAGCCAGAGATATGCAGCTATACCAGCGCTCATCGTTCCCCACTTTATGAGCTGGGTCACACTTATCGGGGTCTCACTGAACTTTCGTATGGTCATGGTGGGACCTTTTAAACTGACATCCTTGCTATGGATTATATTTACTCTGCTACCATCCGGTAGCGTACCATCCGCGATGGGCTGACCATCACTCACGGGACTACCTATTTTCTCGCTGAACTCCTGCGAAAATGTGGGTGCCCATCTTTCATCTATGAATATGTTGGTCTTGACCATCTCAAAGACCTTATGCACAAGATAGACATTTTGACCGGTTATAACGTGAACATCCTCTATGTACGGGTCTTTCATAAAAGGTTCCAAAGGCCCTCCGCCGACGATGTTTTTGGTTATGTCGTATTCTATCTTTTCTCTCTCAAGCGGTGTGAGGACTATCTTACTCTTGGTGAGTCCTCCAAAGAGTCCCCTCTTTTTACCTTCTTCGGTGGAGGATCCCCTTTTCGATACCACCACTATCTTGTCCATCATCTTTCTTATGAGTTCTCTCATCTCTTCGTTTGTGCCAAATTCCTTCCTTTTTATCACCTCCTCGTAAAGTCTTTCCATGATCATATCTCTCTTCTTCATCTCGCTCTCGCTCAGAGTTGGCTCGATGGCATGGTACACTATCTCTTCCATTCCCGGCAATCTGTAGATGTGAATGAAAATGGTTCCCTTTGTGGGATAGATGAGATTTGGATATTTCTCTCCCTTCAAATCTCTCGGAACCTGACTGTAGAATTTCGGCATCTCCATCCTATCTTTTATACTCTCGAGATACTCGGCAAGGTGGGGATTTTCCCTTATCATCTTTTCGACCTCTTTTTCGTCCATCAGCATCGTATCGCCTCAGAACGCGACCGAAGTCGTCTCTATGGTGAGTCCTATCCCGGGTCTAACCGAGAAGGTTGTTACCGGCTCATACCTGTGCCTGGCGCCGTTGAATTTTTTGAGATATATGTTGTGAACTATACCAAGACCCGGTTTTGTCTCCCTCGTCACCATAAAATGGATATCAGAAATCATCCTGAACTCGTGGTTTATTTCCTCATCCCATTCCCTCGGATTTATGGTTATGAATATAATTTTTCCAGATCCTTTCAACCTGTTGAAGAAGCTTTTAAGTTCCACCAGATTTTCCTTTGTCAGGCTATCTTTGAGAAGCGTGGAAAGGGAATCGATAAAAATAATTTCGGGTTCGAACAGCTTCTTTGCCGTAATCAGAGACCTGAAGAATGTCTCTCTGGGCAGGGTTTCAGCGAGTGTTACTTCGGTCGATATGAAAAAGAGTTTGCCGGACATCAGATATTCCTTCATATCATATCCCACAGAGGTAACCTGTCTGAGAAAGGTTTTAACCGTATACTGGGTCGATATATATGAGCAGGTGTAACCATTCTTTAAGAAACTGAAGCAGAATCTCTGACAAAAAATACTCTTTCCCGTACCTTCCTCGCCCTCCAGCAGAACAAGGGAACCATCTGGTATAGCCTGACCAAATCTCTGAGCAAATCCATCCTCTTCCCCGCCCCTCTTCAGCACTATTGATTTGTACTGGGGCATCATTTCACCTCATCACACGTTAAATACAAACTCATCATAAACTCCGGCGGGACCGACGATTCTCAGTCTGTGATTGCCCGGGGATATCTCGGTGGATGCTATGTAGAGGGTGGTGACCTCGGATCTAAATACCACGTTTGGTGAGAAATAATAGCTTCCCTTACCCAGAAGATAACCGTCTATGAAAACCTGAAAGGTATCGTTCGTCGTTTCTATTTTGCTCCTACCCGTATTCTTTATGTAGAATAGATAATAACTTCCGCTCAGCGGGATTTTCTCGGGGTCATTTATGATTTCGAAATCGGTATCAAGTTTTTCCTTGACCCTGTTGCACTTCTCGTTCAGACTACCGCTGATATTCAAGGTTACCGCGGTGAAAGCTCCGGCTACGACGCCGGCTACGATTACGGACGCAACGAAGAATATCAGATGTGACCCCGCCAGGCTAAATCCCATTCCCATCACCTACGCGGTATAGCTCCCATAATCTTCGATTCCGTTTCCGGTAACCACCTTTACCCTAATGGTTCCCGTATACGTGAGGTTGGTCACGGTTATGTTTACGATGTCCAGGGGATAGAGGTATTCCCTATCTGCACTGTAACTCTCGATAGCCCCGTTTACTATGATGGTGAAATCACCGACATCCAGTTCTGTGCTGCCCGTGTTTTTCACCTTTATCGAGATGTTATACGTTGTTCCGCTGGTTTTTGATATGTTTATCACGTCGATATCCGTATTTAACCTCTCGACCATTCTCCTTTCCATACATCTATATGCGGTATTGAGCTCAGACAGGGATGGGAGAAAGCTACTCGAGAGTATGTCTAAACACACGAATACGCATACTCCAAGTATGGCGAAGGCTGCCGATGTGGAGAATCCCACCCCTCATCTCCCCTTTTTCAGTTTAATGTTACTGGAAGGATATATTCTCGATGTATTTGGATATCTTGTTGAGTTCCCTCTCTATTTTTCCCATGAAGTGCTCATCTATGTTTACTCCCTTTAATCTCTGTATGTAGAGGAAGGATTGTATATGATCCTGGGCAACGAGTTTCTTTCTTTCCTTACTCTCCTCGGTTATACCCTCGCAGTACTCGAGCAGTCTCGATTTGACATCATCGCTTATCCAGCCTATATCGACGTAGTAGTTCAGAACGTTTGATATGTTATCCTTTCCCACTCTATCTATAAGATACTGCAACCACTTCATGACGATGAACACGGCTTCGGGGTCGTTGGGAAGATGATCGAGCGTTGTGCTTTCAACCTTCACGTTCTCTCCCGGGATGTTCACCTCCCTGCCCGTCCACATGCTTATCTTTTCGTCAATGCTTTTCATCCACTCTGTCTGCATTTTTTCCAGTCTGTCTATTCTCCTGTTGAGCTCCTCAAGGTCCTTGAGGAATTTGTCCACGCTTTCAAGCCCTCTGCTCGCACCAGTATCACAAGGTGTGCTCGGTGTGGAGATCGTCTTTCCCTCCGTCCTCTTCATTTTTCTCTCCAGGTGTGTGGTCACGCTTTTCTCGTGTGAGGTATCACCCGAGGGCAAGTTCTTCAGCAGAGAATTTATCTTATCAACCAGTTTGTAAAGCTGCTCCTTTGTGAGTTTCACGCCCTTCTCTTTCACCTTTTCCTTTATTTTCTCCGCTATTTTTGGAGTAATTTTACCCTGAGCCACGAGTATCGAGAGTTCGCTGCCCAACTCAAACTCCTTGGTCAAATTCTTTTTACCCATTTTTTATCTCCTCCAGAAACTCATCGATAAATGTCTCAATTTTATTCTCTATTGCCAGTGCCGATATCGACGCATCCATTACCTTATCGATATCCTCCATGTACTTCGTTTCCGTGTCTTCCCCCGTCTTTACGGCGCCGGCCGCCGGAACCTTGCCCACGAGAAGCTCGAGGTCCTCGAGTCTGTTTTTTATCTTATCAAACTCGTCCGTGAGCTTTTCCAAGACTTCCAATCTCTTTTTTGTAACTTTCGACAGACCAACAAATGGATTCATCTGTTCTGACACTATCTCATACAGACTGACGAGATCATCAAGGTCCTTGTTTATGGTCTCAATTTTCTCTTCCAGGTTCTCTATCATCTCCCTGTTCTTGGCTATCTCGGTTTCAAGTTTTGCCAGTTGTTTCTCCATCATTGGCGATTGAATCGTTGGATTGGGAGCCCCTTGGGTCTGGGGTGAAGTTGGCGTTGTTTCTCCTTTCTGCTCCTTGGTGGGGACATCTTTGGCTGGAACATCTTTCCTCCCGGTATCCTCCGTCTTCGCCGGCTCTTCCGTTTTCGTCTCCTGCCCTTCTTTATTTTCATCCCTTTTTTCAAATTTCAACATCTTTCGTGTACCATCTCCAAGGTCAATCTCTCTGACAGTCATATCACCGCTATCCCTATTCCCCTCCTTCTCTCTTCTCAGCTTCAGCTTTATACCTATCCCTCCACCTCCAGTTTGTAGTAAATATCAGATTTAAATATTTATATTTTTACC
>CAYSPA010000012.1:2733-22639 GCA_964432835.1 uncultured Thermoplasmatales archaeon | reverse complement strand
GAGAGCGTGATAATATCGGCACATCCAACCTATCAGGACTACAAGGAGAGAAAGATGGAAAAGATAAGATATCTCAAGGAGAGAAATCTCATAACGTTTGACCCGCTCATAAGGAAATATATGTTCAACAAAATGAGAGTGATTAAAGATTTTGATTTCTCCCCGATAACTAGGAAACTCCTTTACGCTTAGTTTTTCTGTATATGGGCTCTGTACCAATAACCTTTTAACCGTGTTTTTCTATCTACTCATCATGCCGGAAGAAATACCTCAACAGCTCCAAGACCAGGTGGCAAGATTGCAGCAGTTGAGGTCGCAGTTACAGATGATCGTTCAGCAGAGACAGCAGGTTGAAGCAAGACTGAAAGAACTCGAGCATGCAATAGAAGAGGTCGAAAAACTCGAAGGTAAGGGGGAGATTTACAGGAGTATCGGCTCTCTACTCATAAAGGTCGAAAACAAAGATAAACTTCTGGAGGAGCTCAAGGAGGATAAAGAGACATACGAACTCAGAAAATCAACGCTCGAAAGGCAGGAAGAAAGAATAAAAGAGAGACTTTCCGAACTCCAGAACAGACTGGAAGATGCTATCAAAACTGTAAGGAAGGCACAGGGCGCATGAAAAAATACGGAAAAAAGACTCGCATAACTTCCATACTCCTCTTAGCCACAGGTTCTGCGCTTGTGGTAACCTCTCTGCTGTTAAGAGACTCCAGTATTTTTGAAGGATTGTTATCTCTCTCCATCGTTCTAATCTTCTCCGGAGCTGTTATATACTTCGTAATCTACCGCCAGTTTGAGAAACTTGAAGAGATAGCAGAGGAAGTTGAAAAAGGGAAGATATAACTCCTACCTGCCGAATCTCCTTTTCCTCTGCTGGTAAGTTAGAATGGCTCTCAGAAAATCCTCCTTCTTGAAAGCCGGCCAGTAGACATCGGCAAAATAAAGCTCCGAATAAGCGAGTTGCCACAGCAAGAAATTTGAGATCCTTTCTTCCCCAGATGTTCTCAGAATGAGGTCCGGGTCGGGCACGTCCTTGGTGTAGAGATGTGAGGAAACCGTTCTTTCGTCAACATCCTCCGGATCGATTTTTCCCTCTCTGACTTTTCTCGCTATCTCCCTTATTGCATCCACTATCTCCTGCCGCCCGCCGTATGCCAGCGCTATATTGAGTACATAATTTCTATAATTCTTGGTTTTTTCCATCAATTTCTCGGCAGCATCTCTTACATCCTTAGGCAAAAGTTCAAGTTTACCCATAACATTTACCCTCACCCCATTCTTATGTATCCTTTCATCGTGACAGGTATCCTCCATAGCCTGTCTGAACAGTCTGAAGAGGATATCGAGTTCTTTTTTGCTTCTCTTGAAATTTTCTGTTGAGAAAGCATAGACCGTGAGTATCTTTATTCCGAGCTCAAGGCACCATTCCAGAACATCCTCCACTTTTTCTTTCCCTCTTATGTAAGCCTCCTCTTCAGATAAACCGAGATTTTTTGCGTACCTTCTGTTTCCATCCATTATGATAGCCACATGATGTGGGAGAGGATTGGACAGAACCCTTTCTTTCAATCTTCTTTCTTTGAAATCTTTCAGTTCTTCCCTGACTCTGACGTAAACTGGGGAACTTTCTATAAACTTCTTTAATTTTCTTCCCACCTCGCTCCCGAGCACCTTTGAAGCAAATATGTACAACCTATCGGTAAGAGAAAGTTGCCTGTCTTTTCTTTTTTTCACATCTCACATTATAACTCTTCATGATAATAAAAATTGCTCTCCCTTTCCGGTACAACGTGAGAGAGAAAATAGAAAAACTGAGGTGTGTCCCCGTTTTGGGATAATGAAGATAGAAATACACAAACTTCACCGGCTGTAAATAATCTCAAACCACCACCGCGAGTAAAACTTAATAAATCCCACACCATTAGAGTATTTGGCGAGGGATGGGATGATAGAGCAAAATATGACGATAGATGCCTTTCTTTTATTCTTGCTCACTTTGGTCGCTTTTTCTCTTTCTATATCGGTAGCTTTTCTTGCGTGGGTTCAGAGAAAAGATAGGATGAGCAAGTATTTTGTAATCGTGCTGATATCGGTAGCAATATGGTCCATTATGCACGGTTTGCAAATAGTCTTTTCAAATCTTGAGTTGAAATTAATCTTTTCAAAACTCACATATGTCGGTATGACCCTTCTACCTCCCTCATGGTTTATATTTACCTCAATGTATACAAGAAACTCCATCAAAATTGTAGAACAAAAACCTTACCTTTTGTACATAATACCCATCGTAACACTTTTTCTCAGGCTCACCGATGATTTTCATCATCTGGTGTGGTCCTCCTCAACTTTCATAAAAGTTTACGGGGTCGTCATACCCTTCTCAAGGTATGGACCCTGGTTTTGGGTTTTTGTCATTTATTCTTATTCTCTCGTTCTTGCGGGAAGTGGAATCTTATTGATGGAAGCCGTAAGCTATTCTACTCTCTACAAGAGGAAGTCTGTATTCATTACTGTGGCAGCTATACTACCTATTGTATTTAGCTTCGTGTACCTATTCAGGATATGCCCGTTCGATTTAACCCCGGTATCCTTTTCGATATCCTCACTTTTTGCATTCGTTGCCATCTACAAGCTGAGACTGATAGAGATCGTTCCAATAGCCAGGGATAAGGTAGTCGAAAACTTGGCAGATGTGGTCATGATATTCGATGAAAAACTCAAATTGGTGGACTTGAATAAATCCGCGGAGAGATTTTTGTCAAGGCCAAAAGGAGATGTGGTGGGTAAATCGGCGGTTGATATACCCTTGGATGAGGATATTTTAAAGCTCCTGCACGCTGAAGAAGAGAGAAAAATGTATGGAAAAAACGGAAAATACTACGACCTCGTGGTTCAATCTATAAAGGATAAGAAAGGCGAGACAATGGGCAAAATACTGATAGCGAGAGATATAACCGATATCAAAAAATATCAAGATGAGCTCGAAGAGCTCAATAAGAATCTGGAAGAAAAAGTCAAGGAGAGAACGGAGGAAGTGTGGAGATTGATTAAGCAAAGAGACGAATTTATAAAACATCTCGGCCATGATTTGAGAACACCTCTAACCCCCATACTTTCCTTGCTTCCCATAATAAAAGAAAAGGTCAGGGATAAAGAGGTGATAAAACTCCTAGATGTCATCTCGAGAAACGCCACTTACATGAAGGAGTTGGTAACCGATACGCTTAGTCTGATTCAACTAAGTGCGCCAGATTATAGACCAAAGTTTGAAAATATAAACCTTTCAAACATTGTTGAAGAAACTTTAAAGGAAAACGAGCACCTAATCAGAGAAAAGAATATACACACTTTTAATAAAATCGATGAGTCCATTTTCGTCAAGGCGGATAAATCGGGTCTAAAAGAAATATTCGCGAATTTGATTTCGAATTCAGCCAGATTCACCCCAAGAGGTGGAAGGATCGAATTCCTTGCAAAGAAGATGGGAGAAGAGGTTATGGTAGAAGTTAAAGATAATGGAATCGGCCTCACAGAAGATCAGAAAGAAAAAATTTTTGAGGAATTCTACAAAGCCGATGAGTCCAGACATGACTTGAGCACATCCGGACTTGGACTCACCGTGTGCAAGAAAATAGTTGAAAGACACGGCGGCAGGATATGGGCTGAAAGTGAGGGCATTGGAAAGGGAACGAGCATAATTTTTACACTTCCCGCTGGAAGCTCTAAATCTCTTACAGTTTCTGATTCGGATAAGAATAAATCGGTACTCCATTCAACCAGGGTCGATTTATAGATAATTTTTATAAAGCTCATCAAAAGCGGAAGAGGGTGGGCAGAACAAACTTCCCGCGGTTGAGATTTTCCACCTCTTCGCCATCGGACATATTGGGGTGTCGTCGATTTCAGAATACTTTCTTATCCAGAGTCTTGGGATAATGCAGATAAGAAGTTAAAACCTACACGAGCAACACCGCAATTATGCCAGAGAGAAATATGCCATCAAATGTTCCCGCACCACCTATGCTCGCTACTGGAGCGCCCAGTTCTTTTATCTTGTGGAGATTCAACAGATCTGCTCCAATCAGTGTGCCGAGGGTTCCCGCGAGATACGCAACAACCACGGGATTCTCTCTCGCTATTATCAGAGCGACGAGAGCGGAAAAGAGAGGTGGAATAAAGGCGGGAATGGCTATTCCGAGTCCCCTCACGGGTCTGGATAGAAATTTACAGATGAGTGCAAGGATAATTATGGCTGTAACCGCTTTCATCAGCAACTGCACATCGCTAGATAAACGGAGGAACTCGTAAGCGGATACACAGATTGGTATAATGGCGCCTCCAAAGTTTATCGCCAGCACCGTTTCTCCTCTCCCATAGAAAGGTATTCTGTATCTGATTCCAAAGAAATTTATCTCCCTGATTTCGCTGATTTCGGTTTGCCATCTTTTTAAAGGCAGATTTACAGAGCTTCCAAGAAATGATATCCAGAACAGCAAATAGGCGATGGCAACTGGAATACCGAGGCGAGTAAAAGCAAGGGTCACGCCGCCTGCCAGCATGAGAAAGGGCAGCGGAAGGAAGAGAAGGATGAGTATAATGATCAAGAGATGAAACGGAGCGTAGGGAAACCATATATATCTGTTGATGTCTCTGTCGTTCATGATATCCTCAAATCAGATTTATATTTATGCGGGTGCCGGGATTCGAACCCGGGCAACTGGCTTGGGAAGCCAGCGTCATACCGCTAGACCACACCCGCTCCGATGTAAAATTACAAACGGTCGTTATAGTTTTTTCTATTCCTTATCAATGTTGACCGACGTTGCCTCCAGATAAACCGCCCAGCTCATCTCGATAATCACCGCGAGTATGCAGGGAATTGATGCTATGTAAGCAATTTCCCGTGGAAAGAGAGAGATGCACAGCAGTATCGCCAGTCCATCATTCTTAAATGATGAAAATAGCGAGAGAGGTATCAGTTTATCCATGGAGACTTTCATCGCTCTTCCTATTTTCAATACTCCAAGGCCGGGACCAAAGGTTCTGACAATGGTCAAGAAAGTGATCATAAGTATATCATTCAGGTTGTAGAACAGAAAGCCTCTATTCTTCCCAATTATCCCAAAAATCAGCAGGAAGAAGCATATGTTTATCACAATCTCAGATGTTCTCTTTGATATCTTTAATCTCCTTACAACTCTTGAAAGAAGCAAGGGCAGAACTATAAGAATGAATGTAGTGGAAAGAAGATTTGTGCTGTCAATCTTTTCACCCAGCAGGAGATAAACAATCAGCGGAGTGAGTATTATGGAAAGCATGTATATCAGAGAGATTGACAACAGCGCGTATTCCGCCCTGCCTTTCAGTATGTCGGTGAGTGGCATGACCATAATAGCGGGGGGAACAGCTGCCATCATTACAAACCCGTATTTCAGTCCGTTCTCAAAAGGTAGAGATATAAGCAGTATCAGTCCACTCAACACTCCATAATTCAAGATAATCGAGTATACACTGATTTTGAGGCTGTCTCTCGAGATAATCCTCCTAAATGAAATTGATGCAAGAGAAAAGGTCATAGCCAGAAATAGAGAAACGGTTGATATCTCGCTGGTATAACACGGATAACCACCAGAGATTATACCTGCTATTATTGCAAGTATAATCGTAATCGATAACAGCGGAAACGGTCTCTTTGTCTCTCCAGATTCTGACATCTCACAACCTCTCTGCGAATCTCAGAATCGGTAATATTTTTATAAGTTAACGATTGGAGGTCATGGGAAAGAGCAAATGGTGTAGAGAGTTTTTTATACCATGCTCTGATATACCCTCGGAATGAGGTACGTCAAATTACCGGAAGAAAAGGTGTATGAATTTCTGGAAAGATTAAAGGGGCACGGTCCTCTCTATGCACCTGTCAAAGTTTCTGAGAAATGCGTCGATTTTAGGGAGATAGATGATGTCAGAGATGTTGTTTTTAACTATACAAGAACCCTCACCCCTCCAAAGAAGTACTTCTTCCCGCCCAAGGAAATTATGTTCAGATATGATATGGAAAAAGTGGAGATGTACGAGCCAGATATTCCGGATGGTAACTTTACCATCTTTGGAGTGCATCACTGCGATATAGTTGGTCTGAGGATCCTCGATACCATTTACATGGATGATATGCCCGATATCTATTACACCACGAGAAGAACTCATGGCATCATCATAGGTATATCCTGCATGCCAGATGAATACTGTTTCTGCAATATCAGAAGAACAGATTTTGCAGACAAGGGATTTGACCTTTTTCTTCACGAGGTAAAGGATGGTTACATGGTTAGAGTGGGAAGTGTGAAGGGACACAAGATTGTCGATGCTGAAACGGACCTGTTTACTGATTACACACATGATGATATAGAGGAGATGGTTAGATTCGAGGCAAAAAGGCAGATGTCTTTTTCATCATCTGGAAACTGGGATAACATGCGATATATTCTGGAACTGAAACTCGACCACCCTATCTGGGAGAGAGAATCAGAAAAATGCCTTGGTTGCGGATTATGCACGCTGGTATGTCCCACATGCAGATGCTACGATGTCAGAGATATACCGGAACTGGATGGAAAAACAGGAGTGAGAATCAGGAGATGGGATTCCTGCCAGTACTGGAGTCATGGTCTCGTTGCAGGAGGACACAACTTCAGGGAGAGCAAGATAGAGAGATTCAAAAACAGATATCTCTGCAAAAATGCTTATTGCGCTCCTGTAACCACAGCATACTGCGTTGGTTGCGGAAGATGCACCTACTTCTGTCCGGCGGGTATAGATTTCAAAAAGGTTCTTATGGAGATAAGGGGTGAGATTGAGGATGGAAAACGTGTACAACACACATAGATGCATGCTGCTGAGGGTGTATGATCTCACAAGCAAGGATAAGCTATTCCTGTTCAGGTTTGTCGAGCCAGAGATCGCTGAGAAATGGACTTTCAAGCCCGGTCAGTTTGTTCAGCTCTCACTGCCAGGTCTTGGAGAAGTCCCAATATCTATATGCTCATCGCCAACGAGAAGAGCGTTCTTTGAACTGTGTATAAGAAAAGTTGGAAGAGTAACCGCAAGAATACACGAGTTGAAACCCGGAGACATGGTTGGCATAAGAGGACCTTACGGAAACGGCTTCCCGGTCGAGAAATTTGAAGGGCTTGATTTACTCATCGTGGCAGCCGGCATAGGCATGGCGCCCCTCAGGTCTGTTTTTCTCTACGCCATGGACAACAGGTGGAGGTTTGGAAATATAACCGTGATACATTCCGCTAAGTATGGAAACGAACTGGTCTTTGCAAAGGAACTCGAAGCCATGAAGGATATTGCTGAGGCGGAAAATGTGAAAATCATACTGACCACCACGCGTGACCCTGAATGGAAAGGACTCAAAGGAAGGGCGAGCGAGCATCTTGATAAGGTGAATGTTGAACCATCCAGATGTGCTGTCGTGATATGTGGACCACCCAGGATGTACAGATCGATGTTCGAAAGGTTGATGAAAGAGGGGTACGACCCAAGAAGAATTTTCGTTACTCTTGAGAGAAGAATGAAATGCGGTGTCGGAAAATGCGGACACTGCGTCGCGGGAACCTCTACCTCCTGGAAATATATATGCAAGGATGGACCCGTCTTCGATTACTATGATATTATCTCTACACCCGGTCTGCTCGAAGATTAGGAGGATAGGAGCATGAAGAAGATACTGGTTCACGCCCTCACTTCCTGCTACGGCTGCCAACTCCAACTGGCTGTTCTGGAAGAGTTTGACGTGATATCCAAGAATTTCGAGATTCTGCATTTCCCCATGATCTCATCCAAGGAAGCTGATGGTAAAGTTGATATCGCCTTCGTAGAAGGTTCCGTGAGTACAGAGAAGGATCTTGCTGAATTGAAGAAAATCAGGGAAAGATCAAATCTCCTTGTCGCCCTGGGAACATGCGCCTCCTTTGGTGGAGTTCAAGCCTGGGATGATAGAAGTTACGAGGAACTCTACAGAGATGTGTATGGAACGGCAACGATAAAATTTGCAGGACGGAAGGCGGAATCACTATCAAAGCATGTCCATGTAGATTACATACTTCCCGGTTGTCCACCTGAAAAATGGGAGATAAAGTACTTTCTTGCATGTTTTCTGATAAATTCATGGCCTGAGGTTATAGATTATCCGGTCTGCCAGGAATGCAGAGCAAAGGGAAATCCCTGTGTGCTGATGGAGAAGGGAGAGATGTGTCTGGGACCAGTAACGAGAGGTGGGTGTGATGCCAGATGCCCATCGCATGGTATTGCATGCACGGGTTGCAGGGGCTCGCTACCATTTGGAGTTGCATGGTTCGATTCCTTAGCAAAAATATTTTTGAAAAATGGATTCTCTCCAGAAGATATTCGAAAACGGATGCGCATCTTCTTTGCCGGAGACAAGGATCTTGAAGAGAAACTGAACAGGGTTTTTTCAAAGAGAGGTGATAATGTTGAAAAAAGAAGTGAAGATAGTTAGACCAATAGTCGTGGACCATATAGCAAGAATAGAGGGTAAAGCGGGAATAGAGGTCGTAATGAGAGAAGATGGTAAAGCGGTTGCGAGGGTTAATGTGATAGAAGGACCACGATTTTTTGAAAGTATAGTGAGGGGAAAACATGTTAACGAAGCCGTTACTGTACTATCCAGAATCTGCTCCTTCTGCTCCGCAGCCCATAAGCTAACTGCCGTGATGTGTGCAGAGAAAGCCCTTGGGATAGAGGTGAGTGAGCAGGTTGCAAAACTCAGGGAACTTCTCTATCTTGCAAACCATATAGAGAGTCACTCTCTACATCTCTTCTTTCTGGTATTTCCGGATCTGCTTGGATATCATGATGTAATTGAGATGGGTAAGGACTATCCCGATGTGCTTTCCGCTGCTTTAAAACTCAAGGAAGTTTCAGCAAGGGTTCAGGATATCATAGGCTCCAGATTCATACACGCGGAGAATGTGATACCTGGCGGCTTCTCGAAGTTACCAAGCAGGGAAAAACTGAAAGAGATAGCCAGAGAGTATGAAGAAATCGAAAAACTTGCCGAGATTCCGATGGAGATTTTGATGAGTTTTGAGTATCCCGATTATCTCAACAGAGATAGGATTCACATAGCCGTCAAACCTTATGGAGAGGAGTATACGGTCATCGGAAAAGATATAGAAACAAACGATAACGATACTTTCGATCCAGAGAATTATAAGGATGTGTTAAAAGAGAAGGTGGTTCCACACTCCTTTGCAAAGCATGTTTTCTACAAGGGAAAAAGGTTCATGACCGGTGCAATTTCCAGATACACGATTTTCAAGAACCTGATGATTGGTAAGGCAAGAGAGAAAGCCGTGCTGAGAAGCTCTTTGCTGGACCCACGCAACCCATTTTCCAACAACTTTGCACAGGCTGTAGAACTGATGTATTTCATTGATAAATCAAAAAGACTCGCCGAGGAACTTGCAGAATCCATAAAAGATGAAAGACCTGCCACACCAAGCAAAAGGAGTGGAAATGCCATCGTATGCACGGAGGCGCCGCGCGGCACCCTGATTTACAGCATGAAGATAAAGAACGATACCGTTGTGGATGCAGACATAATAACTCCAACAGCCATGTTTCTCGCCCTCATGGAGGAAGATATAAGAATTGCAGCGGAACACATGTGGAAAGATGGAGAGAAGAATGCGGAAGAAATCTCCAGAAAACTTCAGATGCTGGTGAGAGCCTATGATCCGTGCATATCATGCAGTGTGCACATCTGCCATGTGCGCGAATAAGAGAGTGCTCGTAGCATCCATGGGAAATCCGTTGATAGATTATGATAGCATTGCATACAGGGTTGTTGAATCTCTCCCGGATTTACCATACATGAGAAAGGTTCACCTTTTTGCTGACCCTCTTTCATTAGTTGCGATTTACAGAGATGAAGATGGCATCATTATGGTTGATGTATGCGATTCAGATAAGATTCATGTAATGGATGCGGAAGAGATTTACAGAGTGGAATCAAAAGGAATATCATCCCATGTTATAGGCATAAGGTCAGCCATGGAGATACTGAACTTGACGAATCACAGAATATCTCACATTCAGAAGGTTTTCGTTTTTCTGCCCTCCGGCAAGCACAATTCGGAAAAAATGAAATTTTTCTCGTCCATGCTGATGGATATAATAAGAGATTTTTCTGCCCGCTGTGAAAACGGGTGAAAACATCCCTTTCATACCATGACGATGAAAAATTATAGGGAGAAAAAGATATATATTAGGAAGATAATTATATATACGTGGATGGGGGGAGTAGACTGATTTTCGTCTCTCCTCACCACCTCCACAGAGCTTCCCCCCATCCCACCCCTCCTCACCTTATGAATACACAACTTTGAGAGCATCGGCTATTTATTTTTCTAATTTTCTATTTATGTCAATTTAAAATTTTTTCTCTATGTAATTTATAACCGCCTCAAATATATCCTTTCCATCGCCGTACAGATTATCTGTTAATTTTCTCGTCCAGTCGGGATGCTGAAACCTGTAGAATACTCTTTCCGGATGGGGCATCATCCCAAATACGTTTCCTATGTGATTGCAGATTCCCGCTATATTATCAACGGAGCCATTTGGATTCCATGGATATCCAGCGAGTTCCCCATCTGGATTGACGTATCTGAAAACGATCTGGTCATTCTCTTCCATCCTTTTCAGAATATTCTCATCTTCTGGAGAAAAAACGAGTTTGCCTTCGGCATGTGCACTTGGTATTAGTCTTATTTCTCCCTTTCCGATTTTTCTTGTAAAAATACATTTGCCTCTGTTATCATGCCTGAGATATGTTGGTCTGCATTCAAACCTATTTGAATCATTCGTCATGAGGCATGCTCTTGGATGCTCACTTATTATCTCATCTGTTCCAGGGAGTAGACCTGTTTCTATCAGAACCTGAAAACCGTTGCATATGCCAAGTATCGGATACTCCTGTTTCACATACTCTTTTAATTCCCCAAGAAGTCTGCTTTTCATTCTGGCAGCAAAGATGGCGCCCGCTCTTACATAATCTCCGGCGGAAAAACCGCCCGGTATCATTATGCACTGAAAATCAAAGAGTGACCTCTTCTCATTCTTATCACAATCTATGTTGAGAAGTTGTTTCAGATGGACAAACTCCGGTCTCGTTCCCAGTCTTCGAAAGGCATCAAAGGATTCTTGTTCACAGTTTGTACCCTCTATTCTCAGTATGGCCACCCTTATGTCCCCTTTCTTCATCGATTTTTGGGTAATACACAAAATATATAAATAATGATTCCTTTAAAATGGGTCGTCAGGAGGGGTTAAAATATGGGATGCATAATAGATGATGACCTTATAACCAATGTCAAACTGGATTACATTCAGGATTTTGAAATGATGTTTGGAAGGATGAAGATAGAGAGACCTCGAGAGGCTGCAACCTATTACATGATTCTTGTCATGGACAATCCGAAAGAATTTTCCGACTTCTTGAGAATAGCAGAGAAACTCGTAAACATAACAAGAAGACCGCTCGAGGCGGGGCGCGCATCTCTTTTCAAAAACGGGCTGATAGCAAAGGTTCTGTTCTCCAGTGGAAATAACGATGAGGATTTTGGTAGAGAAAGATATCTCCCCGTGAATCCAAGGATTATATGGGAAGAAACGAAGGAAGATTTAAAGCCCGTAATAAGCGAGGAGACCTACAGGAATATAGAAAAGCATGTCGCCGAGATATCGTCCGTGTACAATCAGAACTTCAAGACGTATGGCATAAAACTGAAGAGAAGTGGAAATGTCACTCTCCGGTACAGCAAGAAATGGATATTTTACGTGATGCTCAACAACTCCCTGGAAAAAGGAGGGGACCTGAAGATATACATGGGTGGTGAAAACCTATCCGAAAAGGAAATGGAAGAATTTCTAAGAAAATTCCTGGAATCCAGCAAAAAGGTTAAAATTATCGTCGAAAAAGAAGAAAACCTTCAGCCGGTTATAAGGTTGAAAGAGGAATACAGCGATAAACTTGATGTGAGATACTTTCCGGATGAGGTGACGGGTTTTATGAGAAACTTTGTGTTCGGGAAGGAGCTGGCCTTCACGAGTATGAAAATACTATCAGAGGATAAAGATATCTCGTATGTTGGTACCGCGTATGTTGATGTTGAGGATATCGATGAGATAAGCAAGAAATTCGAAAATCTATGGAATCTCGGCAGACCCCTCTAAATTCTCCTGCAGGGAGAAAGATAGAGCCATCATGGCCGACGAAATTGCAGAATCCGTTGCTATAGTTATGCCGGGGCAGAGGTCTATAACGAGGTCAGCAAACCTGTATATACCGGTTGGTATTCCCTCTCTTGAACCGATGAGAAAATTCGTCCTTTTTCCTTCTATAACCATCTCCGCCAGCTCTCTGGATACTCTGCTGATGGGTCTGCCCTCCGGCTCAAAAACAACGATATTCTCATCTTTTCTCTCCCTGATGAGCTCATAGAGATTCTGCACGTATACCTCCACCTTTCTGGGTTTATGAGAGTAAACTTTCTTCTGAATCTGGAATCTGGTATCTATCCCCCGATAAACCCCATCTATAAATTCTTTCAGTTCCTTTGCATCGCATAATCCTACAGGTGCCACGACGAATTCTTTCACCTCAAAGGTCTGCGCCTCCCTGCCCACTCTTACGCCCATCTCTCGTGGGGCGGGGGATTTTCCAAGATATGGTATCTGAACAATACTCACTTTCTGGAAGAAGTTTCTGATCTCTATCTTTTCCTTGCTCCTCTTTTTTGGAAAAATCTGCGCATCCACCACCCCCAAGTAAGCGTATTTATCTATAATTTCTACAAATACCACCTTCTCCGGAAAATCCAGATTTACGCTCTGTCCGGTTCTGTTCCTTATAATTTCTCCAACCGCAACATTGATATCGATACTTGAAAAACTGTGTCTACCTCTCCTCGTTGTTCTGACTGCAAAAGGGCCATCTATATCCTTGATGATGCTATCAAGGTTTCTCGATATGGTATCGATATCCGCAGCGGTAGCAACCCTGACGGGCAGTATCTTCTCAGCTTCGGGTATATTGTTCTCGATGATCTTTCCAGCATCTTCTCTATCGGAGATAACAAGGACAACACCGGAATAATTCAACGGTTTTGGGAGGGTATTCGAATCCGGAATGAGCTCCTCTATGAGGGTTGCAACGATATTTTCATACCCTCTCCGTGTTTTCACTATAACCTTTACTTTATTGAAATCGAACATCGGGATCACCATCAGATATAAGGAATAAAAAGATGCTCCCGCCGGGATTTGAACCCGGGTCTACGGCTTTCCCCGTTAGCCCTTTCAGGGGCCTGCTCGAGAGGCCGTCATGATTGGCCGGGCTACACCACGGGAGCATCAACCACCCGATGATACCTTTATGATGGTTATCTCATCACTGTCGCTTATTTCATGATCTATGGGCACAGGCTTCTTTCCCTTGAGAGCGACCACCTCATCAGGTTTAAGATTCAGATGTCTCACCAAGTCTTCCACCTTTCCCCTGAAATCGCTGTCAATCTCTTTGTTATCAGGTAGCAGCTTCACTTTCATGAACCGATAGGGTAATATAAAACCCGTTGATTAATTTTTTGTAAGCTGGGGTAGCCTAGCCAGGCCAAGGCGGCGGCCTCGAGAGCCGCTGGTGCGAGAGCACCACAAGGGTTCAAATCCCTTCCCCAGCGTTTCTCGATATCTTTGGGGTTTTCCAGTAGATTTATAATGTATCTGACCTTATACGGTGCAGATGGAAAGTGAGGAGAGACCAAAAGTAATCAGCAGTTTATCTTATGCTCCCAAAATCGCCTACTTTTCCATGGAAATATGTGTTGAAGCCGATATTCCATCCTACAGCGGTGGACTCGGTGTGCTGGCTGGAGATACCCTCAGAACATTTGCTGATTTGAATATACCGGCAGTGGGTGTAACTTTGCTGTCGGAGAAGGGTTATCTGTATCAGGAACTCACCGAAGATGGGGAGCAGGTGGAGAAGCCTTATCCGTTCGATCCGAAAAAGAGATTGATTCTCATAGCAAAAGACGCCACGGTAAAAATCAATGGGAAAGAGGTAAAGATAAGGCCTTGGTGTTATTTCATCAGGGGAGTATCAGGTTACAAAGTTCCCATCGTTTTTCTGGACACGAACTTGAGGGAGAATGGAGAGTGGGAAAGGACGCTGACGAGATATCTCTATGGAGGAGACACCGACTATCGTCTTGCTCAGGAAATAGTCTTAGGTATAGGGGGATTCAGAATATTGAAGGGTCTTGGCTTTACGTCGATATACAGATTTCACATGAATGAGGGACATGCCAGTTTTTTAACCTTAGAACTCTACAGAAAAACAAAAAACGTGGACTTCGTGAGAAGACAGTGTGTTTTCACAACCCACACCCCGGTGAGGGCTGGACATGATATGTTCGACATGGAAAAAGTAAAGCAATTTCTTGGTGATTTTCCAGAAGAGATCCTACCATATGTAACCGAAAAGGACATGTTGAACATGACTCGACTCGGTATGTTTTTCAGTCACTACATAAACGGCGTCGCAAAAAAACACAGAGAGGTATCAAAGAGTATGTTTCCACATTACTCAATAGATTCGATAACGAATGGTGTACACTCCCTGACATGGGTATCCGAGCCCTTCCGGAGATTATTTGACAAGTACATGCCCGGCTGGCGGCAGGACCCGTACATCTTAAGATCCGCATCGGGTATGCCAAATGAGGATGTATGGAATGCTCACATGGAAGCGAAGAGAAAACTCATAGATTTCATAAATGAAAAATTTGGAGAAAACTTTTCTTATGATAAATTTACCATAGGTTTTGCTAGGAGGATGACAGCTTATAAGAGACCCTATCTTCTCTTCTATGACAGAGAGAGGTTACTGAAAATATCAGAGGTGGCAGGAGGCCTTCAGATAGTTTACTCGGGAAAAGCTCATCCAAAGGATACCGAGGGTAAAGAGATAATAAAGAGGATCATCAGTGCTGGGAAAAAGCTGAAGCCGAAGGTTAACTTCATTTTCATACCGAACTATGATATGAATATAGCAAAGATGATGGTGAGCGGTGTCGACCTCTGGCTGAATACACCGCGAATACCCATGGAAGCTTCCGGCACATCTGGTATGAAAGCCGCTCATAATGGAGTTCCTCAGCTCAGCACTCTCGATGGATGGTGGAAGGAAGGGTATATAGAAGGAGTGACGGGGTGGGCTATAGGGGATGAAGACCAAGAATCGGACGATTTGAGAGATAGCCGGGATATGTATGACAAGCTTGAATACAGGATAATCCCCATCTTCCATAAATTCAGGGATAAATGGATAAATATAATGAAGAACTGTATAGCACTGAATGCTTCCTTTTTCAACACCCAGAGAATGGTCGAGCAGTACGTGCTGAATGCCTATTTCCTGTGAGTTGTTGCCCGAGGAGACAAATTTTTACACTTTGCTGAGAATGTCCTTTATGCTTTTTTCAAATTTAACCAGCAATTTGCTCAGAATTTCTCCTTTGAGAAGCAGGATACACCACAAATTCTCATCGCCCTTACCGAGAATCAGCAATTTATCTCCAGCTTTTATATTGTATTTTCTCCTTATGGAAACCGGCAGAGATATCTGTCCCCTTTCGCCAACGGTCGTGCTTCCGTGAAATTCCAAACTTTCTTCCATCGGATTTTCTTATATAATTTCATATATTTATGATTTTTCATTATTATCATAAGAATTAAATACCGGAAATTTGATACAATTCATCGCCATATTATACAATTGGGTAGATAAATATGTTCAGTGTCATCGCGGAGTTCGTCGGAAAGAGACCCTACACAGTGATTCTCGTTATTCTGACCATCACGGGGCTGTTTTCTTCATTACTTCCATCGATGAAGAGCGGTACATCCATGGAAGATTTTCTGCCAAAAGATAACAAACTGGTTCAAGCTGAAAACAAGGTGACGGAGTATTTTGGCAGCGGGTCAGATGTTGAGATGGTTCTTGTGGAATCTAAGAGGGATATCATGCTCCCCAGTAATCTCAGGAAACTTCACAGAATTGTCATGTCTCTGAATGATACCGAAGGCGTGGAAAATGTATTTGGCATATCCAATCTTGTCGAAGCTGTTTCTTTTGCCGAGTATCACAAACCGCTCTCCGAGTGCTCAGATGAGGAAATAGAGATGTTGATTCAGGATATTTTCTTCAATGAAAGTTTCATAGAATTGTGCACAGACTCCAAGTATCAGAAGAAAGGTTATGCAGACATAGAGAAGGCATGGATGGTAGATGAGGATGGGAAATTCCAGATTTTGATAAAATTAAGAGACCTTTCCGAAATCGGGGATAAATGTATCAGACCGGTGGAATGGGATGTTTGTTTTCTCAACGGCCTTGCGCCCTGCGAGGAGTTGAAAATAAATTATATGATCGGTGCAAGGTACGAACCCGGTGTAAAATGGGTGGTTGGGAATGGTTTGCTGAACAACATTAAGAACATTTTGAGAAGAAGTGAGTGGGAAAATAACGTTTACCTGTGGATGAAACCGAAAAATTTCAGTACATACTTCCCGATCAAACTGGAAGAATCCAGTTTCTTCTTTGATTTTGGTAACAGCGCGATCGTTATAAACCTGAGTAAGGATGAACTGGGAAAATTCGGGATTGCACCGAAATTCAACGGAAATAGGTTGCCCGCTAGACTGGTTAATCTCAGTATAAAAAGCAGGATTTACAGATTCCCCTGGTTCGGAGTGGGGATTAAAGGAGAAGAACTGCAGCGCTTTTTGAACTGGATTGAAAAACTGAAAATCATCACAAGGGCAATGGAGAGGCGCGGAATCAATATAGAGGAAATGAAGACGATTCTGTCGCATCTTGATGCGAATCTCACATTGTCCATGAAGGATTTGAACGGGAACTGGGTTGTTCTGGATTCGGTAAATTCCACCAGATACATCCTCATAAAACCTCCATTTTTCAATGATATAGCGGAATCGATAGAGTCCATGTTATCCGAGGATGGGAAGACAACGTTGGTCATTGTTCAGGAAAACAAAACCCTGGGTCTTAATGAAGCAAAAAAGGTTGGAAAGGAGTTGTGCATCAAAATTAAGGAACTGGAAGATGATTTTCATATGGAGATCACGGGAGGAAGTGTAATTTCTTACCAGATAGACGTTCTAACGAGTGAGACAAACAAATACATAGCACCTGGTATATTCATAGTGATCATGCTCATTCTTCTGATACACTTCAGGAGAATTTCCTACATATTTCTCCCCCTTGTTTGTCTCTCCATATCGATAGTATGGCTTTTCGGCTCAATGGTTCTGTTGGGAATAAAGTTTAACGCAATTAGCGTTGCATTAGTTCCTCTGATAATGGGTCTGGGT
Organism: uncultured Thermoplasmatales archaeon; assembly: GCA_964432835.1. GTDB lineage: Archaea > Thermoplasmatota > E2 > DHVEG-1 > B18-G2 > B18-G2. Next base: position 5,149 of record CAYSPA010000012.1, on the reverse strand, counting down.
GTAGATTATTCGGTCCATCTTTTTTACAACTACAGAGCGGAGCTATCAAAAGGCATGAAACCACTTGATGCGATAAAAACATCCATCAAAAATGTCGGTACGGCGATGTTTTTAGCCACACTGACGACATCAATAAGTTTCCTGTCATTTTTGAGTTCCAGTATTCCACCGATAAGGGACTTTGGTATACTCTGTGCATTTGGAATATTCTATGCATTCATAGTGACTGTAACCTTTGAAGCCGCGGTTGTTTACTTGCTGGATAAAAAGAAAAAGAGGATCGTTTCACCAGATGGAAAAAGGTTGAGCTTGGGAAGAGGAATGAGGGCATTCTCCTCCTTTGTACTGAAAAATGGAAAATACATCGCGATTTTTCTGACCTCGATAACCATTATCTTCTCATACAGTGCAACGAAGGTGAGTTATTCATTCAGCATGGAGGAGTTTCTCCCCAAAAATACGCCCGCCATGAAAACCCTCGGGAAAATTTCCGATCTCTTTCCCTCGGCATCCAGGATGGAAGAATATATCCTGATCGAGGGGGATATTTGTTCCGTCAAAACGATGGAGAGCATCTACAAAATCATAGAAAATATGAAGGATGATAAAACCATAGCAAGATATCCCGATGGGAGATTGAAGGTCGAAAGCATTCTATCCGTGATAGAGGATGCTGCAAAGATTAACGGGAGCATTATTGAGAAATTTAACCTGGATAGCAGATTCATTCCACGTACCGATAGAGATCTGAAGAATCTGCTGGATTATCTCTATGAGAGAGAGCCGAGCATAAAGTATGTTCTTCACAGAAGTCGCGGTTATGATGCAACCTTGATAAGAGTTCATCTTGTGAATGAAGAGATATCGAGTGAGTTTACGAAAAGTGTCTATACGGAATTGACCAACGATGTCATCTCTTGCGGAAATGTTAAGGTAACAGTGACCGGACCCATCTCTCTCATATACACCATAACCAAATCATTGACCGAAAGTCAACTCAAATCGACATTCGTCTGCCTCTTTGTCGCAGGTGTGGTTTTGATTGCGGTTTACCGGAAAATTTCTCTTGGAGGTATCGCAATGACTCCAGTGATACTATCCTGTATATGGATAATAGGTAGCATCTATCTGCTGAATTACACCCTAAACGTAATGACCGTAATGGTCACCTCTCTCACCATAGGCCTAGGTATCACGTATGCCATTCACGCAATTGAAAGATATAAACTTGTACTGCAAAATAGCAAGAATGGTGAGAAGGTGGTTGAGGATACATTTGCGCACATCGGCGGCGCCATATTTATCTCTGCCCTGACCACAATAGCGGGATTCAGCATACTTGTGCTTTCCCCCATGCCCCCAGAGCAACAATTCGGAATCATAACTGCTCTGACGATATTCTATGCTCTGGTAACGACTCTCCTTGTGGTTCCTATTTTGTTGCTACTGTACACAAGGAGACTCAAGAAAAGCGAGAGAAAATGATGTGACCATCTATCGTTTTTGTTGATATAGTAACCGATAAATACCACAATGTATATTACTGTCTTTGAGTGGTTTGGTGAGGGAGATATATGACCGTAACTAAAATGTTTGGTGAGAGTGCGTGGAAGGTGTGGAGATTTCTGGAAGAAAAGAAAAAATGCCCGGAGCGTAAGTTAAAGAAAAAAATTAAACTGAAAGAAGAAGAGTTTTATGGCGCCATAGGCTGGCTCGCGAGAGAAAACAAAATAAGAAAGGTTGGTGAATTCCTCGAACTCGGTGAAACGAATCTCGTCTGGGATATAGGCAGCAGAGCGGGAAAGGTCTGGAGAACCCTCAACATCTGGGGAGAACTGACAGAGGATGAACTCGCAGAGCTTCTGGACATGGATAAGAAGGAAGTGCTATCTGCTCTCGGCTGGCTCGCGAGAGAAGATAAGGTTGAGTTTGTTAACGGCAAGTGGATGCTGAAGTAAGGGAGAAAACGGGATGAAAATAGCCATGATAGGGTGGGAATACCCGCCCTTCAAGGTGGGTGGTCTCGGCACACACTGTTACTATTTAACACGCTCTCTCGCCAAACTGGGTGTTAAGATCGATTTTTTTGCCCCAAAGGTTAGCAGGGGGGAAAGAAAGAGTGATTTGGAGAATCTGAGAATAATTGATGTGGGAGAAACTGCCATCTACCCTTATGGAACGGAAACAAAGACCATAGACGGAGATTTCTTCACGGCGGTGGAAAAGTTCAATAAACTATGCTATGAAAAGGTGAACGGGAAATATGAGCTCATACACTGTCACGACTGGTTAACGGCGCAGGCGGGAATAATGCTGAAGGAAAAACTGGGAATACCCCTCGTTCTGACGATACATTCAACAGAATATGACAGGAGCGCCAACCTCAATCCGAATCCATGGTTCATAGATATAGAGA
>CAYSPA010000012.1:0-2633 GCA_964432835.1 uncultured Thermoplasmatales archaeon | reverse complement strand
GTGATAATATCAAAAAGCTCTGGTGTGGCAGAAGCTCTGAGAAACTGTTTAACCGCCGATTTCTGGGATGTTAACGAGATGGCAAACAAAATCGTTGCTCTTCTAAGATATGATGCCCTCAGGAAGACGCTAAAGGAGAATGCCAAGAAAGAATTGAGATTTCTCACATGGGATAGGGCAGCGAGAAAAACCTTGGAGGTCTACAGGGAGGTGGTTAGTTAATGCCTTGCGTGTGTTTCTATTTTGAGGTGCATCAGCCATTCAGGTTGAACAGATTTTCGGTTTTCCACATCGGAGAAGAAATCGATCCTTTTGAGACCTATTTCAATCATAAACTGAATAGAGAGATATTTGAAAGGGCAGCAAAAAAATGCTATCTTCCAGCAACCCAGTTATTTCTTGACATATCGGATGAATTTGGTAAGGATTTCAAAGTGTCATTTAGCTTAACCGGCACATTCATGGAGCACTGCGATGCATTTGCTCCTCAAGTTCTCGATAATTTTAAGGAACTTTTCAGGAGAGGTAATGCCGATCTCATAGGTGAAACATACTATCATTCTCTCTGCAGTTTATTCGATGACCTCAGCGAATTCAGGGACCAGGTTAATCTCCATATCAAAACGTTGATGGAGAGATTTGGGTGCAGACCAAAGGTCTTCAGAAATACGGAGGCGATATTTGACAACAGGATAGCAAAGGAAGTAGAAAAAATGGGATTCAGAGGAATAATAACGGAAGGTACTGAAAAGATACTCGGCTGGCGCTCGCCCAATTATCTTTACCGAGCGAAGGATACGAATCTCAAGGTTCTACTCAGAAACTACAGGTTGAGCGATGATATAGCATTCAGATTCTCAGCAAAAGACTGGGTCGGCTTTCCGTTAACCGCGGATAAATTTGCAAGCTGGATAGCGAGTTGTGAGGGGCAGGTGGTCAATATCTTCATGGACTTTGAGACGTTTGGTGAGCATCAGTGGCCGGAGACGGGGATATTCGAATTCCTGAGGCATCTTCCCGCAGAGATACTCAGATTTGAGAACAACAGATTTGTAACGGTTAGCGAAGTCGTGGATATGTTCGAGCCCGTTGGTGAGATAGACGTTCCATTTGCCATATCATGGGCTGACACGGAGAGAGATGTATCCACATGGCTCGGCAATGACATGCAGATAGCTTGCTTCAATGAGCTGAAAGAAGTTGGTAGAAAGCTAAAGGAGAAGGGAGATGAGAGGTTACTCAAGATATGGCGACTCCTTCAAACATCGGACCATCTCTACTATCTATCAACGAAGGGATTTGCAGATGGAGATGTCCATAAATACTTCAACCCATATTCGACGCCTTATGAAGGGTTTATCAACTATATGAATATCCTGCAGGATTTGAAACAGAGGCTGTAATTAAGGTGAGGAGATGAAGATCGTACATTTCTCATGGGAGTTCCCCCCAACGATAGTTGGCGGACTTGGAACTGTAGCGATGGAACTATCGAGTATGCAGGTTAAGATGGGTAACGAGGTTGTGGTTTTCACTCTAAACAAGGATAACAAGTTGATAACCGTCGATAATTTTAAAGGCGTCGAGGTTCACAGACCGATGATTTCGGATTTCACATCAACCTTCTTCCTTTTCGCTGATGATGAGTTGAGGAAATGGGGAGAGGGATTCAAGTTCTTCGCAGACGTCGTAACCTATAACATTCTGTCGGCATCAAAGCTCGTGAATCTACTTGTTAGAAAGTATGGCAGAGCTTTCGATATAATACATGCACACGACTGGCTTGGAATAATGGCGGGAATAAGCGCAAAAAAGGAACTGGGCATTCCGCTGATATTTCATGTTCACTCCACAGAAAAGGGCAGAACCATGGGAAGGGGCTCTAAGATTATAGAGGAAATGGAATACGCTGGCGGCGACGAGGCGGATTGCGTGATAACTGTATCTGAAGCGATGAGAGACGAGCTTTACAGCATGGGATTCTCCCCGAGAAAGGTAAAGGTGTGCTGGAATGGCGTTGATCCCGAGAAGTATAATCCAGCGAGAGTGAGTGAAGAAGAAAAGTTGACGTTACGGGAGCTCTATGGAATTAAAAATGATGAAAAGATGATACTGTTTATAGGCAGGCTGGTTGGTGTAAAGGGCGCTGATAATTTGGTAAAGAGTATGCCGATGATTCTCGAGGAATTTCCAAAGACAAAGCTCGTTATACTCGGTACAGGAGATATGGCTGAGTACATCAGGTTGCTGATAAAAAGTATAGGTCTTCAGGATGAGGTTATACTGAGGGAGGAGTTTGTGTCGGAGGATGAAAGAATTAGACATTACGCAGCAGCAGATCTGGTTGTTCTGCCATCCCTGTATGAACCCTTTGGAATAGTTTGCACGGAGGCGATGGCAATGGAAAAACCCGTGGTGGTTGGGGCAAGGGGTACATCTGGAATGAGGGAACAGGTCATACCTTCTGGAGAAGAGCAGTGCGGTATCCACATAAATCCCTATGATCCAAACGATATAGCGTGGGGGGTAAAAGAGATCCTGGGTAGAGAGGATTGCGGTGCATGGATGGGTAAGAATGGAAGAAAGAGAGTTTTAAAATACTTCAGGTGGGATCAGGTTGCAGAGAGGATACT
>CAYSPA010000011.1:17872-23175 GCA_964432835.1 uncultured Thermoplasmatales archaeon | reverse complement strand
GAAAACATCACGTAAACTGGGGAAGCAGGGATGGGTAAAATCTTCGGTTCCGTACCTCTGGATATGTCCAATCATGGTCTTTTTCATCACCCACAGAAATAACGCAACCCTTAAATAAGGTAATAAAATATGCCCGAAGTGAGCTGGTTGGTGAGCAGAAATGAGCCTCGGGATGAATTCATTCAAGAGAGCATTATGGATTTATCACATGAACACGGGAAGCTGCAATGGCTGTGATATAGAGATAATCGCCGCATTAACACCCAGATACGACGTTGAGAGATTCGGTATAAAGCTCGTTGGAACACCGAGGCACGCGGATGTTATCGCCCTAACCGGTCCCGTTACGGCAGATATGGTTGATAAGGTTAAAAGAATCTACGAGCAGACGCCAGACCCAAAGGTTGTACTGGTTGTGGGGTCGTGTGGTATATCCGGAGGAGTCTTTCACGAATCATACCATCTTGCCGGACCTATAGATAAGATCATACCAGATGGTACCTTTGTTTATGTTCCGGGTTGTCCACCGAGACCAGAGGCGATAATACAGGGCGTAATAAAGGCATGGGAATTTCTGGAGGAGACGGACGGGGGTAAAGGGAATGGAGGAACTGCTCGAGAAACTGAAGAAGAAAAAGATTAAATTCGAGATCAGGGAAAGGGAGGAAGGGGTAAAGAAAAAAGAGAAAAGGAGAACCATCCTCGTTCACACTCCGCGGAAAATCCTGAGAGATACCGTAAAAATGCTTATCGAAACATTCGAAGATTTTCCCCACTTTTCTGTATGCTCATTTACCGATTGTGGAGACCACGTCGAACTGAACTACCATTTTTCTGTTGGCTATGGTAAACCCCTAAAAGAGACAAACATCATTCTCAGAGTAACTTTGAAAAAGGACGATCTAAAGGTTCCAACCCTCACCGATCTAATACCTGCGACGATACTCTCTGAAAGAGAGATAAAGGAAATGACCGGTATAGAGATAGAAAACATACCCGATGGAAGGCACATGTTCCTGACCAAGGACTTCCCAGATGGTGTATATCCATGGAGAAGGGATGAAACCGCACCGAAAGAAACGAGAAAGTTGTACGAGGTGTGGAAATGAAGTATGAGATACCCATTGGCCCAATACATCCCGCTCTTAAAGAGCCAATCCTGCTTCAGTTAACTGTAGAAGGAGAAGAGATCAAGGATGTCGATGTCATAGCCAGCCAGAACCATAGGGGAATAGAGTGGATAGGGATGAACAGGAACAATCCCGTTCAGAGCATCTACATAGCCGAGAGAATCTGTGGCATATGCAATATCAGCCACCCCTCCGCCATGATGCTCGCTGTGGAAGAAGCAGCAAATATCGAGGTACCCGAGAGGGCACAGTATATAAGAGTCATACAGTGTGAACTCGAGAGGATTCATTCCCACCTGCTCTGGGCGGGCGTCGCCGCCCACGAAATAGGCTTCGATTCGCTGCTTCATTACACTTGGAAAGTTAGGGAGAAAGTTATGGACATATTGGAGTTGATCAATGGAAACAGGGTTACGAAGGCCATAATGATGTATGGTGGGGTCAGGAGAGATATCAAGAAGGAGCATATTCCCAAGATAAAGAAAATGCTCGAGTATTACAAGGAAGGCTTTGATAAACTGGCGAAATTCTTCCTCGAAGATAAAACCGTGGAAATGAGAACGAGAAATGTTGGCATACTTACAAAGGAAGACGCCCTGAAACTCTCTGCCATTGGACCAACGGCGAGGGCGAGCGGAGTTAAAAAGGACGTGAGACAGGACCAGCCATACTTCGCATACCCGGATTTCGATGTGAAGGCAATAACTCCCGATATGTTCACGGGAGAGGTTGTCGGAGATACATACGACAGGATAGTTGTCAGATTGCTGGAGGTCAAACAGTCCGTGGAAATCATAGAGAGGGCGCTGGATGAGATGCCCTCCGGCGATATACTGTCCGAGCCAAAACTCGCAAAACTTCTTATGGACCTGAAGAAAGCGGAGGGCGAAGGCGTGGGCAGGCATGAAGCCCCGAGGGGAGAGGTGATACATTACGTTAAACTCAAGAAAGATTTTGAGCCATTCTTCTCGTGGAAGGTTAGAGCACCAACATACAGCAACATCATGTCATGGATACCGATGCTGAAGGGTTGCCAGATTGCGGATGTGCCGATAGTTGCTGCATCTATAGATCCATGCATATCCTGTACAAACAGGGTCATAAGGATAAAAGGCGACGGCAAAAAGGAGATCATAGATGGAGACGAACTTCACAGATTATCCGTTAAGAAAACAAAAAGATTGTTGGAAGGAGGGAGTTAAGGATGAGATTCACCTTTATCCCGGAGCTGTTCAGACAGTTTTTCAGCAAGCCATTCACCAATCTCTTTCCCGTGAAATACGCGCCCGCCTCCATCAAAGAAACCCTCGAGAAGGTGGAGAAAGGCGAAATCAAGATAGTCCCTCCCGTTGAGATACCTGACAGGGAAACCTTCAGGGGAAAAATACAGTACGATAAAGAGAAGTGTATAGGGTGTAAACTCTGCATAAAGGTATGCCCGGCAAAGGCGATAGAATTCAAGGAGGAAGAGAAGAAAATCAGGATATACGTTGGCAGGTGCATATTCTGTGGCCAGTGCGTGGATATATGCCCAAAGAATGCCCTCTCACAGGGTGAGGAGTTCCTGATGGCGGATACGAACAAGGTTAACGAAAAATGGATAGTTGAATAGAGGCATCTTACAGCTTCTGCAGTTTCTCCATCCAGTCTTTTTCCTTCAAAATGTCGATGAGTCTTTTTCCCGCTCTTTTGACCTCCTCGCTCGGATTTCCCTCAAATTTCTTCGGCTGAATGCCTATGATAATGACCTCTTCCACAAACTCTCTCAGATATCCCACAAAGACCGATAGAGGGATGGAATGCGTGGATACGGTGAATTCATCTATCTTACCCTCATCTATAATCCTTATCTCTCCGGGTTCCAGACCCATGTCTGCAGCATCTACTATAACAATTCTTTCCGGTTTGAGCCTTCTTATCTCGGATGTAAAATTTTCGGGAACAGTTCCACAGTCCATGGACAGCCATCCCTCTGCTTCGAAATTTCTCGCGACCCATGAACCTATAAAATCATCACCACCAAATCTGTTGCCTATCCCGATGAGGAGATTCATGTGATTTCCATTCACAGCATGCTTTTAAACCCTGCCATAATTCTTCTGCTCATCATGAAGATAGAAATCTCTCACGGCGCCGGCGGGAAGAAAATGGATGCCCTCATCAAAAATTACGTGATAAAATATTTTGGAAAAGGGAAAGCCGAGGTTGGACTCGGCGCTCTGGACGATGCCGCTGTAATCGATGGCATAGTGTTCACGACGGATAGTCACACCGTCAAACCTTTATTTTTTCCCGGAGGTGATATAGGTTCTCTCTCCGTTTCTGGAACCGTGAACGATATTGCGGTTGTTGGAGCGAGACCACTTGCCATCTCTTCCGCCCTTATCATCGAGGAGGGTTTTGACATGGATGATTTTGAAAGGATACTCGAGAGCATGAAAAGGACAGCAGATATTGCGGGAGTTGAGATCGTCACGGGGGATACGAAGGTTGTCGAGAAAAATTCTCTCGAAGGGATGGTGATAAACACATCTGGTATAGGTATCAAGGGCGAAGAGCTGGAACACAACTTCGAGATAGTGAACGAGTACAGAAAAATGGATACCCCATGGCTACTCGACTCAAACCTCAGAGAAGGGGACAAGATAATTTTATCTGGATACATAGGAGACCACGGAATCGCCATACTCTCATCAAGAGAGGGTTACGATTTTCACGTTGACATCGAATCCGATGTTGCTCCAGTAAATAAACTCGTGGAGAGAGCTCTCAAAGTAGGCGGAGTCGTCGCGGCGAAGGACCCAACGAGAGGAGGAATTAGCAATGCTCTGAATGAGTGGGCGGAGAAGAGCAAGGTAGACATCCTTGTGGATGAAAGCTCCATTCCGGTCAGAGAGGGTGTTAGGGCTGCATGCGAGATGCTCGGTATAGACGTTTATTCGGTTGGCAACGAGGGAAAGGTGCTTTTTGGAGTCATCGGGGAGAAGGCGGAGGAAATACTGAAAGAAATAAGGAAGGACCCCCTCGGAAAAGACGCGCAGATAATAGGCGAGGTCGTCGGAGAGTATGGAAAGAGGGTCATTCTCAGAACAGAGGTTGGCGGAAGAAGGATACTGTCAAAGCCGGTTGGAGACCCCGTGCCCAGGATATGTTAACGCCATCTTTACATTCATACGAGGTTACCTTTCTTTTCGGGTGATTTCAAATGCATAGATGGTTTCAAAGAAAATGTGCTTCTGCTTCAAAACCTTAAAACTGTAGATGTTCTCGTAACGCTTCTTTATCCCGTTCACATCCGTGAAACTGCTCATAATCGTGTAAATCCTTCCTCCTTCTGCGAGATATTTCCATGCATCCCTGAGAAACTCGTCTATAACCTTTCTTCCATCTTTTCCACCATCCCATGCTCTATCCTCGCCTTCCGTGGGCAGATAGGGGGGATTGAAAGTTATGATATCGAACTTTCCAACGACATTCTCGAACAAATCGCTTTTCATGCATTTTATTTTCAGTCCATTATACCCTGCGTTGAATATCGTGTTTTCTACAGCTTTCTCGTTTATATCAACAGCCACGACATCACATCCCGAGTTTGCAAGGTGGAGAGCTATTATTCCGCTCCCGCACCCCATATCCAGAACCCTTTCATCTCCTTTCACATCGATGGCCTCTACGAGGAGGTAACTGTCATCAGATGGCTCGTATACCCCGGGAAAGACCCTTATTTTGATATCGGGCATCACCTTCATCGGAGAAAAGTATAAGTTCATCTAATTTATACATTAGCCGAGGTGGGATGAGAACAGAAGCGTTGCTCCTGGGCATGATAGCGGTTACCATATTAATAGCGTGGAGCCCGCGGGCGGATGCGAAAGATATAATCGTTGATAAGAGTGGAGGAGGGGACTTCACGACCATATCTGAGGCGATAGCAAATGCCGTCGATGGAGACAGAATTATTGTCAGATCGGGGGTCTACAATGAGAATCTTCTGGTTGATAAGAATGTATCTATAGAAGGGGAGAACAGGGAGACCACCATCATAGAAGCATCGAGTAATGGGCATACGGTTAAACTGTACAAACTGGCTCACTGCACAATTTCCAATCTTACCATCCAGAATGCTATCGGTACGGGAAATGACAACATCTATCTGGATGAGTGCAGCAATGT
>CAYSPA010000011.1:0-17772 GCA_964432835.1 uncultured Thermoplasmatales archaeon | reverse complement strand
AGAATGCTATCGGTACGGGAAATGACAACATCTATCTGGATGAGTGCAGCAATGTGACTATACGCGATTGTACGATCAGAGACAGCGCAAGCAGCGATGGTATATCACTCTACAGATGCTCCCATATAACCATCACAAACTGTTCAATCCTGAGCAACAAGCAGGGTAACGGAATATTCTTTATATTCAGTTCCCACTGTACCGTAAAAAACAACAACATATCGAAAAATCAGGTCGGTATATTCCTGCAGTATCAGTCAAGTGACAATACGATATCCGGTAACGTCATAAGAGAAAATGGGTATATAGGAGTGAGGATATCGGCATCCGGGGCATCTGCGTACAGTCCATCCGGAAACGTGATAACCGAAAATGTTTTCATCGCCAACGGGCAGAACGCCGAAGACACCACGGATGGATTGAATCTATGGTATAACCCGGAAACGGAGAAAGGCAACTACTGGGATGATTATCAAGGAAAAGATGCAAATAACGATGGTGTCGGTGATACACCTTACCAGATTCCCGGTGGTAACAATCAAGATATCTACGTCCTCGGATTTTTCCAGGGTGGGGGAGCATCGCAGAATAAAAAACCCATCGCCAACGCTGGCGGAGATTACTACGGAGAGGTTAACGAGCCGGTATGCCTGGATGCATCAAAAAGCTACGACCCGGATGGAACCATAGTTTCCTACACGTGGGATTTTGGTGATGGGACGAGCGGGAGCGGTAAGAAAGTTTCCCACACATACGCGGCGCCGGGCGATTACACCGTTACCCTTACCGTTAGAGATGATGATGGCGCAGTAGATACGGATACCGCGGTAGTTCATATCCATGAGACGGCAGTGAATCAGAAACCGGTGCCCGTTATCACGATGAAGAGCCACGCACACGTTGGAGAGCTCGTTGAATTCAATGCCTCCAAAAGTTACGACCCGGATGGTAGTATAATAAGTTATGTGTGGAGATTCGGAGACGGAAAGGCGGATTATGGAAAAACCGTATACCACTCCTACTCCACTTCGGGAGTTTATAGGGTGGAGCTTGTGGTAGTTGATGATGATGGATTTTCAAACTCCACGATAAAGAACATAACGATATACTCATCATCCGATGGCGCCGGCGTGAAGGCGCATCTGTCCGTGGAGCCGAGCACGGCATATGTAAATTCGATAGTTATATTCAATGCAACGGGAAGTGAGGGAGACATAGAAACGTATATTTGGGAATTTGGTGATGGAAATAATCTCACGACCTCTTCTCCGGTGTGCAATCACACCTACAGCAAGCCCGGAACCTACTTCGTGAATCTGACCGTCGTGGGATCAGGTGGCGAAACAGATAATGTTTCAGAGATCGTGGTCATCAAAGAAAGTTGGAAGAAAGATATCCCGGGATTTGGTATCCTTCTCACCCTGTTCTTATTGGTCATCATCGTGATCATGAGGAGGAGGACATGAACAGGTATGGAGTAGTTGGTATCGTTGAGGCGGTTCTCCTGATAGGGTTGTTTGCCATCGTTCTCGCAACCCTACAGATAGCGTATATACCCGAACTCATGAAAAGCAGGGAGGCGGAACACATGGATGAAGTAATGAACCAGTTCTTCCAGCTGAAGATGGCCGTTGACCTGCATGCCGTCAGCAGGTCGAATTTTTCCATCACTGTTCCCCTGACCCTCGGAAGCAGAGAGCTTCCCTACTTTGTGACAACGAGAGCGATAGGGAGCGTATCCATCATCGAGAACGCCTTTAAAATATCCATACAAAATGCAACCGGATATACGAATCTTTCACTCGGTATCATAAAATATGAAGCCAAAAATGCCTACTATGTGCCTCAAACTTACGTCTTCGAGAATGAGGCGATTATACTTTCTCAGGATGATGGAACGGATTCCCTACTCTCTCCACCCACGATCAATGTGAACCGCGCTGGAAATCTGATAAACATGAACCTGCTGGTCATCAATATTACCGGATATGCAAACAGAACCAGCGAATCGGGTGTTGACACAACTTACATAAGGACGAATTACTCTTCATACTCCTCTATCAATATCTCCGACGTCAGCAACCTGACCATATTCACATCCCATCCGGAGCCATGGTTCAGATTCCTCAACTACACCATGGACGATGTTGTCATAACGAAGCACGCCGACAGGGTGCAGGTAAAGCCCGAATCCGGATATCAGATGAACATCTATCTCGATATAGTGAATATCTGCGCTCAGATAGGTAGAGGATGGATAGGTAATATATAGGTTACCCATTACGTTTGAGGAGAGGAGTTGTGTGAGTCCAGAGATGTATCCACCCGATATGAAAGAAATCCATCCGGAGGATGTATTCAGAACAGATATACCGGGTTTCGATGAACTCTTTTCGCTCGGTGGTATACCCAGAGGAAACATCGTCCTCATTGCGGGCGGTCCCGGCGCCGGAAAGAGCACTTTCTGCAGACAGATATGCAACAACGCCTCCCTCAGGAAACAGCATTGTCTTTACGTGAGCTTTGAAGAAAACGTGGAGAAGATAGAGAGAAGCATGATAGCATTTGGGTGGGATGTCGAAAAATTCGAACAGGAAGGTCTCCTGATTATTCAGAAAATGAATCCCCTCGATATCCTCCGAATAAAATTTGGCTCTATAGAGGGTGGGGAGTCAGCTACGGAAATATCGATGAAAGTGGAACCGATCACCATACCGAGAGGATTCAAACCAGACGTAATAGTTGTGGACTCTCTGACGGCAATGGTGGCCGCAACGATCAGCAAGGCGAAAAACTACAGGGTTTATCTTCAGCAGTTGTTCAATTTTTTCGAGGAAACGAAAGCCACAACCTTTTTGATAACCGAGACAGAGGAAGTGCCGAGAAGGTACAGCACCACGGGTATAGAGGAGTTTCTCGCTGATGGTATAGTGGTTCTGTACAACATAAAGAGAGGGAGTGTACGAGAAAATGCCCTGGAGATAGTCAAGATGAGGTATACAAAACATCAGAAAAAGGTGATGGCTTTCGAGATAACCGACAGGGGTATCGTTGTATATCCCGACAAACTCGTTTCTATAGAGTAATTAGCTGGAATGTACCGCGCGACACTATCTACTTTTTCACCTCCAGCATAGATTGTAGATGGCACATCACGCCATTGCCCAAGTTTTGATACCCTCCAGTGAGCCGTGATGTGGAAAACCCTTCCGAAATCGTTCTCGCTATAGTTTGAACAGACTTTACCATTGCTCTGCAGCATTTCTTTCTCCAAAACCTTTGTTCAAACTGGTCTGTGGGAGTCTAAATATTTTAAATCTGTAAAAGTTGACCTTCTCTACTGCACAAAAGATGAGGGATGAAAAATCGTTTGGGATCCGTTATATGGACGGGCAACTTATCCGAATTCAACCTATGAATACAAATGGGTCGCTCTGCTGATGAAGTCTCTTTCCGCCCCTGTTCTCTATCTCCTTTTCTATCATCCTCAACTGCTTCTGGCTGAGTCCGACCCTCAGGTAAATTAGCTTATCGTCTTCATAGAAAGCAACGCTTCCCTTCTTGTAATCGATAATTGCTTTCATCAGACTTTTTCCGCCATACAGCCAGACCCATATGTGGAGCTCTGGTCTGAGCATATTATCATGTGAAATTTTATCAATATTAGTTAATAAATATTTTTGTACAAAAGCATCCAGAAATAGAGATAGCCAAATTAATAAAAACAAATCCTCTACCCTTTCTCATGATCGGATTTCGAGATTACAGACCACCAAAAGAGGTGAGAGCCCTTTTCATCATACACTATTCTCCTCTCCTGCTCATCATCATGATAGGCCCTCTTACACCTATCTGTAGATTCTGGTACGGATTATCTTTCTGGGAAATCCCTCTTCCCATGCTGCCAACCGTGATTGCAGGCCTTTTAATCTTCATTGCTGGTGCCCTGTTTTTCATGAAATGGGAGATGTTCTGGGAGAGAACATACAGGGGGCAACTGGTGACGGAGGGTTTTTTCAGATATATAAGACATCCCCATTACTCATCACTGCTGATGATAGGAGTGGGTCTTGCCCTGTTCTTTTACTCCCTTATCGCCCTCCTTATTTCCTTGCTCGCCTTTCCGATCATGGCGGTAAGTGTTATTGACGAGGAGAAGAGGTTGATAGAGAGATATGGTGAAGACTACATAGAGTATATGAGGAAGGTGAAATGGCGACTGATACCGTGGATATTCTGAACAATGACCTGACAAAGCTGAAGGCGGAACTCATATCGTACGGTCGCATAGGGGTCCCGAGACATATTCGTAAGTATGTCTCGATAGAAAGACCAAAGAGCGGTCCGTATTCTGGAGAAAAGGTTATCGGACTGGAGTTCGGTGGAAGGAGGGTCAAACTCCCGATATCCGACGGCCAAGAGAGATATGTATTGGAAAAGGATGAAGATGGATTGATTATAAAAGAGCACAACAGGATACGCGCTCGCGCAAAACCTCTCGATCTCAGATATCACGCTCCGGGACAGTTGTTCATCTCCATCGAAAATAGATGCATTTATTCATGCTTATTCTGTACGGAGGGAAACATTTCGATACCCGAAGAAAGATTGCTGGATTTCGTGAGGAAAGCCTTAAATTCGGGTAACATAAAATCCGTTGCCATAACATCCGGCGTGTACCCCTCGGTGGAAGGTCATATAAACGGGATCGAGAGGTTCGTGAAGATGATAAAGACATCATATCCAGATATACCCCTTGGTGTTGAGCCGGTGATCAAGTCCGATGAACATATATCAAGATTATATTCAGCCGGCGCCGACGAAATCAAGATAAACGTTCAAACCGCAAGCAAAGAACTGTTCGACGTGATATGTGGGTATATGGATTATGATAAAATCTTCGATTTTCTCCAGTGTGCCGTTGATATATTTGGTAGAGGTAAAGTTATGAGTAACGTGATCTACGGTATCGGAGAAAGTGATGAGGATATGGTGAGAACGATGGAGAGAATCGCAGATATTGGAGCCCTACCCAATCCCAGAGCGATAAGGATAAATCCGGAAATAAGAAAAAAATTCGAGAAAAAAGGGTACAGAGTTGGAGAGATCGACCCGGATAGGATCATCAGAATCGCACAGATTTTAAGAGAAATCCTTCAAAAGAGGAACCTCTCAACAAAGGATATCAAAACGATGTGCTTCCCATGTGGATGCTGTGATGTTATACCTTTTCGGGATATTTAGCTCTTGGAAAAACCATTGCGAGCGAGAGATCGGGCTCTCTTTCCAACTATAAACAGCTTTACTATAAACTCTATCTCCTTCGCTTCATCCTTGTTGTAAACATTGCCAACTATTATCATTGATTAGTATTCTTCTGTTCTACTTTTAAAGGGATTTTTGTACAGTCGTTATCCAGGACGGATAATTTGGTTTGAAAAAAAGCGATGAATCCGGAGCACCACCAAAGCATTGGAAGAAAATGCACCGATATTTATATGAAGGGCTAAGAATATACCTCTATGAAAGGACAGAAATTCCGGTTACGCAGGGTATGATTTATATAAAATAACGGCAACAGAATCAAAATCCTCGATGACATCGCATTTCCTTTCGCGCTGTGGGAGAAATGAACGGAGAAAAAGGAAGCGGAGTGAAAAAATGCTCGATAACTTTAACAGGATCATCGTGCTCGGCATAGATGGTTTGGAGTGTTCTCTCGTGGAGGAGTGGAAACTCAAATACATCTTGCAGAGAGCGCACTGCAGAACCGATTTATCAGATTATGATGTCGTGGTGACGCCACCACTCTGGGGAAGCATGATAACCGGCGAGATAGACAGGGAGGTGATGAGAAGATGGAAGCTCCAGACGTTACTTGCCGGTATGGACAGCATGCGGGTGAAGATCGCCGAGAAACTCGGGAGATATCTCCCGCACAGACCGACCATATGGGTGTGGAATCATCTGGTACTTCCGGTGACGGGTGGAAATCCTTTTGAGTCGACTGCAAACTATATAGGGGAAAAGGGTCTTCACACCATCTTCCAGGAGTTCGAGAAGCCATGGACAAATGGTCTCCCGGGATATGGAAGGGTGGTGAGCGATGGTACCGCAAGGGAGCTTTTGCTCGAGGCATTCAGAGGGAATAAAAAGCCCTATATAAGGTATGCAGTCCAGCTGTACAAAAGGGATCGTGAAAAATTATTCTTTGCTCTCGACAGAGATCATGACCTGATATTCTGGTATACCTGCCTCCTCGATAAAATAGGGCACGTCTGCGCCGGCGACAAGCTCGTGATGCTAAAATACTATCTCGAAGTCAATCACCTTGCAAAGGAAGTGAGGAGGAAGTGTCCCGATGCCATCATTTACATTGTCTCTGATCACGGCATGAAGACCGCCGAGGGTACGGGAAAGTGGGGTGTACACAGTGAGTATGGATTTTTCAGCAGCAGCACCGGCGAACTGATATCAAAACCATATCATCTTTATGGACTCCTTCTCAGACACGCGCCGGGAACACGTATGAAAAGGGAGAATGTAATTGGAATTGGGTGAGCCCAAATCCTTTCTTCAACATCTTCTTTACGATCTCTCAAACGTTAAATACAACCTCTGCAATAACCTATACTGTATGGATGAACTGGAGATACTCAGGAAGAAAAAGCTGGAAGAGTTGAGAAAGAAATATATGAAAGGTGAAAAACTGGAGATGCCAGACGAGCCACTTGAAATTAATGATGCCAATTTCGAGGAAATTGTCATGAAGCACAAGAACATCGTCATCGACTGCTGGGCACCATGGTGCGGACCATGTCTCATGGTTGCGCCCGTGATAGAAGAGTTGGCAAAGGAACTCAAGGGAAAAGTGGTCTTTGGAAAAATAAACGTCGACGAGAATCAGAGAACGGCAATGAGATTCAACATAATGAGCATACCCACGATCCTCATTTTCAAGGATGGAAAACTCGTTGACAGAATCATAGGTGCAATACCGAAAGAATATATTATTGAGAAATTGAAATCCCTGAACATGATATGAGCTGTTGAGGATGAAATTCAAGATAGTTGCCATAATCGTTGGAATTATTTTGCTCATACCGGGATGCATCTCCCAGAATAAAAACGGCGAGAACATCGGTGATACGGGCTCTCTCAACTGGTACAGCTATATCGATGGAATAAACGAAGTAAATAAAACGGGAAAGCCAGCTATACTCTTCTTCTGCACATTTAATGATAACTCCGAATCCTATTCTCAATCTTTCTGCGAACTCGTAGAGGATAAACTATTTTCTAATGGCACGGTCAAATCTATGCTGAAAAAATTCATCCTCATCAAGGTGGATGTATATGACCGGTCTCAGGAGTGGATTCTATCAAAATATAGATTCATGTATACTCCTTTCCCTCTCGTAGTATTTCTCAACGGTGAGGGTGAGGAATTGAGCAGGCTGGTGGCCTATGGGATTTATGATCCCTCCGATGGGAGTAAATCCGTAGAGAGATTTATAGAGGTTCTGAATCTCACCCTCAAGGGAGAAGTTAAGGGCGAGGACTTCAGGTTTGTAACACTTTCGGGAGAAGAAAAACATCTCGATGAATACCGAAACAGGGTGGTTTTACTGGATCTCATGAGCGTGAATTGCCCCGCGTGCAGGAAGGAGATGGAATACCTCTTGGGGGTGAAGAACCATTACGGGAATGATAGCTCGATTGCCATAATATCCATAGATGTCGCGGGAGATACCGTTAATTCCATAAAGAGCGCTTATGGAGATTACATCGGGAAGTGGACATTTGGCGTGGATAAATATGGGGAGGCATCCAAATACCTTCTCGAGAGCGCAGTCCCGACCATCGTGATTATAGATAAACTCGGAAGAATATTCTATCTGAGAGCGGGTGTATTGTCAATGCAAAATTTGATTGAACTGATAGAAAGTGCTAAGGACGAGTAAATATATGGAAATGAGCCGAAAACAGAAACGGATGGAGCGGTAAAAACATCATCCAGAACCCGGGGAAAAGGTGTATGGAATAGACGGATACAAAAGGGGTGAACTATCAATACTTTTTTCATTCATACCGTTCGATTGAATCTAACTTTATATACCAGAATATTTTTCTATGCCCATAGGGGGACGACTCATGAAAGCATTCCATCTTAAGTATGGAGGTACAGAACTTCACTTTGGGGTAAATGCGATTAAAAACCTTGAAAAGAGGTTATCGAAAATCGAGCATGCAACCATCGTTACGGGTAAACAATCCGCAAGGCGGAGCGGTGCCCTCGATGACATCCAGGGTATACTGAAGGAGAAAAATGTTGAGTACGATATTTTTGACAGAATCAGACCCAATCCCACCGTCGAGATGTCCGATGAGCTCGCAGAATTTATCTGGAAGAAGTCCAGCGATTGTATAGTGGCGGTGGGTGGAGGAAGCGTAATAGATACGGCAAAAGTTTCTTCCGTGATAGCCCTCTCTGGAGGTGCTGCAAGAGATTATCTCGAAGGAAAAACCGCAAAAAGATATCTTCCCCTCTACACCATAAATCTCACTCATGGAACGGGAAGCGAGATAGACAGATTTGCTGTACTCACGGATGGTGTCTACAAGATAGGCATATCATCCAGATATCCGGATGTCAGCATCGATGACCCCAGGTATACGCTTACATTACCCGAAAATCAGACCATATTCACTTCTATCGATGCGTTCTTCCATGCATACGAGGCGGTTACGGCAAAAACATCAAACAGATTCGTGGAAACCCTCTCTATTGAGTCGGCAAGACTCATAGGTGAAAGCCTGCCAAAAGAGCAAACTTTGGAGGAGAAAGAAAAACTGCTTTATGCTTCCATGATAGCTGGAATATCTCTGGACATGAGTCCCGCTCACATAGTTCATGCTATAGAGCATGCATTGAGTGGGTTGAATCCGAAACTTCCCCATGGATGCGGTCTCGCCATAGTTGGAGCGAGGAGCATTTACTGGATTCACAGACATTCGATGAACTCTGGAAAAATCCTTCGGGCACTTCTCTCAAGAAAAATTAATTCCCCTGAGGATGCGGAGAAATCATTCAGAGAGTTTTTACGATCTGTAGGTTTTGAAGAAACACTCGATGATTATGGCTTTTCCAAAGACGATTTTGGGGACGTGGAGAAGATACTCTTCGAAGACCTGAAATACTTCCTGAAAAGAGTGGATTTCAGATTTACCCCCGATATGCTGCGCGATATTCTCGAGAAAAGTCTATGATAAAGCATAGTCATCATGCGCAACGGGAGGTTTCCAAAACGAAACCTTAATTAAAACCATCTTATTATGATAAATATAAAGAGCGGGCGTGATCTAGGGGTATGATTAGGGCCTTCCAAGCCCTCTGCCCGGGTTCGAATCCCGGCGCCCGCATGCCGGCAGGGGTAGCCAAGCCTGGTCAACGGCGCAGGACTTAAGATCGACTCCATAAGGGAGGGGTTCGAGAAGATATCCTGTCTCGTAGGAGTGCGTGGGTTCGAATCCCACCCCCTGCACCATAAAGTTTTAATGTAACCAAGGGATATGGTAATTGGTGTAAGAGGAGGGAGTATGGCAGGGGATAGATGTGTAACTGGTATCAAGGAACTCGATATCCAGATGGAGGGTGGAATTCCCGTTGGAAGCACCGTTCTCATCGTTGGAAGCAGCGGTTCTGGAAAAACCACGCTCTGCATGCAGTTTCTCGTGAATGGAGCCAGAATGGGTGAAAAAGGAGTCTTTTTCACCATAACAGAGCCCCTCTTCAAACTGATCTCCAATATGGAAAAGTTCAATTTCTTTGATAAAAACTTGATCGATAACGGAATGATAACGATCATTGATCTCAGGATCATTTTCGAGAGGATGGGTCTCAATGCCGGGAAGTATACGGTTGAGGATGCGAATGCGCTCCTCGATGTCATAAAGGATATAGCAAAAGAGCTGGATGCGAAAAGGGTCGTTATAGATTCCATAACCGCGCTGTGTTACAGACTGCATACCAAGGAAATGATAAGAGATTTCTTATTCAAACTCGGAACATTTCTGGCTGCGATGGAGTGCACAACCTTCCTAACCTCGGAGATCCCGCCCGGGGAGTACAAGTTTTCCCAGTATGGTATAGAGGAGTTCATATCGGATGGAATCATTTTCCTTGGGGATATCGAGAGGGGTGGAGACCTCATAAGAACTCTTCAGATCATAAAGATGAGGGGCGTGAATCACAGCAGAGCCAAATATGCCATGAACATCACATCAAGAGGTGTTGAACTCGCCCCCCTCCTCAAGGTGAGGTGATATATTGCCCACGGCACTTGTTGAGGGTTTGAAAGAAAGAATCTTCTCCTCCATATCCATGTACCAGTCTCTCGGCGTAGTTATACCGGGAACCAACTACAACGACATAGTGCGCGCCCTGTTCGATTGTATAAGGGAGCATCCCAATGACAAATGGATATACATAACTATCACGAGACCATTCGACAGCTTTGCCAGATTGATAAGCGATATAAACGCCATCCCGAATGTTACATTCATAGATTGCATATCAAGAGCATCTGGTATAGTGAAAAAGGATGAGAAATGTGTGTACATAGAAAGTCCAACCATGCTCGAGCATATTATGATAGAGGCCATGAATATCTTCGAGAGGTTACCTCCCGGTAGCGAAAAATATCTGATACTCGACTCGCTTTCCGCTTTGATGATATACAATGACCCTTCTCTGGTAACGGAGTTTTTCTACCAGCTTTTGAACAGGGCAAGATGCGAGAATATTCGCACTATATCCCTGGTTGTTGAAGAGGGGGAAGAGGACAGGAACATCAACAGACTGATTTACCTGAATGATAAAATATTGAAAGTTAGAGACACCTTTATCTAAATGATAAAATGGAGAGTGGAAAAGAAGTTCCCATATATGGATTCACCGAAAAGATGCCTCTGTCAGATGATTTTGTAAGTACGGGTATCGATAAACTCGATGCACTCTTAGAAGGAGGTATACCAAAAGGTTTTACCACTCTAATATTGAGCGTTCCGGGAAGTGGCTGCGAGATCCTTTTCAAGCAAATGGCATCACGTGGAAACACCCTCATATTTTCCACGGAGGAGACAAAAGAAGAGATAGAGTCAACGATGAAGAGATTTGGATGGAATCCAGAAGGCGTGGAAATAGTTGATATAGCGTCGAGTTACAGGGAAAGCGTTATACTTTCTCAGCAGGAAAGGGTGAATGTATATCTCAAAAGAGCGGGCGTTGATCTCAAAGAACTGATAATGGAAAGCTCGGGAGGTTTTCCAAAAACCAAAAAGGTTGAACCCGACTTCCTCGCGATGCTCGGAAACAGAATGAGAGAACCAGAACTTCCGAGCCGCATCATCCTCTACAAACTGGACTTCTTTCTTGACCAATATCCTCAGAACGACGTTATCAAAACGGTTTATGCGATGAAAGTTGCGAATGCAAAGAACAAGGGAGCGCTTTTCATGTTCCTGACAAAAGGTCTCTATGGAGAACTATTCGAGAGAAAAATGGAAGGGATGGCAGATTGCGTCATGGAGCTCGACATAATCAGGAAAGGCTCCACATTCGACAGATACATAGCCATAAAGAAGATGAAAAATTTCGCCAGAAAAATTGGCATGGCGAGATACACCATAGAGCAGAATGGCTTCGTTCTGGAACTCATAGAGAAGATACTATAAAAAGGGTAATAAACCGGATATCCCTTTTCCACTTGTATGGGATATACTATATCTGAGAAGATACTGGCGAGAGCGGCCGGCGCCGGCAAGGTGGAGGCGGGAGAAATAGTAGATGCATCGGTTGACCTTGCGATGAGTCATGATAATGCCGCGCTTGTTTCTAAGATATTCAGAGAGATAGGCGTTGATAAGGTGTGGGACAGAAATAAGATAGTTATAGTTCTTGACCACAGAACCCCGGCGAATACAATAAAGGCTGCAGAGGCGCATAAATCGATAAGGGAGTTCGTCAGAGAGCAGGGTATAGAGAATTTTTATGATATCGGAGAGGGCATATGTCATCAGGTTCTTCCCGAGAAGGGTTATGTAAAACCCGGCATGCTCATTGTTGGTACCGACTCGCACACGACAACCTATGGGGCATTCGGTGCATTCTCGACGGGTATAGGTGCAACCGAAATGGCGTGCATATGGGCAACGGGAAAACTGTGGATGAAGGTTCCCGAAACGATAAAAATGATCATAAATGGAAAACCGAGAAAGATGGTCATGTCAAAGGATATCATTCTTCACATCATCGGCGAGATTAAATCCGATGGGGCAAACTACAAGGCAATCGAATTTTACGGTGAAACGATAAAAAACATGAGCATAGCCAGCAGGATGACCATCTCAAACCAATCCATGGAGGCGGGCGCAAAGGCCGCGATAATACCACCCGATGAGAAAACGTTCGAGTACCTGAAAGAGAGAGTTAAAGGCGAGATAAAACCGGTATACGCCGATGAAGATGCAAGCTATGAGGATGTTATGGAATTCGATGTAACAGATCTTGAGCCGCAGGTGGCATGTCCTCACACTGTCGACAATGTCAAACCCGTAAGTGAGGTATCTGGAATCAGCATAAATCAGGCGGTTCTGGGTTCTTGTACAAATGGCAGACTTGAAGATATTGAGGTGGCTGCAAGAATACTCGAGGGCAAGAGAATAGCCGATGGAGTGAGAATGATAGTGGTGCCGGCATCCAGAGAGATATATCTGAAGGCGATAGAGAAGGGATACATACAAACCTTGCTGAAAGCGGGGGCGACGGTCATAAATCCGGGCTGTGGTCCATGCCTTGGAGCACATCAGGGGATACTGGCAAGTGGGGAGAGGGCAATAACTTCCACGAACAGGAATTTCAGGGGGAGGATGGGCTCTCCAGATGCGGAGGTGTATCTTGCCTCGCCTGCTACGGTTGCCGCCTCCGCTCTTAGAGGAGAGATAACAAATCCTCTGGAGGTAATATGATGATTATAAAAGGAAAGGTCATCAAATACGGGAATGATATCAACACAGATGTGATATTTCCCGGTAGATATCTGGCCATAACTGACCCCAAGGAAATGGCCGAGCACGCGATGGAGGACATTGATGAGAATTTTCTGGAGAAGGTTAAGGAGAGAAAGATCATCGTGGCTGGAAAGAATTTTGGCTGTGGCTCATCCAGGGAACAGGCTGCGACGTGTTTGAAATATGCTGGAGTTGAAGCTATTCTTGCAAAATCCTTTGCGAGAATCTTTTTCAGAAACGCCATAAACCAGGGTATGCCCGTGATAGAGTCGGCAGAAGCATCGGAAGATATAGATGATGGAGATGAGATTGAAATCATTCTGGACAGAGGAGTCATAAAGAACCTATCAAAGGGGAAAGAGTATAACTTCAAGCCGTTACCTGCTTTTATAATGGAGATAATCGAGGATGGAGGGCTTGTCAATCATCTGAAGAAGAGAATAAAATGAAGAAGTAAAAGAAAAAGATGAGAAAATTGAAAGATGGGCGGTCGATTGATTTTTAATCTTTCAACCCCGACTACAGTTTCTTTACGTGTACTGCTTTTGGACCCTTTGGAGCGTTTTCCACGTCGTATTCGACCTTGTCTCCTTCCTTCAGATAAGTTCCGAATGGAACCTCGGTTCTGTGCAGGAAAACGTCCTTGCCGTCTTCTCCCTGTATGAAGCCATAGCCTTTCCTTGGGTTGTACCACTTTACTACACCTTTCATTTTTACTTCACCTCCTCAGACCTGGAGGTCTGGACTTTTTGCAAAAGAATAGAAACAAAAGGAGCACATTCTCCCTGTTTCTACCCTTTTGCAATTATAGGGTATATGTACCTCATTAAAATAGATTTCTATACGGCGCACCTCATTATTCATGGTTTGTATGGAATATCGTATTCCTTTACCCATTTTAAGTCAATTGATGAAGGTACCAAGCAGATACATAATTGGAAGAAAGGTTGAGAGCAGATAAGAATTACAATGCACTAAAATAATTCTTTATTTCGTAATCTGTCACGGTCCTATTAAAGTTGCTGCACTCGATTTTTTTATTCTCTATGAATTTTCGGTAAATATGTTCGGGTAATGTCCTTTTTACCAGTTCGCTCTTTTCAAAAAATTCCAACGCCTTTTCTAAGGAAGGAGAGAGCTCTTCTATTTTCAATTTCTTTCTTTCCAGCTCGGATAAACGGAAAACATCAGATTCAACCGGCTCCGGTGGCTTCAATCCTTCTCTAACCCCTTGTATGCCTGCAGTATGGATTAGACTCAGTGCGAGATAGGGATTGCAAGCTGGATCTGGACTTCTTATTTCAATCCTTGTTGCAGATTCTTTCCCTTTCTGGTATTCTGGAACCCTTATATAGGCCGACCTGTTTTTCGTCCCCCAAACAAGATATGTTGGAGCTTCATAACCCGGATAAAGTCTTTTATACGAATTTATCCATTGATTTAGTGCCGCCTGAATATCTTTTCCATATTTTATCAATCCAGCGATATAAGATTTCGCGATATCACTCAATCCTTGCTTTTCTTCATCAAAAAATAGGTTTTTTCCATCCTTCCACAGGGAAAGGTGTAAATGCATTCCGTTTCCGTTTATTCCAGAAATCGGCTTAGGCATAAAGGAGGCATAGACCCCGTATTTTCTCGCGATCCTCTTTACGACATATTTTGCCAAAATTATGCTATCCGCCATTTTTAGAGCATTGGAATAGGTTAAATCTATCTCGTGCTGACTCGAAGCAACCTCATGATGGTCAAATTCTGTTTTTATCCCCATCTCGTTCAGAGCAAGTTGTGCTTCTTTTCTTATCTCTCCGTACAATCCCGATCTAAAATATCCACCCTCATCTGTATAGTTTGGACTTTTATCATTTTCAAAAATGAAAAACTCTATTTCAGCTCCGCATTTTAATGTACCAATATCTTCATATTTTTTCACTATATCCTTTAACAAACTCCTTGTATCTCCTTCATACTCTCTTCCGCTTGACTCGATGATGCGTCCAAAAACTATTGCCTCTCTCCACGATCTCTCAACACCTCTGTATACCCAAGGTAGAATCGTTAAGGTATCAACATCGGGAATGAACCTTAAATCGCTTTCTTCGGTTCTTGCAAAACCTTCCACGGAAGAGCCATCGAATCCCTTTCCATCTTTGATTAACCTCTCAAAACCCTCTATGGGAATTGTGAAGTCGAGCATTCTTCCCAAAATATCGACGAAAATGGGTCTGATGAATTTCACGTTCCTGTTCTTGAATTCTTCCATTTGTTCTTTTAACCCTTCCATATCATCATTCAAATAGTAAAAGAACAAATGAACTTTTCTTTCCGCGAAAGATGTCAATCGACTCTCAACTCACTGGAGAGTATCCAAACTTGGACTATGGCCTAGTGTACCATCTAATAATCATGCTGGAGGTGAAAAAGTTGACAGTCTCCCATCCACCTAACGAAAATTTATTAAGACAAATTGTAATAATCCCGAGCTAAGAAGGTTCAAAGGGGATATAAATGCAGAAGGAGGAGTTAATACAGTTGCACACACTGATGGTTCAACTAAAGACATATTTTGAAAAAACCTGTGGAGATAATGACGGAAAATCCTTCAAGGAGTATGAAGAGCTGAACGTTACACCCTGTCACATCTACAAATCGAAAAGAGAACACACCCTGGCGGTCTTCACTCTTGGCAAAGAGATAGCAGATCTCCTCTCGCAGAAGGGATATCCCGGATTTGACAAACTGTCGGCAAGACTCGAACAGATGGCAAACAGATTTCGCAAGAAAAAGTGAGATCAGAGTTTTTTCACCATTATGTACCCATCTTCTCCATCCTCGTAAAATCCGCTGACCCTTCTTATTTTTACAAATCCGTTCCTCTGATAGAACTCTATGGCTTTTTTGTTGGAAACCCTGACCTCGAGTTCAATTTCTACAGCTCCATTTGTCCTCAGATTCGTCAGCAATTTTTTTAACAGGCGTGTACCGATCCCTTTGCATCTGTAATTTTCATCGACCCCAATCAAGAGTATTCTACCTTTTCCTTTATCAGAAAGTATGCCTATTGCAAAACCAATTATCTTTTCATCATCGAGAGCGACGACAAAACCCTCGGGAAAAATCTCGTACAGTTCAAGAAAAAGATGGAAATTTGCCCTTTCTGGAAAGATTCTCTGCATACACTCCATCAATTCGAGAAACTCTCCGCTTTCCATGTCTCTTATCCTTATCACATCGTGAGAAATGGATGCGCTATATTTAAGAATTGGACACAGATTCATCTCCGATACCATGTCGATAGATGAGATCGAAATAAGCAGAAGAATAGTTGGCAGATTCTTTGAAGAGTTCA
Organism: uncultured Thermoplasmatales archaeon; assembly: GCA_964432835.1. Taxonomy (GTDB): domain Archaea; phylum Thermoplasmatota; class E2; order DHVEG-1; family B18-G2; genus B18-G2. The sequence continues at coordinate 1,352 of CAYSPA010000011.1, read as the reverse complement.
TTGATTCTCTTGAACTCGATGTTGCCATAGCGGGAGCGGGCCCCTCTGGTCTGACGGCTGCCCGATATCTGGCGGGTGCGGGAAGAAAGGTTGCGATATTCGAGAGGAAACTCTCTCCCGGCGGCGGCATGTGGGGCGGCGGGATTGGATATCCGGTTGTAATTGTTCAGGAGGAATCAAAAGAAATTCTCGAAGAGTGTGGTGTGAAACTGAAGGATGAGGGCTCCGGCTATTATAGTGCGAGTTCGATAGAGGCGGTTTCAAAGCTCTGCGCGTCAGCGGTAGATAATGGAGCAAAAATATTTAACGGATTCTCTGTGGAGGATGTTGTGGTGAGAGATGAGAAAATCTCGGGGCTTGTTATAAACCTGAGCGCTATAGAATTTGCAAACCTCGATGTGGATCCCATCTGTATAAGGGCAAAATATTCAATTGATGCAACAGGTCATCCGGCTGAGATCTGTAAGGTTGTTGAGGAGAAGATAGGAAGACTCAACACCCCAACCGGAAAAATAGAAAAAGAGGGATACATGCATCCCGATCTCGGAGAAAAAATGGTCGTCGAAAACACCAGAGAGGTCTACCCCGGTCTATTTGTAACTGGTATGGCGGCAAATGCCGTATTTGGCGCACCCAGGATGGGTCCAATCTTTGGAGGTATGCTACTCTCTGGAAAAAAAGCTGCTGAAGAGATACTGAAAAGATTGTAGCAAAATGTTGGCATCCTTGCTAAATCACTCGTCACCTTTTTTCTCCTCGAACATCCTGCTCCTCTGTGTCCATACGCTTTCATCGAGGTTTGCGTACAGTTCTTCGGCGGAGAGGTCATCTATGGATTGCTTTGTCGGGATTATAACATTTTTGTTGTCTTTCTTTTCCCTGGCGAACTTAAGTATGGCATCCTTTCTGAGTTGCCAGTAGTGGGTTCTCCATTCTCTGCCATCGTAGAGTGTTGTTTCTTCTCTCTCTGTAGAGAGCATCCCCTCCTCCTCAAGTATGTAGAAGAGCTGTCTGCCCTCCGGGTCGAGAACGTTGTCTATTACCCTGTCGTCGAATCCGAATATATCCATTACGAATTCCGCATCCCTTCTGGCTTCCTCTATATCTATTCCCACTCTGTTTGCTATAGCCCTTGCCAGATCCTCAAGGGTTATCACCGTCATGTTCCCCTACGGCTATATATTTGTAAATGCTCTCATATTTAAACCTTTCGTGGCAATTTCCCGGGAATTACAAAAAATGTATGTCAAAAATCTGGTTGTAATATCCCGATATCTCTTCTGAGAAATGCATCTAAATCTCCTCAGCCGGTATCCATCTCCACGTTGATGGGAAAAGCGATTTTACATCCT
>CAYSPA010000010.1:4853-23491 GCA_964432835.1 uncultured Thermoplasmatales archaeon | reverse complement strand
ACATTTTGGCTATTCTCCAACCATAGAATACCGGTCTATCTCTTGGGAAGACATCTTCCACGATAGAACTTCTCATAAAGAGAAGCAGAACATTTGTATGGGAATGGGTACACAAATTCGGAGATATGTTAAGAGACTGCTATTCTGATAGACTGCCAGAGGTTGTTGTGATAGATGAAACTTCCCTTAAAGTTGGAGATATGCATCTATGGTTCTGGTTTGTTATCGATCCCAAAAGCAGGAAACTGGTATTTTTCATGATAACAAGGAGTAGAACAAATCTAGCTTGTAAGAAACTGTTAAGAGGGATACAGAGGATGTATGGATGTCTACCATCTGTTGCCATAACAGATGGTGGTCCGTGGTACCTTCTGCTGAGAAGGTATGGTATAGAGCACAAGGTTGTATCTGGTGGAATAAGGAACTACATTGAAAGATTGATAGAAACGGTCAAGGACAGGACAAGGGTCTTCGATAATTACTTCCCGAGCGAGAGATGGAAAATAGAGCATGTTTACAGGTGGTTAAATCTGTACGCATTTTATTATAACTGGATCAGAAGCCATATGACTCTGGATGGGTCATCACCGCCCTCTATGAGAGAGGGGTAGACATTAAGAACGAATTTGAGAGATTTACCATAGCATTGCGGGAGGTGCTCCGCAATGCTTAAGTTGACAGCACCGATCGGATGCCCCTAAAATCTTTCTTCACATTTGAAACGACGGTTCCATTCATAGATGTTGCAGAGGAAAAGGTAGTAAAAATATATGTGGAGAGATAATGCAAATGCAGATTTCAAAAGGTTTAAACAAAGGTAAACTTTTCATTCTGTAAAATGTGTGGAGTCATTGGAATAATAGGTGACAGACCCGTTTCGAGATTGATATACCATGCTCTGATCTCTCTGCAGCACAGGGGACAATCATCGGCGGGAAAACTCACCTATGATGGGAACGTTCATCTCCACAAAGACTACGGTCTGGTTAGAGACGTATTCAATGAGGAGAGAAAAATAGATACTCCGGGGAATGTCGGAATAGGTCATACCAGATACTCAACCGCTGGCATGGATGATATCGAATCGTTGAAAAGAAATGCACAACCGGAGTATGTGATAAATCCCTTCCTTGCGGCGGCGCACAATGGTAACATCTACAATGGTGCGGAGATAAGAAAACTCACAAAGAGGAAACCCAGAACAGAATGCGATATACAGTGGATTCTCCTTCCGATGGCTGACCAGCTCTACAGCAGAAGAATAGATGTTGATGATATTTTTGAAGCGGCAGAGAACGTCATGCCCATACTCAAGGGCAGTTATTCGGCGGTATTCATAACCGACTCGGGAGAGAAACCTTTTCTCTTTGCGATGACAGACCCGCACAAGATAAGACCTCTGGTTTTCGGCGAAAAGGATGGGATGTACTGCATATGTTCAGAAACGAGGGTGTTCAAGAAGATAAAATTCGATTATGTCGAGGATATTCCCGGGGGTAGCGTTATAGCCATAGACATGGAAGGAAACGTTCACGAAAAACGAATTATCAAGAAGAAGGAATATCCATGCATGTTCGAATTCGTTTATTTTGCAAAGCCAGATTCGAGGATAAAGGGTAGATCGGTACATGATGTGAGAGTTGAGATAGGCAGAAAGCTTGCCCGCGAAGCACCTGTTGATGCCGATGTCGTGGTACCCGTTCCGGAATCCGGAAGAAGATATGCGATAGGATTTTCGAGAGAATCTGGCATACCGATAGATGAGGGGATAATGAAAGATAAGTACGAGAGGTCTTTCATCCAGCAGACACAGACGGAGAGAGACAAAATCGTTGAGGAGGGTATATCATTCATAAGAGCTGTTCTCAATGGAAAGAGAGTGGTGATCGTTGATGATTCGATAGTGAGGGGAACAAACATGAGAAGACTCGTGAAGGGCATTCGTGAAGCGGGCGCAAAGGAGGTGCATGTCAGGATAGGTTGTCCTCCGCTCATAGCTCCATGTTATCTCGGAATAGATATGCGGAGCAAAAGAGAGTTCATAGCGAGAAAGAGGGATGGGAGCATAAAGGACTGGGATGAAATAGCGAGAGAGATAGGAGCAGATTCCCTCGCATACATAAGCATGAAATCCCTGAAAGAGGCGATTGGCTTTGATGTTTGCACAGGCTGTATAAACTTTCCGGATGGTTATCCGGAAGAAATGAGGGAGGATGCCCTAAGACTGTTTTCGAGGGATATGGGTGAGAGAAGGGCTTACGAGGTGTGGTGAAGCAGTTTGGAGATTCAGCCTTTTTGGCGATACCATCTTTTGTCTTTGTTTATCAAACTCTCAACGTGATTTAGAAAATCCTTCACCGCTTCTATAGCCATTTCTGCTTTTTCTTTTGACGTTGCTGGTTGCCTCTGACAAAGATACTGCATCCTGTTGAACAGGGTGAACCATTCGTAATCGATTCTGCCCTCCTCGGCGCACTTTTTGAACATCAAATTCAGGGCGACGGGATTATCCACCACACCTCCTTCCTTCGAGAGTATCGTTTTCACTGCATAACTCATTGCCTGAAAGGCCGATAATAGTGCAGAATCATATGCTCCGGAGTGGAGCTCCTTCACCGACTTCTCAAACCATTCCTTGGAATTTTTCCACAATTTGTCGGTGTCTTCATCCGGCAAGTTAGCACCCACCTCTCCATGTTTTAAATTGAAACCCATGTCATCGGGTGAATGCATGACATTATGCATGCTTCCACCGCTCATAAATTTTTTGTCGAGATTTTTATGGTCAAGCTACATTTGCAATCTCCTGCCACTTTTCCTCTTCGCTTTTCATTCCCGCTATCATGCCCGTGATAAATGCAACAACCCAGATTACGTATACAAGGGTACTGAACTTTGGAAACAGTTTCAGCATGACATCCCATCCTTTCATAACGGCAAGCGTGGCTCCCATATTGTGGAGTATAATAAGTGACAAGCCGATCGCTCCAATAATTCCATGGACTGTTATGTTCCCTTCACTCCTTCTGAACATGGGAATGGCGCCGCATACCTCGAAAGCCAGACCGAGCCAGAAAATTGCAAGAATCCAGGGCTTCATCATGCCAACCTTTCTCTCTAAGAGAACCCCTCCGGTGTAACAGAGCAGAGCCATTGTAAACGCAAGTATGGATAACAACACACTTTCGTTAAACTCACCGGAGAGGATACCTGTTGGAAGTCTGTATTCGTTGAGCGTTTTCTCCACATGTGCCCCCTCAACACAGGATGAGGCGGTGTTGGCCATCAAGATGAGCATCGCTACGGCAGGGCAAAGCGTGACCCATTTCCACCGCATGATTTCAAAACTACCAGGAAATATATAATTTTTATCCCATTATTCATCCATCGCTTATCACGACGTGAGGTAGATTCATTTTCCGTACAGTTCTTTCATCAACTCTTTGGCTCTGTCCAGTCTCACTTTCCCCTCTTTAATCATGCGCTGTGCTATCTCATCTATCTGATCCCCCTTCGCTCCAGCCATAACAGCTATATTCTGGGCGTGTAGCTCCATGTGACCTTTCTGTATACCAACGGTTGATAAAGCCAGGAGAGCTGCAAAGTTCTGAGCAAGACCCACACTCGCCAGAACCTCTGCCAGTTCTTTTGCGGTTTTGACTCCGAGAATCTTTCTGCATATCTGGGCTTTCCTGTGCAGAGAAACTGCTCCACCCACCACACCTACTGCCATAGGCATCTCTATTTCTCCGACCAGATTACCTTCTTCGTCCTTCCAGTATCTCGTGAGAGGTCTGTATGTACCATCTCTTGCAGCGTAGGCATGCGCTCCCGCCTCCACAGCTCTCCAGTCGTTTCCGGTTGCTATAACGACAGCGTCTATACCATTCATTATACCCTTGTTGTGTGTGGCCGCCCTGTATGGGTCCATTGTTGCGAACATGTACCCTTCCAGAAATGCATCCACGACCTCTTCTCCGCCCATTGCCTTCTTATCAAAAACCGCCGTGGCTCGCACCAATCTACGGTCGGCGAGGTTGGAGATAATTTTCAATCTCGCTCTCCCTCCAGTGAGCTCTTCAAGAATTGGTGCAACAGCTTCAACCATCGTGTTTACGGCATTTGCGCCCATGGCATCCTTCACATCCACGAGCAAATGAACAACGAGCATCTCACCATTTCCAATCTTTCTTATCTCTATGTCCTTGGCTCCACCACCAAGACTCACAAGAACTTTATCCTGGTTGTTTGCGACCTCCAGAAGCTTCTCTCTCGATTTTAGTATGCTGTTTATCGCCTTGTCGATATCCGGTATATGCAGAAGTTGAATCTGACCGATCATTATCTGATCACTCGCTTCTGCTTTAAATCCCCCTCTCACCCTCGCAATCTTTGCAGCGTTGCTGGCGGCGGCGACGACGCTCGTCTCTTCTATTGCCATAGGTATGAGATAATCTCTTCCATTTATCAGAAAGTTTGTCGCTATCCCTATGGGAAGCTCGTATATCCCTATAACATTTTCAATCATCCTGTCGGCTATTTCTTTGTCTATAGCCAAGGAGAGTTTGCCGTCTTTCAGAAAACATTCCGTTTCCTCCTTTTCCAGATTGGAAAAATCTGCCACCTTTTTCAGTCTCTCTTCCATTTCGAGTTTATAAAATCCCGGTATCCTTGACGTTTTTTCGTTCATGAATCCAAATAATCTTACTATCTTATTTATTTGTCTAATTTAAATACGTCAATTGACGATTTTGGAATTGGAAAAACCTTTACTCTCCATCCGCAGAATCGGTATCAAATTCCGGTGCGTAAAACCTCTTTAAGCCCCATTTCTCACCAAAGTTTATATAGGAATATTTCATCCTGGTTAATGAAATCTTATGAAGGAAAGCAAAGGCATAATTGATAGGGCGTGGGAAGTACAGAGAAGGATAGAGAACAAATTCCAGGGCATAGGAAAGGGAAAGTATGGCAGAGTGATAAAGATGGCAAGGAAGCCAACCGGTGAGGAGTATAACAGAACGCTGAAGATAACGATAGGAGGAATGTTTATCATAGGGGGAATCGGTTTCATCATCTACATAGTGAAACAGGTTGTGACTCCATGGGTGGCATCTCTACTTGGTATTTAGGTGGGGTTGATGGGGGAAGAGGAGTTATTTGAGAGACCGAAGATATTCTCGATAAAAACGCAGATAGGAAAGGAGCAAAACGTCGCAGAGTTACTGAAGGGCAGGGTGAAAAAGATGGGCGACAAAAACATACTCTCCATACTGGTTACGCCAGAATTGAGGGGATATGTTTTTGTTGAGGCATACAAGGCCGATGAAGTCAAAAAGATGATCAAAGCCATCTCCTATGTCAGAGGGATGCTCGAGGGAGAGATCCCCGTGGAGGAGATGGAGAAGTTCCTGACCCCCGCATCTTCCGTTGAGAAGATAACCGAAGGGGATATCGTTGAGATGATCGCGGGCCCCTTTAAGGGAGAGATGGCCAAGGTGACGCATATAGATACATCAAAGGAGGAAATAACTGTGGAATTGTTCGACTCGGTTGTCCCCATACCAATAACCGTTAAAGGAGATCAGGTTAGAGTGGTCAGAAAAAGGGAGGAGGAATAAAAATGCCGGAAACGATAGAGGTGTTGATCGAGGGAGGAAAGGCCAACGCGGGACCACCACTTGGTCCCGCTCTCGGTCCACTTGGAGTGAATGTGATGCAGGTTGTTAACGCGATAAACGAGAAAACCAAACAATTTGATGGAATGAAGGTACCCGTGAAGGTAATCGTCGATCCAAAAACCAAGAGTTTTGAGATAGAGGTCGGCACTCCCCCGGTTACCGCTCTCATACTCAGAGAGCTCAACATAGAAAAGGGCTCATCGAATCCGAGAGAGGAAAAGGTTGGGAATCTCACAATGGACCAGCTCATAAAGATAGCAAAGATGAAACACGGTGACCTATTGGGAAAGGATTTGAAGAGAAAGGTCAAGGAAGTTCTTGGAAGCTGCGTATCAATTGGTGTAACAGTGGAAGGAAAATCCCCAAAAGAGGTGCAGAAAGAAATAGACGAGGGAAAATACGACTCTAAATTTTCTTAAAACCTCTCTGAAAGAATTGTTTAACCGCCAAAACCGCTCTATCCTTTCTTACTTTAAGTGGTAGACACCGCCCCAAGCCCCATGTTCTTCCCTTTTCTATCTCGGTTAGTATCGAATCCAGACTGAAATCGGTGGTATTTATCAGCGTATAAGCGTAGCCAGCATATTCGGGTGAGTGGGCATCGCTCCCTCCAGTCCCTCCAAAACCAAACCTCTTTGCAAGTTTTGACATTTTCTTGTTAACCCTTTTCCAGCTGCAACTGTTGAATACCTCCATGGCGCCTACATGCTTCCTGATTTTCAGTAAATTCCTCTTTTTGATACCCGAAAAGAGACGATAAACGTGCGGAACCACGGGTACGCCGCCTTCATCTATTGCTATCTCCACCGTCTCCTCGATACTTTTACCCTTGGGAAGGTCATCCTTTATTCCGTATACGAGGAGGTGACCATTAAGCGTTGAAACCTCCTCTCCGGGAATAATTATGAAATCATCACTTCTAAAGCGAAGGGCTTTCAGAGAACCTTTAACCGTATTGTGATCCGTTATGGCAATACCATTCAGACCTTTTTTCCTGACGGATTTCACGATCTCCTTCGGTGTTCCATTCCCATCCTCGGAGTAGCACGAGTGAATGTGAAGATCCATCCTTAGCAAGCCTGGAGTCATGCTTCCTTTAAGTTCAAAGGTTGGCTTTAAATGTTACGGTTCTCTTGCAGATGTTGAATCATTTCCTTCTATTATTTCAACGAGATTCGATGGATACTCCAGGCAACCTTTGAAATTCGGTATTTTCAGACAAACGAACCTCTCGTCTATCTTGGTGACGACACCAACGAGGTCAACCCTGTTTCTCACTCGCCCAAAAGTGATACATCTGTTCATATTCCTCTCCACGTGCATCCCAATCCCATTGTCGTAAAGCTCAGACAGTTTATTAAATTAATGAATTTCATCGCGGGCATAGATGCGGTGATCATTAGGTATATACCTAACAAAAGCAAAACCATTTTAAGCGATAGAGACTAAATCTTTTTGAAAATGTCAAAAGTTGTTATTGACAAAGATACATTCAAGGTACTGGCATCGGAAACTAGATTGAAAATCCTGAAAGCCCTCGATGGAAGAAAAATGAATCTCTCGGAGATTGCAAGGGCAACCGGACTCAGCAAAACAACCGTTCTCGAACACATGAACAAACTGGTTGAGGCAGACCTCGTCAAGAAGATGGAGAGGGAAGGACACAAATGGACATATTACAAACTATCTTGGAAGGGCTCCTCTCTGCTGCATCCGGATAACACCAAAATCGTCATAACCTTCTGTATATCCATGTTCCTCCTGTTTTTCGGGGTCTCACAGATACTGGTATATGGAAACGGTTTCCATATTGAAATAGAGGGTGAGATATCAACACCGCGATATGTCCAGGGCGGAGCCGCCGGCGCCCTTCCCGAGAAATCATCAAATCAAACGAAATCGGGGGATGAGATAGAAATCCTTCCAAAGGATTATCTCAGGAGTTATATCAGAAATCAGACCCTCCTGAAAACAAACCCTCAGAATGTGTATATCGAGTCATTTAATATCACAGTTGTTAACAACAGCATGGCTGAATATGGCACAACCTCAAATGAAACCCACGGCAATGGAACCAATATCACCCTCATGGAAGGAGGAGCCATAAAGATGAATGCAGAGGTGTTTTATCAGGACCCATTCTATCTTTACATCGGGCTGTTACTGGTATCGGTATCTGCAGTTCTCATGATTTTTTCCTTTGGAAAACTCTGGAGGAGAAAGGATATCTTCGATGTTCTATACAGAGAGCAGAGCGGAGAATAATATGTTAGGAAGATACCTAACATTTTCGTCTCTTATATATATCGCGGAGATGTATAGATAATTTCATGAACCGGGCGGTAATGATACTGTGGATATCCGCGGTGGTTGCAGCGGTTGTGACGCCATTGTACCCCCTCCAAATTTTGGAAACAGGTGCGGGACTTCAGTACGAACTGAGAACATTCTCCTCTTATACCGAACTCCAGCAATACATAGAGGAATCACTGAATAAGGCGGCGCCGCCGTACGTTTACGATGGGAGGGTCATGATCGCGGAGATAGGCTCCTCTCCAAAGACCGTGACAACTGGTGAAAATACTCATGATTTCTCCACGACAAACGTTCAGGTGGAAGGAGTGGATGAGATGGACATGGTGAAGACGGATGGAGAGTACATCTATCTCGCCAGAGGCGACATGCTCTGCATAATAAAAGCATACCCCTGGCAGAACGCAACGATTTCATTCACGATGGAGATGAACTACACCATCAGGGGTCTCTTTCTGAGCGCCGACCGGTTGATAGTACTCGGTACATCGTACACTCCTCCTCCATTCAGACCACATCTTTACTGGTTCCCCGGGTCCGGAGTGGTTGAGATTTACGATATATCCTCAAAAGATAATCCGGTTAAAGTGAGCAGAATAGATCTGGAAGGCACGATATTCGATGCGAGAATGGTAGAAGATCACATCTATGTGATAACGACGGAGTCACCATACGTTCTTATCAAAAAGGAAAACACATCAACCACCATCACGCCACCTGAAATCATCGTCAACGGAGAGAGAATTAAGATTCCCCCAGAGAAAATCTATCATCCACCCGAAAAACAGTATGATTGCATCATGACATACGTTACCGCAATCGACATCACTAAGGGGACTGTAACAGATGACGTGGCAGTTATCACCGGAGCAACGACAACCATGTATGCATCCCGCTCGAATCTTTACCTCGCCTGCATTGACTATGGAGTTTATCGTATACTTGAGAGTGACAGCTCACTTGTACACGAAACAACCTCGGATAAAAAGGTGAAGGAAAAAACAATCATCTACCGCATTTCCATGGAGGAGGGTAAGATAAGGTATGCATGCCACGGCGAAGTACCGGGTAGGGTTCTCAATCAGTTCTCCATGGATGAGCACGGAGGCTTCTTCAGGATTGCAACCACATCGGGAGATGTATGGAACGGAAAATCCACAAATGGCGTTTACATTCTTGATATGAAACTCCGGATTGTGGCATCATTGGAAAAGATCGCACCCGGAGAGAGGATATACGCGGTGAGATTCTACGGAGACAGAGCATACGTCGTGACCTTCAGGAACATCGACCCATTCTTCGTTCTGGACCTCTCAAATCCGTATCATCCGGAGATTCTTGGAGAACTTAAACTTCCGGGATTTTCGACATACCTTCATCCATATGACGAGAATCACATCATTGGCATAGGGAGAGAGACCACCAACTCGAGCTATGGTCAGACGATAATAACGGGTTTGAAGATCTCATTCTTCGATGTTTCAGACCCGGAAAACCCGGTGGAAATATCCAGAGAGGTCATAGAGGGTGAGAGTATAATATGTCCAGCTCTCTGGGACCACAAGGCTCTGTTGTTTGATAGAGATAAACATCTTCTGGTGATACCGGTGACAAAGGAACACTTCTTCATCAAAGCAATGACCTCAGATAGAGAAGAAGTTTACACATCGATACCATTCAGCGGAGTTTATGTCTACTCGGTAGACCCATCATCGGGAGTGAATTACAAGGGTAAAGTCCCTCAGAACGATTCAGTGAGCACGGTAAATAGAGTTCTATACATAGACAACGTTCTTTATACGATCTCGGATGGAAAGATAAGGATGACAGATCTCTCTACACTGCATGTACTCGGCGATATCAACCTCCCCATTCATTCCATCCACAGCGGCGCCGCCGGAGACCTAGTTAAGATACTCCACCGATCCTGAGACTCGGGTCACCAATCAGTAACCACTCCTCAACATTTTTTGCTATCAGAGCAGAGCCATTCCTGCTTGTATCGTTCCAGTCGATGGTGAAATTTGAAAGAAACGCCTCTATCGTTTTTGCCCAGACCTCTCCAAGAGTTTCTGAACCGGCGGCATACTTTTCAAAGAAGTGCATATCCAGCCATTCTATCCCGCCCTCACCTCTGCTTATGTCTGGAGATTCGTAACTAAAGGCTGTAGAGGCGATCGTTGCGATGCTCCCTCCTCTTGGATTTCTGACCAGACCCCATCCCCAGCAATATGGTATTCCATATGGTATTAATCCCTTGAAGTAGACCCACTCAGAGTGCAGTATACTGACATTGAACATGTTGTTGAAACATCCACTTCCGGAGATGCAGATTGGCAATCTGTTCCCGTTGTGGAGAAAGAACATGTGCCACAACTTCAGACCATATATCCATTTCTCGCTATCTGGCGGATGTGTACCCCACAGCGCGGGACTCCCGTGCCCGGAGAACCATATAAATCCACATCCCCTGTTTATCTCCCTTATGACATTCGCGGGACTCAATTTTCCCTCCGATGCCCATAACTTCACCGCATCGAATCCATCCATGTACAGTATGCCCTGCTGGGTGTAAACCTCTCCATCGTAATAATCTGTTTTTTCCGGATATGTATCTCCTGCCACGACGACGAATCTCCTGAACCACTTGCTGTTACTCCAGTCACCGCTTTCGTATTCTATGATTTTCCTGACAACTATCTTCACATCTCTTATATTTCTGCAAGGCAAGCGTCCAACGTACACATCGGGATGGAGATCCGGTCTATCTAATGCTGTACCATCCTCGGGCCATTCTCCAAAAATTCCGTTATCGTTGTCATCCCACGAAGAGAAGTTACCATTTTCATCATAAATATCAGCAAAGTAAAGGTCCGTGAGGAACTTTCCTTCCCTGATGTATTTGGTCCCATAGTCGTATCCCCTGCTCAGATGACTGTATCTCACGGGTATCCAGAAATCATCAAATGGGGTTTGACCCTTTTTCCCTCCAACCAGAAGCACATATTTTACACCCCATATCTCCACCGCGAATTTTATGAAATATTTCAGTTTCTCCGCTTTATCCCTTCCATACCAGAACATCTGGTCATAGACATCCTCTATGCTGACCAGTTTTGTCCTTATTCCATGTTTTATCTTGTGCTCTACAAGAGGCTCAAGAGCTCTGTGAAATTTCTGGGGAGCTATTATAACGAGGTCATACACGGCATTTTCATGTTCTGCATGATATAGGGTGGGAAAGAGAAACAGGATAACAATCATCAGTGTGCCGATTCTCCTCATATCACGGATTAAATTATCAAGTCAGACCTATAAATTTCTTGCGATATTTTACATACCCTACTTATTTCTCCGTCTGGAAAAGAGTTCCATCAGCACGGGTATCTCCTCCATCTTCTCCCGGGGCAGTTTCTCCCATACTATACCCTTTGGTTTGGTAGGGTTATCTATCCTAACTGTCCGGGTTGGAGTAACAACTATATCTATGCCGAGGTCAAACTCGTCTCTGGGTATCTCGAAATCGACAAACTGGACATCGTGAATGGTGGTTATTACTGGTGTACTTTCATCCAGCCCACCTGTCTCTAATAGTATGCTGTATTCAAGCTCCGCGTAGCCGCCGCCTTTTCCAATTCTGTTCCCTCTGTGATCAACGCACACGCTGCCTATAATTACAACATCAACCTCCGGAATCGCATCAATGGGAATCTTCCTCCCATACCGGAATGCGCCACGTATGGAGGATGCCTCTCTGTAAACCTCTGGTCTAATTTTATCCGGCTCAAGAATCAGAAAGCCCTCTCTCAATCTGGGTGTCGGCATAATCAATATTTTACCGGATGATAGAGCCATGTACCTTGCTTCCTTTTGTGGGCTGTCCGGATTTATCTTAACAACCTCGGCCTTTTTCCATGCGGATAATTTTTCCAGTCTTCGGGAGGCCTTTTCGGCACCAACAAAATTGGGTATTCTGCCTCTCGCTCCAGGAAATCTCGATATACCTTCCTTCTCCAGTTTGTCCCACATCCACTCTCTTATCTCCTTCTTATCCATCATCACCTCAACCGGAGTTTGGATTTTCAGTTTTGGGTGTGAATCGTTTTTAGAAAGGTCTGAACAGATTGATATTCCTTCTGAGATCATCCGCCGCATCTCTCACGCACTGTGGAAAATCCCCCTCCGCATATATCACGCTGCGTGAGACATTTATTATGATATTCTTTCCGCTGGTGCAACCATATCTTACAGATTTCTCAAGGTCTCCACCCTGCTTGCCTATTCCCGGTATGAGTATGATTCTATCATCTCCGAGAATCTTTCTGACTTCCCTGATCTCCTCGGGATATGTTGCTCCCACAACCGCTCCGCAGTTTGGTCCCCATTCCTTTATCCTCTCCGCAACAAGCTGGTACAGCCTTTTGCCATTCACTTTTCTGTCCTGTATCTCTGAAGAAGAAGGATTCGATGTCTTGCAGATAACAAACACATATCTATCTCCATATTCCAGAAATGGCTTGATAGAATCATAACCGAGATACGGATTCAGGGTTGTGGCATCTCCCTTTATAACCTCAAAGATGGCTTTCGCATACATCCTCGCTGTGTTACCTATATCTCCCCTCTTTCCATCTATTATCACCGGAATATCGTTCGGTATGATTTTTACCGTGTCAATGAGAGCCTTTACACCGGCGATGCCAGATGCTTCATAAAAGGCGAGATTTATCTTGTAACTGCACACAAGATCTCTTGTATGTGATACAACCTCTTTGTTGAAACTGAGCAAAGGATTCTCATCATCTTTAAGATAATCAGGTATTTTCGAGAGGTCTGTATCGAGTCCCACGCACAGAAGAGAGTCGTTTTTGTCCATCGCTTTTTCCAGTTTTTCAACGAACCTCATTGCTGCACTCTAAAAAATCTAACGTATTTAAGGGTTTAGGGGATACGGTTCTTTGATGAACATCATATACGGTATATGCTCATGGGGTCTCGGACATGCAACGAGATCTTTACCAATAATGAGGAAACTGATAGAGGAGGGAAACAATCTCACGGTGATATCACACGGTAATTCTCTCAAGTTCCTAAAAAGAGAGCTGGGAGATGGAGGTATAAGGTACTTTGATGTGAAAGATTACCCGATACCTGTAGCGGAGACAAGAGGCGCCTTCATAGCAAAATCCTTTCTTTACTGGCCAAAGTTTATGAGCAGAATGCACAGGGGTTTGGAATTCGTCACGAAGCTCCTCGAGAAAGAAAAGATCGATGTGATAATATCTGATGGCAGGTATGATATCTATAGCAGAAGAATCCCCTCGTTTCTCATAAATCATCAGGTGAGAATCCTGAACCCTCTAAACATGAGAACCCTCGAATTCGGCAGCGAAATATACAACCTCTTTTTCCTAAAAAACAGATTCATCAAGTTTTTGGTGCCCGATTACGAAAACGATGACCTCTCTGGAAAGCTATCTCATAATCTTAAACTGATAAAGAGAAATAAAATAGCCTATATTGGTGTACTCTCCGATTTCAGAAAAAGAGACCTCAAAAAGGATATAGATTATCTCATTTCCATAACCGGTCCGGAACCGCAGAGAAGTATCCTTGAAAATATACTGATGAAACAGATAGGAAATATGGATGGAAAAATAGTTGTCACCCTCGGCAGACCCGATGAGGAGGTATTCCGGAAAGAAGGGAATATAGAGGTATACAGCATTCTAAGCAAGGAAAAAAGAGAAGAATTTCTCAACAGGGCAAAGATGGTGATATCAAGATCGGGATACTCCACCATAATGGACCTTGCCGTCATAAAGACAAAAGCCCTGCTGATACCGACGCCGGGCCAGGTTGAGCAGGAATATCTTGCGGAATATCATATGGAAAAAGGAAACTTCTACTGCGTGGACCAGGATAAGGTGAATCTCCCGGAAGATGTTAAGAAAGCGAGAAAGTACAGTGGTGTGAGAAGAGAATGTAACGTGGAGAAGAGCGTGGAAAATACCATCGAGGAGATAAACAACGCCCTCTGAAACTTTATCACCATATATATAAATCCTCAAGCGAATACCACGGGATGGATTTTCAGAGGTGTGCACATGTACCTTACAAAAGAAGAAGAGAAAATACTGGACGGAGAGTACGGAGAGATTAAAGAGAAGATGTTCAGGATTCTCGTTGTTATCGGTGACATTTATGGTGCTGACAGAATGATACCCGTTTCATCCTGCCAGATATCCGGTGTTTCTTACAAATCCATAGGTGAATACGGTCTCGAACTTCTTGAAAGCATCTCCAAAGGAGGAGCGAGAGCGGTTGTTCCATCCTATCTGAACCCTGCCGGCGTAGATCTAAGAATGTGGAAACAACTGGGATATCCAGAGAACTTTGCGAGGAAGCAGATGAGGATAGTGAGAGCATTCAGAAAGATGGGCATATACCCAACATTGACATGTACACCCTACCTCGTAGGGAATATTCCCAGATTTGGAGAACATCTGGCATGGGCGGAGTCATCGGCTGTCTCTTTTGCAAACTCCGTGATGGGCGCAAGAACCAATAGAGAGGGTGCCATTTCTGCACTTGCATCCTCCATATGCGGAGTCACCCCAAACTATGGTTTGCATCTCCAGGAGAACAGAAAACCAGATGTAATCGTGAATATCAACACAGAACTGAATGAAATATCCGATTTTGGGTTACTCGGCTACTATCTTGGCAGGGTACTGAAAAACAGAATACCCTATCTCAGGGGCATAAAGTTTGCAACCACAGACCATCTCAAAGCCCTCGGCGCCGCCATGGCTGCCACTGGCTCCATAGCCCTTTACCACGTCGAGGATTTAACACCCGAGGCGAGAAATTTTGATCTTGACAGTCTGGAAAAATTCAGTGTGGGTGAAGAGGAACTAAAGGAAGGGAGGGAGAGGTTCTCGGGAGAAAATCCGGATGCAGTTATGATAGGTTGCCCTCATGCATCTCTGAACGAGATAAAGGAAATTTCGGCACTGGTTAAAGGCAAGAAGCTGAAAAAACCCCTCTGGATATTCACCTCAAGATTCGTAAAGAAACTGTCGGTTGATACGGGATTGTCGAGGATAATAGAAAAGGCCGGTGGAAAGATAATATCAGATACATGCATGGTGGTTTCTCCAATAGAAGAGATGGGTTTCAAGGTGGTGGGTGTGAATTCCGGAAAGGCGGCAAACTATCTGCCGAATCTCTGTGGATGTCGGGTTGTGTTTGGTAGTTTGAAAGAACTCATAGGGATGATAATATGAAGGGGAAAACGATATATCCTGGAAGGGTTGAGGGATGCGCCGTTGTAAGTATGGAACCCATCGGATTCTATGGAGGCGTGGATGTAAAAAGTGGAAAGATCGTGGAGAAAGGTCATCCTCTGGAAGGAAGAAGTATAAAGGGAAAGATACTGGTCTTTCCCCACGGTAAGGGGTCGACAGTTGGTTCATACATCATATATGGTTTGAAAAGATATGGAAATGCACCACTCGCTATAGTGACAGAGAATATCGATACCGTCGTCGCGGCCGGCGTCATCCTTGCTGGAATTCCATGTGTAGACGGGATAGATATCTCGAGAATCAGAGATGGAGATATTGTTGTGGTGGATGGTGACAAAGGAGAGATTGAAATTAAAAGAAGAGCAGAGGATGGATAAAAATCTTAAATGGGAAAAGTATACATGTTCATTGTAGCGGGTGTGGTGTAGTCTGGTATCACATAGCCCTGCCACGGCTATTACCCGGGTTCGAATCCCGGCACCCGCATATGTCTCCACACAGTGACGCTTTCCAAATCCCCCAGAAAGACCATTTCTTCATCATGTTCGTAAAGCTTCCTTCTTAAGCCAGTTGTAAATCTTAGGATAAACATCTTTCTTAGCATCTTTACCCAGATTGAGATTCATGTGGCCGTAACAGGGTATAAGAATCCTTTTCCTGCGACTTTTTGGAGTGCCAACGTTGTAATATGCGTAGAATACATCATTGGGGTGAGCTAAAGGATCTGAACCTCCAGCTATCACACACAGAGGCGCTTTAAATCTCCATAGATTGTCGGTGTAACTATAAGGCGCAAACCATTTTCTTATAGCGTTAAATCTGTATAGGATATTGTAGAGTAATGGATATTTGGGATACCTGCAAAAGTCACCGTATTTCAGAAATATGAGAAAATGTTTGAGGACCTTCTTTGGTATCGTGCTATCGAACCCCTTCAAAAGATATTTTTCAAGGATGTCTTCATCCATGTTCTTTAGAGATGCAACAAAACCTATAACCTCATCGAATAATTCCCTATCGTCTATCAGTCTTTTTATAGTCTCAGATAGGTTGATGAGATTTGGACCCCAAACTTTTACAAGACTCAAGATGTATTTAAGGACAGGTCTGCTGTTCCTAAATATAGCAGGAGAGGCGATTGTTACAACACCTTTGAGAATTCTGTCTTTCTCCCTTCTGCCACCATCCATCTCACCATATGCATAGGCAAGCATACCACCCATACTCTTACCAACCCAGAAAATCCTCGCTTTTCCATAACCCTCCCTCCGATACTCGCGTTGAACGCGCTTTATGATGGCTGGCACATCATAATCGCCGTACTCATCAAGACACCAATTGTATTTCTCGGGAGAAACGGCGGGGTCGAATGTTCGACTGCCATTTCTTCCTCTCAGTTCAGGAACCCACACGTCAAATTTTATATCCTCTTTATCTCCACCGCGGTAGAGATAACCAGCAAGGCTATACCGATTCCACTCCGAACCGCCCTCTTCACCAAAATCCACGCAGTATCGATTCGCTGCAAGACCGTGAAAAAGAATAACGGGATATGGAGCTCTATCAGATTCGGGCTTGTAACGTTTTATGGCGAGAACCCACCCATCTGGTGTTTTGGCGTGATAGACATTCTCTCCCCCAATCATATAGCCACATTATGCGATGTTCATTCTTCACCTTTTCGAATGGAAAATGATCCCGATTTTTGCTGAACAGTATCACACCGTGATGTTTTTCCATAATCTTTTTATTCTCTCCGCTTTTTTTTGAAACATGAAAGAATCAGAGATAGAAGATGTCATTCCCTTAGTTGTTCTCTCTATGGCGTATATAGCATTGGTCATATGGCTTTCTATCTGTTTCCATAGAAATCTCCCATCGGTACACATCGAGTACATCTTCACACTATCTTTGATTCCGTTGATCTTGATCATAGCGGCTGTGTGGAGATATAGAATAAAGGTAAAGCTTTCGGGAGGAGAAATATATCTTTCTCCGGTTGAGACGGTGATGGAGGAACCTTATACAATATACGAGGAAAAAACGGGGAGAGATGCAGAGGAGCTGATGGAAAAGGAAGGAACGGATTTTCTCAATATTGTGGATAAAAATGGAAGGTTTAGAGGTATATTTACGAGAGCCGATGCATATATGGCGAGGAGAAGGAGAAAAATAGGAGCCAAATTAAAGAGTATCATGACCCCCAGAGAGAGGGTGATAAGCTCATTTAAAGGGGAAAGGATAATAGATGTTATACACAAAATCGGAGAGAGCAAGCATTCCCGAATCCCTGTCCTGGATGGAGAGAAAATAGTGGGGGTGGTGGATAGCGTTATAATCCATCAAATTTTATCAAAATCACTAAAATCAAAAAAGTAAAAGCATTAATCCATTAAGATGAAAACTCGAATGGTATTATGATGGCGGGAAGAAAACTCAGTATGACCGCGAGGTCGAGTAGGGTGATTTTTATGTTGCTCCACACCATGTACACCGATAGTAGGAATGGAATCGTGAAGAGGCCGATATAAACGAAAGGTTGCAATATGAATCTGGGCTTAGGGAAGACAAAACCGTATGATGAAGATGCAAATGTGAGTTGCAGATAATAGATTGCGAGCACATAATCTGCCGAGCAGTTCGCGTGACTCTCGTCTCCAAAGATACTCCATATGCTTCTCCACAGCGAACTGTTTATTTCTATGCTCTTGTTCTGTATTAATCTGCCCAGCGGACCGCTCATGTTAAGTGTTTGAAGTACACCTCCGGTGGTATTCATGTATATCCCCGTAGCATTCATCTTCACAGTTGTTTTACTCGGGTCAATGATGTATGGTGGGAGTATCGTACCGAAAGGGCGCAGTCCAAAGGTGTTTATCGTCTTGAGAGGAGCAAACGTGACAAACACCGATGGGGTCAGGCTGAAGTAAGGCTTCGATATGCGAGGTAAACTCAGAAAGCTCCTGTTACCACCATTCTGGGTGTCATCCTGATTCCCCGATAAACCGCACCATATCTCTCTTGCCAACTCTTCCATATTCTGTGGAGTGAAATCCTCTGGGAGGATTCCTTTGTCTCTGAGGATGTCGATTTTCTGCTCAACGAGATCTCTGTACTCCTCTATAGATTTAGCTGAACGAATTTTTTCATTTATGTTTGTGATTTCTTCGTACAATTCCCGAGCTTCCTCACCAGATATCGCGATGGTTCTGGATATATCTTCATCGTATCCAGCTACTATCCTGATTTTTGCGGGAACGGATTCATCATCGTTTATCTCGCTTGCACCCAGTGGTATCGCAAGAGTTAACAGAATTGACATAACAACAGATGC